>NZ_JBVAYX010000003.1:0-294467 GCF_055412825.1 Pseudarthrobacter linnaei
ACCGCGAACCATTCTCAGGATGTTTGTCAGGGGGTCGGTCGCAATCTCTCCGCATCAGCGGCGGCGACTCGAATTACTTTACACGCCACCCGGACAACACACAAATCCACCCCCACACCGCCCCCACACCCCCAAAACCCCCGCCACCACACGGAAACCCGGCCCCCAAGACCACCCCGCACCCCCCGAACCCAGAAAACACCGCCTGTGGAGTGGGTCACCTGCGTCCGGGGCTCTCTCGCGTCTACGATCAGGAGGTGATGGCAGAACGCCGGCGCCACAGGCCAGACTTCCTCCATCGGCGTGTGTCCGGACCGGCCGCCGCCGGTCTGTCCGGGGGCCAGGTCTCCTCCCGGATGAGGCATGGCCTTGCCAACCGTGTACCGGACGCAACCAGCCGCAGCCTCTGGGAGATCGTGCGCGCCAATGTGCTGACCCTGTTCAACGCGATCGTAGGCACGAGTTTTGTCGTCCTGCTTCTGCTGGGCAGCTGGCAGGACGCCCTCTTCGGGCTGGCAGCTGTAGGCAACGCCGCCATAGGCGTTGTACAGGAGTACCGCGCCAAGCGGTCCCTGGACCGCCTCGCGGTGCTTGAGGCCCCGCGGGCCCGGGTCCTGCGTGAGGGGACCGTGCAGGAGATCCCGACCGCCGACGTCGTGCTTGACGATGTCCTGGTCCTGCGGGCCGGCGACCAGGTCACGGCCGATGCCTCTGTCCTCGAGAGCCGCGGGCTGGAGGCCGATGAATCCCTCCTGACCGGGGAATCGGACCCGGTGGATAAGGACGCGGGAACCGAAGTCCTCTCGGGCTCGATCGTTGTTGCGGGCCGGGGTACGGCACGGGTGATCCGGGTGGGAGCTGACTCCTTCTCCAGCAGGATCGCTGCGGACGCGAAGCGGTTCTCGCTGGTCAACTCTGAGATCCGCAACAGCCTCGACCGGATTCTCCGCTGGCTCACCTGGGCGCTGTTGCCGGTCGCCCTCATCGTTGCCAACGGCGAAATGCAGTCCAGGGGCGGCTGGCAGCAGGCCATCGCCAGCGGTGAGTGGACAGCCGCGCTGGTGGGGGTGATTGCGGGCGTCATCGCCATGATTCCGCTGGGCCTGGTCCTGCTCTCAAGTGTGGCTTTTGCTGTCGGCGGGGTCCGGCTGGCCGCGAACAAGGTTCTCATCCAGGAGCTGGCAGCGGTCGAGGGCCTGGCCCGCGTCGATGTCCTCTGCCTCGACAAGACCGGAACGCTCACCGAAGGCCGCATCATCTTCGACGGTGTGCACGAACTGGCCCAGCCCACGGAACCCGGCTGGGAGCACGCCTTAGGCTGGTTCGCTGTCGACCCAGAGGCAAACGCGACCTCGCGCAGCCTTGAAGCGGCTTTCGTGCACGACGGCGGCAACCCGGCGGTCTCATCGGTTCCGTTCTCGTCCGCCCGGAAGTGGAGTTCCGTGACGTTCGACGGCGGAACCCCGGGCTCAGGCACATGGATCCTCGGCGCCCCGGAAGTGGTGCTGACGGACCGGGACGGCAGTCCAGACGCGGCGACGGCAGCAGACGCCGCCCTGGGCAGGGCCGGCCGGCTCGCGGCATCCGGCTTGCGGACCGTCGTGCTGGGCTACGCCGCCGACATAACCATCACGGCCGACGACGCCACCCTCCCGGCAGTTGTGGAACCCGTTGTTGTGCTCACGTTTCGGGAACAGATCCGCCCCGATGCCCGAGAGACCCTGGACTACTTCCGCGACGAGGGCGTTGAGCTAAAAGTCATTTCGGGGGACGACCCCCGGACGGTCGCGGCGATTGCCCGGACCGTGGGCCTGGCCGTCGGGCAGGGGTACGATGCCCGGCAGCTTCCGGCCGATCCCCGGCTGCTTGAAAAGGTGATGGACAACAACACGGTGTTCGGCCGGGTGAGTCCGCACCAGAAGAAGGACATGGTGGCAGCACTTCAGCGGCGCGGGCACACGGTCGCCATGACCGGAGACGGCGTCAATGACGTGCTGGCCCTGAAACAGGCCGACCTGGGAATAGCCATGAACTCTGCCGCGCCTGCCACGAAGGCAGTGGCCCGGCTGGTGCTGCTGGATGGCCGTTTCGACCGGCTGCCCGGGGTGGTGGCCGAAGGCCGCCGGGTGATCGCCAACATCGAGCGGGTGTCCAAGCTATTCCTCAGCAAGACGGCCTATTCGATCGCGATCGCCGTCAGCTTCGGGCTCCTCAACCTGCAGTTTCCGTTCCTGCCCCGCCAATTGTCCTTCACAGACGGGCTGACAATCGGTATCCCCTCTTTCTTCCTGGCCCTCATGGCCAATACCCGCCGCTATCGGCCCGGGTTCCTGCGCCGGTCACTGTCCTTCGCTGTCCCGGCCGGGCTCATCGTCGCTGCTTCACTGCTGGGGTTGAACATCTATGCGCAGTCGAGCGGAGCTGCCGGGGATGCGCCGGAGACCCTGCAGTCCGCATCAGTGCTGACCCTGTCGGTGCTGGGGCTATGGATCCTCGCGGTGGTGTCCCGCCCGCTCGATGCGAAGAAGCTGGCCGTGGTGCTCGCGATGTGCGCCACACTCCTGATCCTGGTCAACCTGCCGCTCGCCCAGGACTTCTTCCACCTCGCCCGGCCGCCGGCGGAGTTGTTGCGGGCCGCCGGAGCGGCCGCACTGGGCGGCGGGCTTGCTGTCGAGCTGCTGGCCTGGATCCACGGCCGGAAGTTCCCCGGCTGACCGGTGGCTGTGGGAGGTCCCGTTAAATGCGGGAGAGCCCCAACCGTGTGGTTGGGGCTCTCGACCGTTTAATGATGTTCCGGCGGTGACCTACTCTCCCACACCCTCCCGNAAGCCCGCCTCGCCCCGCAGCCGCCACCGGTTCCCCTCCCCCGGAAGCTGCAGGCCGGCGTCGAGCCTTAAATGCAGGAAGGGCCGGCGCCAAGTGAACTGCTCCCCGAAAGTTGGACTGAAAATTCAGTTCTGACTTACGGGGAGCAGTTTCATGTTGAAGGGCAGTTCATTGTCTGAGGAGCAGCGCGAGGCCGCGGTGGCGCTGTTTGAGATCGGTTGGGGCTCCAGGGCTGTAGCAACCAAGCTTGGGGTGGGTCGGAAGGCAGTCCTCCGGTTGTACGACAGATGGCGCGTTCGTGGAGATACTGCTCTTGTGACCAAACCAGTGAAGCGGCTTTATTCGTTTGAGTTCAAGCTCAACGCTGTGCAGCGATATATTTCCGGCGAGACCAGGGTTGAGCTGGCGAAGGAGCTCGAGCTGTCCTCGCCACACCTGATAGCCGTGTGGGCGGCGCAGTACCGCGCTCAAGGCGAAGAAGGCCTACGCCCGAAACCGAAAGGCCGGCCCAGAACAAAACCAGAAGCTCCCGCCCAGCCTGAACCGGAGCTGCAGCGGCTACGCCGCGAAAATGAACGCCTGCGTGCAGAAGTGGCCTTCCTGGGAAAAGTAAAGGCCTTGAGGGACGGGGAACAGCGCTAAAGGTCCGCGCTGTCATCGCTCTCAAGGCCGAGCACCGGTTAGAGGTTCTCCTGGATGTGGCCGGGTTACCCCGGTCCACGTTCTTCTACCACCAGTCCCGCCTCCAAGGCCCCGATCCACGGGCCTCCCTAAAGGCAGCTGTCACAGAGATTTTCAAGAAAAACCACGGCCGGTACGGACACCGCCGGATCCATATCGAACTGCTCAAGCAAGGGTGGACGGTCGCCAAGAAGACAGTGCTGAAGCTGATGCGTTCCCTGCAGCTGGTCTGCAAGGTCCGAAGCAGGAAGCGGTATAACTCTTACCAGGGCGAGCAGGGCGTTGTGGCACCGAACCTGCTGAAGCGCCAGTTCGAAGCGGATGCCCCAAATCAGAAGTGGGTCACCGATGTGACCGAGTTCAGCGTGGGCGACCGGAAGCTCTACCTCTCACCGATCATGGATCTTTTTGACCGGCAGATCATCTCCTACGCCGTTGGGACCTCGCCCAATCTGGCGCTGACCAACGACTCGCTGCGCAACGCCTTGGCCACGCTGGAGAACGGGCAGACACCCCTCGTGCACTCCGACCAGGGATTCCAATATCAGCACAAGTCCTGGCGCACAATCTTGGAGAACGCCGGCGCGGTCCAATCGATGTCCCGCAAAGCCAACTGCTACGACAACGCCGTCATAGAGAACTTCTTCGGACACCTCAAGGAAGAGCTCTTCCACCGTGTCCGATTCCTCAGCACCGACGCCCTGGCAGCAGCGCTGCACGAATACATCCGCTGGTACAACACCGAAAGAGTCTCCACCAAGCTCAACGGTCTGAGCCCGGTACAGTACCGTGCTCAGACACTCGCGGCTTAGGTCCATAATCACCCGCACAGCTTTTCAAGTAACCGCCTCACGAGGATCCAAATAGCCCACACGATAATCAGTCGTCACGTCCGCACGGCGGCCTTTTGCTGCCGCCGTTAGGATCAGGGCATGACGCCGGTGGAATCAATGTCTTGGTTGTGGTTATTGCCCGTCTTCCCACTCATGATCGTCGTCATCGTGCTACTCAGACGATCCATGAAAGGTTCGCCCGAGAAACGCGTGCACCAGCTTCGTCAGGTCCTCGGCATCTTGGGGATCGCGGCCGTGTTCATCGTCATGGCGCTCATTTTCTGAGACGCAACCCCGGCAATGTCAGTCGCATGCCCGACGACAGCGGCTGTTGACCGCCAGGCATGCTCCGACGCAAAGAAGGCTCCGTCCCAAGTGGGACGGAGCCTTCCGTGAAGAGCCGATCGCCGGCCGCTAAAGTGGAGACATCGCATTTACGAGTCCAACTTTCGGGGACCGGTTCAAAGAGGCGCCGGCCCTTCTTCAAGCCACTGGCAACAGGGGTGCTGAATTACCAGGAAGACTTCGTGATGCCCGGGAGCTCACCGCGGTGAGCCATGTCGCGGAAGCGAACACGGGAGATGCCGAACTTCTGGAAGGTACCGCGCGGGCGGCCATCGATGATGTCGCGGTTACGCAGACGCACCGGTGAGGCGTTGCGGGGCAGCTTCTGCAAGCCGAGACGTGCAGCTTCGCGTGCCTCGTCGGTCGACGCGGGGTCAACCAGAGCCTTCTTCAGTTCGAGGCGCTTTGCAGCATAACGCTCGACGATGACTTTACGCTGTTCGTTCTTAGCGATCATTGACTTCTTTGCCATGTGTTTAGCGCTCCTCTCGGAATTCGACGTGCTTGCGGATGCGGGGGTCGTACTTCTTCAGAACCATGCGGTCCGGGTCGTTACGACGGTTCTTGCGCGTCACGTAGGTGTAACCCGTGCCCGCGGTCGACTTGAGCTTGATGATCGGACGTACGTCCTTGTCCTTAGCCATTAGAGCTTCACTCCTCGTGCCAGGATGGCGGCTACGACTACGTCGATGCCACGCACGTCGATGGTCTTGATGCCCTTTGCAGACAGCTGCAGAGTGACATTACGGCGCAGGGACGGAACCCAGTAGCGCTTCTTCTGGATGTTCGGGTCGAACCGGCGCTTGTTGCGGCGGTGCGAGTGCGAAATGCTGTGTCCAAAGCCCGGCTCGGCTCCGGTCACCTGGCAGTGTGCTGCCATGACGACTCTCCTCAAAATAAACGAAACGATCGGCGGAGTTCCCGCGTAACCGTGCGACAGGCGGCGTCCGCATCCAGCGCCCACAGGATTTCGGTAGTTCCGCAGGATTCAGGCAGTGGCGTAAACCAACTGCGTTCCACTCTGCGGCGAAGATTCCGGGCCACGGTTACCGGGCGGCGGAATCCGTTCGGATAGCCACCGCGAAGTACCGGGATGCTGGGCGAATACAGGAGTGCACGCAACTTGAGCCCCTAACTACCGGCCATCAGGACTGCCAATACTGCAGACATGTCCCGTCAACCGGAGCAATTGCACACGCTCCGCGCCACCTAGCGCCTACCAAGTCTACGAGCTTGACGAATTAAAGGCCAATCCGGCATCCGGAGGTGTATAAGGGGTGAAGCCCAGTGCGGGCCGAAGTCACATCGGCACCCCAGCGGTTTCACAGCCTATTGATGGGCTGCGGGCGACGTCTTCCGGTGGTCGACGGCGCCGTCAGACATGACCGGGCGCGGCAACCACATCTCGCGGGACGTCGAGGTGCCCGCCGTCCTCGGCAGCGGGGAACTGCTCGCGACGCCGGGGTTCCGTGCCTAGAGGTGCGTGAGCTGGGGGTAGCGCGGCGTCAGTCCGTCGCCGGACGACTTCCCCGTGACGCGGCGGACCACCCACGGTCCGGCAAATTCGCGGACCCAGCGGGCGTTGGCGCGGATGGCCTCTGCCCGGCTGAGGTCCGGAACCGGGGTCATGGGCGGGACATCGATGGAGTGGTCATGCTCCAGGACGGTGAGGACGCGTTTGGCCATGTTCGCGTGGCCAGCGGCGGACATGTGCATCCGGTCGCTCGCCCACATCCCCCAGTCGTAGTACTCGCTGAAGCGCCAGTAGTCCACCAGGAGGGCGCCGTGGTCCCCGGCGATGCCGCGGACCAGTTCGTTGTAGATCGCGGTCCGGCCGCGCGTGGTGCTGAAGATCTTCGAGCCGCGGGAGTCGAAACCGGTGAACATCACCACGGTCGCGCCGGTGGCCGTGAGTTTGCGGACGCCGGCGTCGTAGTCCACCAGCAGGTCGTCGATGTCCACCTTGGGCCGGAGGATGTCGTTGGCCCCGGCGTAGATGCTTACGAGGGTCGGTTTGAGGGCGACGGCGGCATCGACCTGTTCGGCCATGATCTGGCGCAGCTTCCGGCCGCGGATGGCGAGGTTGGCGTACCCGAAGCCGGGGTCGGCGGCGGCGAGCTGCTCGGCCACCCGGTCCGCCCAGCCCCGGACGCCGTTGGGACGGGCGGGGTCGTCGTCGCCGACGCCTTCCGTGAAGGAGTCGCCAAGGGCTACATAGCGGGACGTGAAATCCATGGATCCAGTCTGCCAGCAGTTGCCCCAAGCAAACAAAGCGGAGCGCAAAAGAGCGGGCCCTGCAGAGCCGCTATTCGCGGATCCGGACCGCCGTTTCGCGCAGGTACTGCTCCACCCGGGTGTAGGCGTCGCGGGTCAGGGCCTTCCACAGGGCGATGGCCAGGCGCGGGTCGGCCGCTTCCAGCTCGGAGATTGCCTCCGCGCTGAGCACCATGACCTCCACGGGGCCCACCGCCCGGACGGTGGTTTCCTGCCGGTTCCCGCTGCCCAGCGCAAGTTCGCCAAAGGTCATGCCGGCGCTGAGTGTATTCAGCTTCACCCGGTCAGCGGTGGGCCCCGGGGACGTGCTGCTGACCCGTCCGGAGGTGATGAAGTAGACCCCGCCGAACCGCAGCCCGACGCGCCGGATGACGTCGCCGTCGTCGTAGGACCTGGGTGTCATCAGCGCTTCCAGCGCCGCGGCGTCTGCCTCCTCCAGCGGCGCCAGCGCGGGCGACGCGGTGACCGGCACGTGGTCCGGGAGCAGCAGGTGGTCCCCGTGGCGCTCCAGCAGGCGGTTCTCACAGTATTCGACGGCGGCGCTCCGGGATGCGAAGGACGGCACCTGGCGCTGCGCTGACAGCCCCAAGGCCTCCGAGACGGCACCGTCCGCCTCAATCAGCACCAGTTCCCGGCCGGCGTCGGCCATCCCCTGCCTGGCCTTGGCCAGCATGCGCACGGCAACCTCGCTGACCTGGTCGGTGCGGCGCACGTCCAGGACTACCAGCTCGACGTCGTCCGCCAGGCTGCTGAGCTCCCGCACCATGGACTCGGTTCCCGCGAAGAGGAGGTCGCCGTTGACTTCGATCACCCGTGCCCGGTGGCCGTGGGCACGCAGGACGTCGGCGGCCTCGTCGTTCCGGCGGATGCCCGAGGGCGTCTCGGTCACGTCGTACGCGGCGAGGATGGCGGACCGGCCGGTCCGGGCCGCGCGGACGAAGTGGAGTTCCATGTCCAGTGAGAGGCGCTGTGCCGTTGCCAGGCCGCGGACGCTGCTGCCGTGCTCATCCAGCGGCGGCGAATAGACGGCCAGGCCCACCTGGCCGGGCAGCACGGCGATGATTCCGCCGGCCACCCCGCTCTTGCCCGGCATCCCTACGCTGCTGATCCAGGCCCCGGCATCGTCGTACATGCCGGAGGTCATCATGACGGACAGCACGCGTTCCACCGGCCCGATCTCCAGCACCTGTTTGCCGCTGAGCGGATTCCGGCCGCCGTTGGCAAGGGTGGCGGCCATGATCGAAAGGTCGAAGCAGTTCACCAGGACCGAGCACTGGCGGAAATAGTCCTCCAGGACCGGCGTCGGATCGTCCTCGATGATGTTGAAGGACCGCAGCAGGTACGCGAGCGCCGTGTTGCGGTGGCCGTGCTTGAGCTCGGATTCGAAGACCTTCTCGCTGACCGAGAGCTGACGGCCGGCGAAGGCGGAGTAGGTACTGAGGATCCGCTTGAACCCGGACTGCCCGCCGGATCCCCTGATCAGCGAGGTGGCGGTGAGGGCCCCGGCGTTGATCATCGCGTTGGCCGGCCGGCCGGTCCCTTCGGCCAGGGAGATCTCGTTGAACGAGTCCCCCGACGGTTCCACGTCCACTTTGGCGTCCACGGCCTCGGCGCCGAGGTCCTCCAGGGCCAGCCCGTAGGTGAAGGGCTTCGAGATGGACTGGATGGTGAATTCCTCGCGGGTGTCACCGATCTCGTACACCGTGCCGTCCACGGTCGCCAGGGCGATGCCGAAGTTGTCCGGGTCCACGTTGGCCATCGCCGGAATGGTGCTGTAGGGCTTGCCGTCCTTGAGCTCGGCGATCTCGGCGTGGATCTGGCGCAGGTAGCTGTCGATCGGCGATTGCATAGTGCCAACACTAGGCGACGCCGGGTCGCGGAAGGCCTCGCGGCGGACCTTACGCCTGCCTGCTCTCCCGCAGGATCCAGTGGTCCTTGTCCAGGCGGCCCACGATCTTCTCGCCGATCCGGGCGAGGTCAGCGACGTCCTCCTCGCTCAGGGCGTCCAGGAACAGCGACCGGACCGCCTCGACGTGCCCTGGGGCGAGCTCCTCGATAGTCGCCATCCCCGCGTCGGTGAGGTGCGCCGTCGTGACCCGGGCGTCGCCGGGGTGCGGACGACGCTCCACCCAGCCCCGGTTCTGCAGTTTGGTGACCACATGGGACAGCCGGGACAGGGATGCGCTGGTGCGCGCGGCCAGTTCGCTCATGGGCAGGAAGCGACCGTCGGCCTCGGAGAGCATCGCGAGGACGTTGTAGTCGAAAAGAGAGAGCTTGCGCGCATGGTGCAGCTGCGTGTCCAGCGCTGCCGGAAGCAGGGTGTTGATGCTCACCTGGGCCAGCCAGGCCCGGCGTTCGTCGGCGTTCAGCCAGCGCGGTTCAGTCATGGGTACAGTCTAGGAGCATTGAAGATTGACGGTTCAACTTCGCCGGATTCCGTGACGGGGAGAATCCCGCCCCGGCGCCGCGGACAGGCGCTAGGCTGACCCTATGTATGTAGTCTCCCTGACCTACAAGGTCCCCGAAGAGATCGTTGACTTCCATCTCCCGGCGCACGTGACGTGGCTGCAGGATGCCTTCGACCAGGGCATTTTTATGGTCGCGGGGCGGAAGATCCCGCGCACGGGAGCCCTATTGCTCTCCAACGCGGACCGCGACGCCCTGGATGCCTCCCTCGCCAGGGACCCGTTCTATATCAACGGCGTGGCCGAGTTCGACGTCGAGGAGTTCCACGCGAGCCGGGTGGCCCCGGGCTACGAGAACCTGCTGGACAGCTGACGCCTGCTGGCCCGGCGCCGGGAAACCCCTGCGGAGGATTGCAGCTCAGTCCGCCGGGACCTTGGCGGCCAGTTTCTTCAATCCCGCCTTCGGTGGAACCCTGACCGGATCCGGCCAGCGCGGGCTGAGCTCGTCCCCGAGCGTGACACCCCGGAGCTTGCGCGCGAAGAGCGGCAGCACCCAGTCACTGACCCAGCGCCGTTGCCCGCGCCCCCGGTCGCGGAGGCCAAGTTTCGCCGCGGGCGCCCATTCCTTGGGCTTGACCTTATGCGCAACCCCGAGCTGGTCCAGGACCTGGCCGGCGAGATACTTGTGACCGGCCTTGGACATGTGCAGACGGTCCGAATCCCACATCCGCGGATCGTAGAATGCGTCGAAGCACCAGTAATCCACCAGCACCGCCTCGTACCTCGACGCCACCTCGCGGACCCGCTGGTTGTAGAGAGCGTTCCGCCTCTTCAGTGGTTCCAGCAGTGCCGAGACCCTGACGTCGAATCCGGTGAACAGCACCACCGTGGCACCGCTGGCGGCAAGCCTGGCGACGAGGTATTCGTAGTCCTTCATCAGGGTGCGGATGTCGGTCCCGAGATCCAGGATGTCGTTCCCGCCCGCGTACAGGGTGACGAGGGTAGGTTCCATGGCCAGCGCGGGTTCCAGCTGTTCCGCGATGATCTGCCGCAGCCTTTTACTGCGGATGGCGAGGTTGGCGTACGCCCACCCCGGGTCCGCCCTGGCCAGCTGCTCTGCCACCCGGTCCGCCCAGCCGCGCACGCCGTTGGGCAGCCGGGAGTTGTAGTCCCCCACCCCCTCGGTGAAGGAATCCCCCAGTGCAACATAAACCCGCCGCCCGTCAGCGCCCGGGGACAGAAGCTTCTCGGCCATACCGCCCACGCTAACCCCGCCGGACGACGTCGGGGTGAACAAGGGGGGCACAACAGGTGAGCCACCCGAAGCAACCTATGGCGACTGACGTGGGCGCCAAAGTTGAGCCGACCACAAGGCCCCCGCCGGTGCTTTGCGAAGGAGCGAATCGCCGACCAGAGCCGAAAGAGGCCGCCCGCGGCCGAAGGAGGCGGCGGGAGGTGTCTAAGCGACGGCAAAGCAGCGGCTGCGGCCGCAAGTCCGGCAGAA
Source organism: Pseudarthrobacter linnaei (assembly GCF_055412825.1). Classification (NCBI taxonomy): domain Bacteria; kingdom Bacillati; phylum Actinomycetota; class Actinomycetes; order Micrococcales; family Micrococcaceae; genus Pseudarthrobacter; species Pseudarthrobacter linnaei. The sequence continues at coordinate 10,869 of NZ_JBVAYX010000003.1, forward strand.
ACGGCAGGAGCGGCAGGAGCGTCGGCGAGAGAACCGTCGAACCTGCGGGAGCGTCGGAACAATTGGAGCAACAGCTCCAGGAGCGTCGCCTACAGTTCGGCCTTCCCCTGCCGCCAGTACCCCATAAACGCCACCTGCTTCCGGTCGATCCCGACATCCCGCACCAGGTACCGCCGCATCTCCTTGACGACCCCCGCCTCACCGGCAATCCAGGCGTAGAACGGCATGGCCCCCGCGGGCTTGTCCGGATTCCGGCTGGCGCTGATCGCTGCGGCATCCATCCGGGCAGGGGTCTCCCAGAGGATGTCGTGGTCCACGTTGACGTCCTCGGGCTCGGGGCCCGCCGCAGGCTCAACGGATGGGCGGAGCCCAACCCAGCCGGGAAGGGTCACGGCGGCCCGCACCGCTTCCTGCAGCAGTTCGCCGTGCGGACGTGACCGCCCGGTCGCCGCACCGCGCGCGATCCAAAAAATCTCGACATCGGCGGCTGTCGTGATGCCCTGGAAGTCGCCGGCCTCCGGAACCTCCAGGATGGCATGCCCGCTGACGTACGCCGGCAGGCTCTCGAGGATGGCGCTGATGGCAGGGACCGCCGTCTCATCTCCGGCCAGCAGGACCCGCTGGGCCATCCCCGGACGCCATTCGATCCCCGAATAGGTTTCGGCGGTGACGCAGTGCGCGGCCCGGTTGTTGGGCCCGATCAGGGTCAGGGTGTCCCCCGGTTTGGCGGTGCGGGCCCAGCTGGCGGCCGGCCCGCCGTGGCCGGCGCCGTCGAAGTGCATCACGAAGTCGACGTCGAGTTCCGGGTAGACGGCATCGAGGCGTTCCTGCCGCACAGTGTAGGTACGCATGGACCCGCGGGCCTCCGGATCCATGGCCAGCCACTCGCGGTAGCAGCCGGACTGCTCCGTCCGGAAGTCCGGCAACGGCAGCGCGGTGCCGTCGGCCGCCAACGAGGGGATCACGAGTTTGATGCGCAGGTCCAGGGTTCCGCCATGGACGCCGAAGTCCCGCAACGAATAGCCGCCCAGGGTGATCCGCCGGAAGTTCGGTCCGAGTACCTGGACCGCCGTGACCTGGACTTCGAAGGCCCGGGTCATGGGCTCGGTGGCGGGTGGCGTCTTGACGGCCTCCCGGGTGCGGGCCGGGGCGGGGTTCGTGGCAGTCATGGGACCAGCTCCAGGGTTGTGGTTTGCGGAACAGCGGCATGGTGGCGGCCCACCGGGATGATCAGGGGTGCGCCGGACACCGGGTCCGGGAGCACCCGGGACTCCAGGCCGAACACCTCGCGGACGAGTTCCTCGGTGACCACCGCCCGGGCGGCGCCTTCGGCGACGATCTGTCCGTTTTTCATCGCGATGATGTGGTCGGCGTACCGGGCGGCGAGGTTGAGGTCGTGCAGCACAATCGCCACGGTGGTGCCGCGCTGCCGGTTCAGGTCCGTGATGAGGTCCAGGACCTCGACCTGATGGGTGAGGTCCAGGTAGGTGGTGGGCTCATCCAGCAACAGCACTTCGGTTTCCTGCGCCAGAGCCATCGCGATCCACACCCGCTGCCGCTGCCCGCCGGAGAGTTCGTCCACGTTGCGCCCGGCAAGGTCCAGTGTTTCGGTGGCGACCATCGCCTGCTGCACGGCACGCTCGTCGTCCTGGGAGCCGCCCGCCGGGCCGGACCGGAAGAAACCCTGGTGCGGGTAGCGGCCGCGGCCCACCAGGTCCCGGACGGTGATGCCGTCCGGCGCCGTGGGATGCTGCGGCAGCAGGCCCAGGGTGCGGGCCACCTCGCGGGCGGAACGGCGGTGGATGTCCCGCCTGTCGAGGGTGACCGTGCCGGCCGCAGGCTTGAGCAGCCGGGCGAGGCCCCGGAGCAGGGTGGACTTTCCGCAGGCGTTGGCGCCGACGATCATGGTCACCTTGCCCTCCGGGATCTCCGCAGAGAGCCCCTCGATCACGGTCCGCTGATCGTATTTGAGCCGCAGGCCGGAGGTCTGGAGAGTTGCCATCTCAGGCGTCCTTTCGGTTGGAAGTGACGAGCAGCCAGAGCAGGAACGGGGCGCCGAGGGCCCCGGTGACCACCCCGACCGGCAGGACCGTGCCGGCCAGCAGCAGCGGCGCGATATTGGCGGCCATGTAGTCGGCGCTCAGCACGATCAGCACACCGGTCAGGGCCGACGCCGGCAGGCTCGCCCTGCGGACGAACCGGCGGGCGATGGGCCCGGCGAGGAACGCGACGAACGCCACGGGCCCGGCGGCCGCCGTCGCCGCCGCGGCAAGCCCGACCGCGGTGACCACGATGCCGAGCCGGGCCGCACCGACCCGGACGCCGAGGCCCGCGGCTGTGTCGTCGCCGAGTTCGAGGATGCGCAGGGGCCCGGCGAGGACCGCGACGGCGGGAACCAGCACGAGCAGCGCGATGCCGAGGACGCCGGCCCGGTCCCAGTTTGCGGAGTTGAGCGAGCCGTTGAGCCAGATCAGGACCTCGGCGGCGGTGCGGATGTCCGCCCGGGTCATCAGGAAGCTGACCACGGCGTGGAGGGCGGCGGCGATGCCCACTCCGGCCAGGATCAGCCGACTGCCGGCGGCGTCGCCCCGCTGTCCCCCGGAGCCGAGGGATCCGCTGCGGGAGATGCCGTAGATCAGGGTGGCCACGGCCAGGGCACCGGTGAAGGCGGCGCCCGACACCACGGCGCCGGACGCGCCGAAGACGACGATCGCTGTCACCGCCGCGGCGCTGGCACCGTAGCTGATGCCGATCACGTCCGGGCTGGCCAGGGGGTTGCGGAGCATGGTCTGGAACAGCGCGCCGGACAGACCGAATGCGGCCCCGATCAGCGTCCCCACGACGGCGCGCGGCAGCTTGTGCTCCATCACGATGAAGCTCGCGCCCGGGATCTTCTCCCCGCCGGTGAGGTGGGCGGCCAGGATCCTGAAGAAGTCCGGGATGGTGACGGTGTAGCTGCCCAGGAGCACGCTTGCCGCGAAGAGCGCCACGACCGCAAGCGCCAGGATGCCCGTGCGGTTGAGCACAATCCTGCGAGGCGCGAGAAATCGCCGATGTTTGGGCGGGACATGGGCGCCAAGTGTCACCTCGGCGGATTCGCTGGCTGGGGGTGTCACGTCGGGGGCGGGCTGGGTCTGCGGGGCAGTTGTCATAGCCCTGCGCCCTTGCTTCGCCGGACCAGCCAGACGAACACCGGGGCACCGACCAGGGCGGTCATGATCCCGGCGGGGACCTCACCCGGAAGCAGGATCACGCGGCCAATCACGTCGGCGGTCAACAGCAGGGCCGGGGCCAGGACCAGCGAAAAGGGCAGGATCCAGCGGTAGTCGGGGCCGGTGAGGAAGCGGACGGCGTGCGGAATGATCAGGCCCACGAAGCCGATCGGGCCGGCCAGCGCCGTGGCCGATCCGCAGAGCAGGACGATCCCGAGGGCGGTGCTGCCGCGGGCCAGCCCGACGCGTTGGCCCAGGCCGCGGGCGATGTCGTCGCCGAGGGCGAGGTTGTTGAGGATCCGGCCGGTGGCGAGCACAATCACGGCTCCCAGCAGCAGGAACGGCAGGCCCGGGAGGATCACGGACCAGTCGCGGCCGGCGATTCCGCCGACCTGCCAGAACCTGAAGCGGTCCAGGGTGTCCCGGCTGGACACCAGGACGACGTTCATGAGCGAAAAGAGACCTGCGCTCAGGGCCGCGCCGGCGAGGGCGAGCTTCACCGGCGTCGCGCCGTCCCGGCCGAGTGAGGCGATCAGGTAGACCACGACGGCGGCGGCCGCGGCGCCGACGAACCCGAACCAGATGTACCCGGCCAGCGAGGACACGCCGAAGACGTAGATTGCGGTGACAACGGCCAGCGCGGCCCCGGCGTTGATGCCGATAATGCCCGGGTCGGCGAGGGGATTGCGGGCAACGCCCTGCATCGCGGCGCCCGCGAGCCCGAGGGCGGCCCCGGCGAGCAGTCCCAGGACGGTGCGCGGGACGCGGGCGTGGACGACGGCGTGGTCGCCGTTGGCCGGGTCGAACTGGGTCAGTGCCTGCCAGACAGTGCCCAGGGACAGGCCCCGGGCGCCGATGGCGAACGACGCCAGGGTCACGAGCGCCAGCACGACGACGGCCGCCAGCAGCCAGAGCGCGCGCGGTCCCCGGGCGGGGAGGGCAACACCCGCGGGCGTCTCCGGGGCGGGCCGGGCGGCTGCGGAGACCGCCGTCGTCGTGAGTGGGCTCATGGGGGTGTGGCTACTTCACCGCGGCAGTGACTTTGTCCGCCGCGCGGGCGAGCTGCGGCAGGAACGTGTCCAGTGACCACGGCAGGCTCAGCGGCGACGATGCCGAGATGGACAGCGTCAGGGTGTTGTCCGAGTCGGCAATCAGGGTGCCCTTCTTGACGGCCGGGATCTGGCCGAGCAGCGGGTCTGCCTTGATGGAGTCGGTGGTGGCTGCGTCCGGAACCCAGGTGACGAAGATGTCGGATTCGAGTTCGTTGGCCTTCTCGGCGGACCACGGGATGAAGAATTCCTTGGAGTCCTGGGAGTTTTCTTCCACCACGGGGGCCAGCTTCATGCCGATCTCGCTGAGGAAGCGGGGGCGGTTGTCGTTGGCGGTATAGACGCTGACTCCGTCAGCCGAGGCGGGCTCCAGGTTGCCGTAGATGAAGCTCTTGCCGGCGATCTGCGGGTACTTGGAGACCTTTTCCTTGATGGTGGCCTCAGTGTCGGTGACCAGCCTGGTGGCTTCGGCGTGCTTGCCGAGGGCCTTGCCGATGATAGCGGTGGAATCCTGCCAGGAGGTTCCGTAGGCGATCTCGGGGTGGGCCACCACGGGGGCTATTTCGCTGAGCTTTTTGTAGTCCTCCTCCGTGAGGCCGGAGTAGGCACCGAGGATGACGTCCGGGTTGAGCTTGGCGATCTCGGTGAAGTTGACGCCGTCAACTTCAGAGAACTGGGCCGGGGCCTTGTCCGAACCGAAGCTGGCGCCCAGCTTCTCGAGTGCGGCATCCTTCCACGGGGTGGAGGCCTTGTCGTTGCCGCCCCATTCGTTCTTCGGGACACCCACGGGAACCACACCAAGGGCAAGCGCCACATCGTCGTTGACCCAGGACACGGTGGCGACCCGCGTCGGCTGTTCCTTAATGGTGGTCTCGCCAAACACGTGCTTGATGGTCACTGGGAAGGTGGAGCTGGCCGAGTGGCTGGGGGCGACCGCCGTCGTCGAGCCGGCCGGGCCGGTGGAGCAGGCAGTCAGGAAGAGTGCGACGGCGGCGAGGGCAGCGGTTGCCTGGCCGGTGGCGCGGAGGAAGCGGCGTCTGGGCGCGGTGCGGCCCGGGGTCGGGAGAGGCATGGGATTCCTTAGGTCAATGATGCGAACCTGAGTAAGGCTAGCCTATCCTTACAGGAATTACGCAAACATTTCGTAACCTAATAGACGGAACCGCCGCCCGCGCCCAGCTTAGACGGCAACGCGGGGTCAGTTACGGCCCATCCCGGCGGGGATTATGGGCCGTAAGTGACCCCGCGTTGCCTTGGGCGGAGCAGGTCAGCGGAGGACGATGTCCACCGGGTTCGCCTCGGAGCGCCAGGTCCCCTCGGTGCCGGGCCGCGGGCCGATGACGGGGGCCGTGAGCACGCCGGAGCGGTTGGTGCGCTTGTCCCGCAGGATCTCGGTGACGGAACCCAGGTGCCGGGACAGGTCGATCACGTTCTCGGGTGCGGCCAGGAGCAGCTGGAAGCCGAACTCATGCAGCGCCTTGATGCCGGCGCCGGCGAACTCCTCCGAAGCCAGCACGAAGGCCTCGTCCATCATCACGGTGCCGTAGGTGGTGAAGCCCTGCTCGGCGATGCCCAGCTGGTAGCTCAGCGCCGCGGCCATGATGAACGCGGTGAAGCGCTGCCGCTCGCCGCCTGACATCGAGCCAGTGTCCGCGTGCATAAAGACCTCGGTCGTCTTCTGCCCGCCCTTCGCCGCCCGCGAGCCCGCAACCTCGCGGTGCTCCTTGCACTGGATGAAAAGGTGTCCGCGGACGTCCAGCACTTCGGCACGCCAGCGCCGGTCCTCGGGGGTCTGCGAGCCGAGCCGCTTCACGAGCGTTTCGAGCGACTTGTAGCGGTTGCCGAGCTCGGCGTCGTCGTCCGCTTCCGCGTCGGAAGCACCGGACGCCGGCGCGGCCGCCCTTCCGGGCCGGGTGTGCCGGACCTTCAGCGCGTTCTGGATCGCATCCTTGAACTGCTTCGCGGTGGCGGGCAGGGTCTGCTTGATGTCGAGTTCCAGGAAGCTGCCCTCATGGAAGTTCACCTCGGAGAGGATCCCGTTGAGCGGCAGGATGCGGCTGCTGATCGAGCGGCGCTCCTCGTCCAGCAGGTGCAGCAGGGTGCTGAAGGACTCGTGCGTGCGCTGGTTGAAGAACTGCCGGAATTCGGCTTCCTGCGCGGGCAGGCCGTCGCTGACGATGGCGTGGTAGCGGGCTTCGAACTCCCCCGCGGCGCCGATCGAGGTGCCGTGGTCCGCGGAAATCGCGGTTCCCCACTCGCGGACGAAGCCCTCGAAGATGCGCGTGAGCCGCTCCGCGGTCGCCTGCCCGCGGGATTCGGCCGTATGCAGCTCGGCGAGGAGCCTGGTGCGGACCTGGTTGGCGAGATTGTCCAGCTCGTGCATTTCCAGGACGTCGCCGAAACCTGCGAAGTACGGTTCCAGTGCCGTGGCGGTGGCGTCTGCCGGCGGCGCCTGCGCCAGGCGGGCCCGCGCGGCGTCCAGCAGCGCATCGGCGGCGGACAGCTGCGAGTCGACTGCCTTGTATTCGCTTTGCAGCACGGCGGCGGCCTCGGTGCTGGACTGGTGCCTGTGCCGGGCCGCCTCGATGTTGGCCCGCAGCGGTTCCAGATCCGCCTGCGCGGCGAGGGCGGCCTTGAGGCGCTGCTCGATCCGGGCCAGTTCGTCCGCGGCCACGGCGGCCGAAACCTGTTCCCAGGGCCGGTGGTCGTCGGCAACGCGGCGCAGGGCCTCGAGCTGACGGCTCATCCCCTGGTGCGACTCTTCCCGGCTCTGTGCCAGTTCGGCGGCCTTGGCGAGTTCCTGCTGCAGGTCCTCGACCTGCGCGGCCACGAGCTCCAGTTTGGCGGCGTTGTCGAAGCCGAGGACATAGTCCTGCCGGCCGGTGAAGCGGTCGTCCTTTTCCACAGTATGGCGGTTTCGCTTGACCACACCGCCCAGGCTCAGGCCCTTGTCCAGCCGGGCCAGCTCGTCCGGGTCCTCAACGCACGGGTAGGCGAAGTCGAGGGCGATCCGCTCCCGGATCCACTCGCCCGCGTCCGCGGACGGTCCCATCGCGAGGATGTCCAGCTTGGTGAGCAGATCGCCGTCGGCCGCGTCCTGCACGGCCAGCGCTCCGCCGGCGAGCGGCTTCGAGACGTCCACCGCGCGCAGCGCACCGCGGACCGAATGGTCGTTGAGGTAGCGGGTCACGGCGCCGAAGTGCTCGCCGGGGACCAGCAGCGTGGTGGCGAGGCTGCGCAGCGCACGCTCGGCGGCCGGCCGCCACCGTTCCTGGCCCTCGGCAAGGTCAATCAGCTCGCCGCCGAACGGCATCTGCTCCTCGGGCACGCCCGTGGCCGCCGCGATGGCGCCGCGGTTTTCAATGCTCGACGGCGGCAGCAGGGACTTGCGCGTCCTGAGCGACCCCAGTTCCTGCTGGGCCGCGGCGAGCTCGCGCTTCCTGGTCGCGTGGCCGTCGAAGGCCTCGAAGCGCAGTTCCCTGAGGGCCTCCGAGTCGTCTTTCAGCTCTGCCGAGCGGGCAGCGGCATGCTCGTGCGCCTGTTCCCAGCCGGCCGCGGACCACTGAAGTTCCAGACCGGCGTCCGAGAAGGCCTTCCGGGCCGATTCCTCCACCTGCTGGCGGAGCTTGAGCCCCACCCGGGCGTTCTCCAGCGCCTGCTCGATCGCTGAGATCGCGTTGCCGCCCTGGTTGTTGTAGTCCGCCTCAAGCTGCCGCAGCTCCTTGGCCAGGCCGTCCCGGGTGCCGCGCTCAGCGCCGAGTTCCTTGGCCTTGGCCTGCGCCAGATCCTTGAACCGGGCGAGCGTCTTCTCGTGGACGGTGACGGCCAGCTGCTGCCTGTAGGCCTCGAATTCCTCCCCGGCGAGCTCCCGCAGGCGGTTCGCATCCAGCAGCGACTGGGCATACTCCTTGTTCAGCCCCGGGACCGGGGCCAGCTGGTCTCGCTGCTGCCGGACGTCCTCGAGGCGCTGCCGGATGGACATCAGGTTGCTGAATTCCTCGACGACGTCATCGGCCGCGGTCAGCGTGGCGGGCGCGTCCAGGACCTGGTCGCGGAAGAAGGTGTTGACGCTGCCGCCAAGGCCCTTGCCAGCCTGGATGACACGCAGCAGGGGCAGGGCCTGGTCAGAATTGATCCCGAGCAGGCGCCGGAAACGTTCCGCGAAGGCCTTGTGCACGTCGTAGATCTGGGCGTCGGGAAAGATCACGTCCAGCGCCGACTTGGTGAAGCGCTTCTCGGCGATGCCCTCAATGGCCGTGAGGTCCAGCGGCTTGTTGTCGATCAGGTAGTACCGGCCGACGCTGGACTCCGTGCCGTTCTTGGGCAGGTCGAACAGGGCCGATACGGTCACCCGGGTGCCGGCGGCGTTGTCGAAGGTCAGCGCGACGGCGGACCAGGTGGCACCGGGGCGCTGGAACGCACTCGCCGAGCCTTCGCCGACGGCTTTGTCCCCCACCTTGCCGCGCATGTACGTGAACGTGGTCCGCTTGTCCTCGACCGCGCCGCCCGCGCGCTGGGCCGCGGCCTCGTTGGAGCGCGGCCTGGCGTCGAAGACCCGGAGCATCGCGTCGAACAGTGTGGACTTGCCGACGCCGGAATTGCCCGTCAGCAGGGTGCCGTTGCGGTCCACGTGCATCGTGTGGGCGCCATGGAAGGTGCCCCAGTTGACCACCTGGACTAAGGCGAGGCGCATCTGGCCGGGGTTGGTGAGCTCGCCCATCGGGAGCATGGTCGCGATGCTCATTCGGCTGCCCCGTCCGTGTCGGTAGCTGCGTTCGACGCCGACGGCGATGCCGCCCCCTGGTCGCCTGGGGCGTCGTCGTCGTCCTCAGCAGGCTTGTCACCGTCGAACTCCAGCAGCGGTTCGGTGCCTGACTGGTCAGCGGAGGCGGCTACCAGGGCGACGATTTGGGCGGGGATGTCACCGATGTTTTCGAACGGAAGGGCCAGTGGGAGGGCGTTGGAGATGGTGTAGACCTCGTCGAGGCCGGTGGCGAGCAGGAGCTGGCGGGCCAGGAGTTTGGTGATGGCACGGTTGACGACGTCGGAATCGCGGAGGGCGTCCTGCTGGCCGGCAGGCTGGTAGTGGGCCACGAGCTCGGCAATTTCCTCGCGCGTGATCGTGGGGTCGGTTTGTGCTGTGACGTGACGGTCCAGGAGCAGGCGCAGGCGCAGCAGCACGATGGTCTCCACGCGGCTCAGGGCCCGCTGCTGGCGCAGGATGCTGGAGCGGGTGCTGCCGCCAATGGCCTCTGGGTCCACCGGGCGCAGGACGGCCACCTTGCGTTCGTGGTCCAGCTGCAGGGTCAGGAAGAGTTCGGACAGGCGGCTGCGCAGGATCAGCTGGTTGTCCAGCAGCGTGGTCCAGAGCTTTTCGTCCCGGCCACCGTCGATGTACGGGCCCTTGAGGAGCTTCACGAGGGCCTGCCGGACTTTCATCGGGAGCACGCCGGTGTCCCCCGGGAAGAGCGCAGCGCCGTCGACGAATGTGTCGCGGGGGGTGACTGTGAAAGGGTCGGCGTGGACGTGCCGGGCGGGCTCCGCTGCGGCACTGTCGGCTGCCCCGGCCGTGTCTTCCAATGCTGTGTGAGGAAGTTCAGTCATCTTCAGTCCTTCTTGAGCGTGATGACCGGCAGGTACGCGGTGCGCGTGGAGCCGTCGATCTGTTCGAAGTCGAGGGTGTCCCACGCCTCGCGGTCAAAGCCGGCACCTTCGTGCAGGGCGTGGGAGAGCAGGGCGCGGATCGAATTGATGTGGCGTTCTCCCGGCGGGAGCTGCTCCCAGGCCTCGGCCAGAGTGGCAGCGCCGGCGTACGCGGCGCGGATCGCCGCGGGGCTGGCTTTGCCGGTCCGCGGCGAGCGCACCCGGTCCGAGTCGCTGAAGGCGATCGGGTCGGCCAGCTTGGGCGGGGCCGCGAACTCGTCCGGGTCGAACAGCTTGACCATGGACAGGGACTCGAAGCCGGCGTTGAACAGTACCGGGCCGCGGACCAGCCCGGGGCGTTCGCGCTCGTACGGCAGGGACCGGATGGCCTGCTCGGCCTCCCGGAGAACCTTCCGGAGCCGGACCGACTGGCGGAAGTCGTCGCTCTGCACGTAGGTGTTCAGGCTTTCGCTGAGCTTGCCGTAAATCCGCTGGATCTGGCTGTGCTGGGTCCGCAGTTCCGCGACAAGGTTCTTCAGCGTCTCGCGCTCCTCATGGCTGAGGTCATCGGCAAACTGCCTGCTGAGCACCTCGCCGATCGCGGAACGGAACCGCAGCTGCTGTTGCGGATCCTCCAGGAACGCCGTGAAGGAACGGAACGTCCGGCCCTCGGGGCTCTGCCGGAGCCGTTTGTCCGCCTCCAGCACCTGGGCCATCGTGGCGCCCTTGCTGAGGGACTCCTCGATGATCTGGTTGCGGAGTTCGCCCACCAGTTCCTCGATCCGGTCACGCATCTTCTTGTAGTCCGCGGGCAGGCTCCCTGCGAGGTCCAGGATGTTCCCGGCGGCCTCCACGGCCTCTTCGTCGTCGAGCAGCCCGTCGAAGTTCCCCGAGCTGATGTCCTCGATCAGCTGGCGCCGTTCGCCGATCTCGTCCTCAAGGGACTCCAGCCGGCCACTCTGGTCCGGGTTCGTCTCATTGGCGAGCTTCTCGACGTCGCCCAGCAGCGTGCCGAGCCGCGAGCCGTTGAGCGTGGAGCGTTCGCTGGAGAGGCTGTCCAGGAACGCGATGACACGGGCGGCCGGTTCGGTGACCTCGTACACGATCTGCCCGGACTGGTTCCGCCGGGTCAGGAAATTCTTGCGGGTCCACTCATCGCCGAACGTCTTCCCGTTGGCTCCGCCGCCCAGCCCAGGGTCCTGACGGCGGAGCTGTTCAAGGAAGGCATCAACGTCGGCGTGGAACTGTTCCAGCGGAAGCTGCGGCCGGGTGCGCGTAAAGGACGCCTGCAGCACAGCGATTACCCACGGCGCCGAGCGGGTCAGCGCCCAGGCGGGACCCTTGGTGAGGAGTTCGAGGTCCCTCAGCCGGGCGCTGATGGCGTCGGCGGAGGACAGGGCGGAGCGGGACACGCACTCTCCTTACGGCTGCCGTGGGATCTGGATCGGGCAGCGGATAAGGAAAACTGCCAGCTACAAGGTTAACGCAGGCCCGGTTTGCATTCATCGTTGTGCGCCGTTCGCTTCAGGAGCAGACTATGGACAACAGGTGAGAGGAGTCAGCCATGCGTAAGAAAGCAGTACTGATCACGGGGATAGCGGCGGCGGCCGTCATTCTGGGCGGCGCAACAGTCGCAGTTGCCGCCAGCACCCAGACCGCTGATGATCAACCCCTGAGCGGAACCGAGTTGCAGCAGGCCAGCGATGCGGCCCTCGCGAAGACCGGCGGGGGGACTGTCCTGAAAGCGGAGACCGACGACGGCGCCACAGCCTTTGAGGTCGACGTCATGCTCCCGGACGGCAGCAAAGTTGAGGTCAACCTCGACCGTTCATTCCAGGTGTCCACCGTTGAAAGTGAGGGACGGGATGACGATTCCAACCTGACCGCGCTGAGCGCCGAGGACCGGGACAAGGCGGTCAACGCCGCCCTCGCCGGGGTCGGCCAGGGCACAGTGAGCGAGGTCGAACGCGAGAACGAGGGCGGCTCCGCCTATGAGGTGGAGGTGCGGCTGAACGACGGCACCCAGGTTGAGGTGCAGCTCGGTTCCGACTTCCAGGTCCTGGGCCAGGGCGCCCCCGAGCGCGACGACGACTGATCCCAGGGGTATGGCGGCTGCAGCGCGTGGCCCGTGAGGCTACCGCAACCGCGTCGTGACCTACGCCCCGGTAGCATTTCGATCCCGTATCAACAGTCCCGGCACTGGCTGTCGGCTCTGGCTAGCGCACCTCCCGCACCCTACGCTCGGGCTACTGATTCAGCCGAAGCAATGGTGCAGGGGGAAGAATGCAGTTCGACTTAAGCGCAGTGGAAACGGGAACGCTGGTGTTCATGGGGACGCTCGTATTTGCCCTGGTAATCACCCTCTTTATGATGACGGCGTCATTCGCGGCGCTTGTGCTGGTCGGCGTCGGGCGGCTTGCCTGGATCATCGCCTCGACCGTGTTGCTGGGCCTGGTCCATGGCATCAACCACTTGTGGGACCGGCTGGTCCATCACGCCTCCACGGTGGAACTTCCGGGCGACTTCGCCGGTGACTTCGTCGGGGATATCGCGGCGGAAATTATGGGCAAATCGGCCCCTAGTACCGGCACCTACCCGCGGGTAGTATTGCGGGACAGCTGAAGGGTCCTCCACCCACGGCGGATCCAGGGCTCGAGCCGGTGACCCCGGTTAGAGGAGATGCCCGATGAGCTCCGCCGTTGAGAATCCAGCAACCGACAATCCCGCCGACAGCCCCGCCCCGGATGTCCCGGTCCTGCCCGAGACGATCGGTCCCGACGCCACCGCGGCCGACGCGCGGGCCATCAGCGAAGCCGCCCGCGAGACCAGCTGGGACCGGCCCAGCTTCGCCAAGGGCCTGTACCTTGGCAGCTTTGACCTCAGCCTGATCCACCCCTGGCCGGAAGCCCCGGCGGACGACGTCGAACGCGGGGAAGCGTTTATCGCCCGCCTGACCGCCTTCTGCCGCACGATGTCCGGGCGCACCATCGAGCGCGGTGCGCTGATTCCGGACGCGTACCTCAAGGGCCTCGCGGAACTGGGGGTCTTCGGCATGAAGATTCCCCGCGATTATGGCGGGCTGGGCCTGTCGCTGGTGTACTACGGGCGGGCGCTCGCGCTGTTGGGCTCTGTGCACCCCAGCCTCGGCGCCCTGATCTCCGCGCACCAGTCCATCGGCGTCCCCGAGCCGGTCAAAGTCTTCGGCACACCTGCGCAGAAGCAGGAATACCTGCCGCGCTGCGCCGCCGGCGCCATCACAGCGTTCCTGCTGACCGAGCCCGACGTCGGCAGCGACCCCGCCCGGATGGGCAGCACCGCCGTCCCCTCGGACGACGGCGAGTCCTACGTCCTGGACGGCGTCAAGCTCTGGACCACCAACGGCGTGATCGCCGAACTCGTGGTGGTCATGGCGGTGGTCCCCTCCCGCACCGACGCTGACGGCACGGTCCGCAAGGGAGGCATCAGCGCCTTTGTCGTCGAGATGGACTCCCCCGGCATCACAGTGGAAAACCGCAACGTCTTCATGGGCCTGCGCGGCATCGAGAACGGCGTCACCCGCTTCCACCAGGTCCGGGTGCCGGCGGCCAACCGGCTGGGCCGCGAGGGACAGGGCCTGAAAATCGCCCTCACCACCCTCAACACCGGCCGGCTCGCGCTTCCGGCGTTGTGCGTCGGTTCCGGGCGGTGGAGCCTGAAGATCGCGCGGCAGTGGTCCAATGCCCGCGCCCAGTGGGGCCGGCCCGTCGGCGAGCATGAAGCCGTGGGCAAGAAAATCGCCTTCATTGCGGCCAGCGCCTTCGCCCTCGACGCTGTCTTCGAGCTGTCCGCCGAAATGGCCGACGCCGGGCAGAAGGACGTCCGGATCGAGGCGGCCCTGGCCAAGCTGTGGTCCACCGAGATCAGCTGCCGGATCGCCGACGAGCTGGTGCAGATCCGCGGCGGCCGCGGCTTCGAAACGGCGGACTCACTGGAGGCCCGTGGCGAGCGCGCCGTGCCGGCCGAGCAGCAGCTCCGCGACCTGCGGATCAACCGGATTTTCGAGGGATCCTCGGAGATCATGAAGCTGCTGATCGCCCGGGAGGCCGTGGACGCGCACCTCGCAGCCGCCGGAGACCTCGCCTCCGAGGACGCGAGCCTGTCCGACAAGGCCCGCGCCGCCGTCGGGGCGTCCGGTTTCTACGCGAAGTGGCTGCCCAAGCTCGTCGCCGGGGCTGGCCTGGACCCGCGTTCCTACAGTGACTTCGGCCGGCTCGCGAAGCAGCTGCGCTTCGTCGAGCGGTCCTCCCGCCGGCTGGCCCGGCAGACCTTCTACGGGATGGGGCGGTGGCAGGCGAAGCTTGAGCACAAACAGGCGTTCCTGGGCCGGATTGTGGACATCGGGGCCGAGCTGTTCGCGATGGCCGCCGTCTGCTCGCGGGCGGAAATGCTGCTGCGGACCTCCCCGAAGAAGGGCGCCTCCGCCTATGAACTTGCCGAGTCGTTCTGCGAACAGGCCCGTGTGCGGGTGGATGAATACTTCGACCAGCTCTGGAGGAACACTGACGACGGTGACCATGTGCTATCCCGCAAGGTCCTGGCCGGCGACTACGAGTGGCTGGAGGCCGGTGTCCTGGACCAGTCCGAAGGCACCGGACCGTGGATTGCCGACGCCAGCCCACGTGCGTCGGTGAAGGCGAACCTGCACCGGAAGTACCGCTGACCGGGCGCGCGGGGCCGCCCCGGCACCCCTCGAATAGTAAGCATCCTTGCTGCCTTTGACTGCCCGTGATTAGGTGGACCTGAGGCCTGAACACCGGCCTCCGCCTTGCGGTGCCCGGCCCAAACAATGGGCGCGGGTCATTCATTGAAAGTGAGCAGTCCCCATGAGCAATCCAGCAGGCCCCGAAGATCGCACTCCCCGGCGCGCCCGTGACGAGGATGGGGCCGCGAGCCAAGACGCCCGGGTCCACGACGCGCGGCAGGATGCTGCCCGCCATGACACTGGCGGCACCAATGACACCCGCGCCATCCCGACCGGCGCGGCCACCGAGGCACCCACTCAGAGCCATGCCGCGGTCCGCCCGGACCCGACCCGCAGCCAGCCCGTGACCGCCGTGCGCCATGACGAGCCCGCGCATGCCACCCCCGCAGGGGGCAATGTGGCCGAAGACATTCCCACCCGGGCAACCGTCGTCGCCCGTGAAAAAGAGCAGTTCGGCGGCATCCAGATCGGTTCGGCGTTCTTCGGCTGGCTCGCCGCCACCGGCATGGCTGTGCTGCTGACCGCGCTGGTCGCCGCCGCCGGCACCGCCGTCGGCCTCGCCACCAACACGGACGTCAACGCAACGGTCACCTCCGGCAACGAAACCGTGGGACTCGTCGGCATCATTGTGCTGCTGGTGATCCTGTTCGTGTCCTACTTCGCCGGCGGCTACGTCGCCGGCCGGATGGCCCGCTTCAGCGGCGCCAAGCAGGGGTTCATGGTGTGGGTCTGGGCCCTCATCGCAGCGGTCGTCGTCGCCCTTCTCGGCGTCGTGGCGGGCCAGCAGTACAACATCCTGGCCCAGCTCAACGCCTTCCCGCGCATCCCGGTCAACGAGGGCGAACTGACCACCACGAGCATCATCGCAGCAGTCGTGGTGGCCGCGGTGGCCCTGGTCGGAGCCGTCCTCGGCGGCACCGCCGGCATGC
Source organism: Pseudarthrobacter linnaei (assembly GCF_055412825.1). Classification (NCBI taxonomy): domain Bacteria; kingdom Bacillati; phylum Actinomycetota; class Actinomycetes; order Micrococcales; family Micrococcaceae; genus Pseudarthrobacter; species Pseudarthrobacter linnaei. The sequence goes on from NZ_JBVAYX010000003.1 coordinate 26,443, forward strand.
ACTTCCACCGCAAGGTGGATCGGGCCGGATTCGCGCCGGCGGACACCGTCGAGGAACGCTAGGCCGGCAGGCAGCCGTCCGCGACCTGCCGGGCGCCGGGCAGACGTTGTCCGGCGCCCGGCAGCTGTTTAAGGGTCGGGTCCGCCGCCCGGCCGTTCAGCCGAACTCGACTGCGACTGCGTCAAGGTAACACCAGCGGCGCTCCACCCTCACGAAGCGGCTCGTCTCGTGGTGGACGCCGCGTTCGCCGCCGTGCCGGAAGTGGGCCTTGAACTCAACCGTCCCCTCGGAGTCCAGCGGGCCGCCGCGGGACGTGGACAGGATGTCCAGCCGCCGCCACTGCAGGTCCGGATCCAGGTCAAGTTCGGCTGGCCGGGTTTCCGGGTGCCAGGTCCGCAGGAGGTAGTCGGCGTCCAGCACGACGAAGGCGCTGTACCGGGAGCGCATCAGTTGGTCAGCCGTCGGGGCCTCAGCCAAGCCGGCGTGGTAGCGGCCGCAGCACTCCCCGTACTGTTCCCCGGACAGGCAGGGGCAGTTGCCCCGGAACGGGGCTCGGACAGGCTGGGCATCGGTTCCCGGAGGGCCGGCGGCTGGGGGCGTCACAAGTGTCCTTTCCGGAGGCCGGACCATGCCGGCAGGGCTCCTTCCGACTATAGACGCACGGTCCCCAAGGGCCGAGGCGGCGGAACAGATAACAGCTTCGACACGACCCCGCGAAGAGGCCGCAGGGCTGCGTGTCCAGGGGAAAAAGTCCGTATGGTTAAGGGGTGCTGTTGCCCGCCGGTTGTGGCGGGAAGCGTCGCGGTAAGGCCAGCCAGGAGAGGTGAAATGGAAGATCCGACAACCATCGCCCTCAACCTGACGTTCGTCGGGACCCTGGCAGTGGCGCTCGTCATGTTCTTCGGCCTTTTCCTTGTCTTCGTGGCCACGCTGGTGATCGCAGGCCTCGGCCGGTTGGCCGCCGTAACCGTCATGGCGCTGGGACGCGGGCTGTTCCGGACGGCCAGTCGAACCGCCGGCACCGTCCGGCGGGACCGCCCGGCCAGGAACCCCGGGGCCACCCAAGAGGCCCGGCCGCCGAAAGCTGATCAACCGGTAAAGGCTGCCAAGCCGGCAAAGGGCTCGAAGCCGGCCAGGCCCGCCAAACCCGCCAATACCGAACCCGCCCTGTCTCCGGACTGGGCTGCCGCCGTCGCTCAGGCCGATGCCCGCGCCGCTGCCCGGGCCAAGGCGGAGGCCGCCCCGGCCGTCAGGGTCTCGGTCCGCGATCTGCCCAGCCCCACGGCTCCGGCACAGGACGTCGCGGCGGTGGCGCCGCTCGTGGAGTCAGCCACCGACCGGAACGGCCAGCTCGGCACCGTCCCGCCGGCCTTCAAGAAAGCCCCGATGCCTGCCGCAAAGTCCCTGCTGGACACCGGCTCGCTGGTCTCCCTTCACGGCCGCCTGCCGCCGCCCCGCAAGCCTTTGGGCGGGCCCCTGAACGAACCATCATCCAAGCCCCAGAACAATCAAGCACCCAAGTCGCAGGCCCAGGACCGCAAAGCCGGCTGAGGCCTTACCCCCGGCAGTCAAGTCGGCTAGGTTGAAACCCATGGAATTCAGATACCTCGGGAACAGCGGCTTCAAAATTTCGGAAATCACTTTCGGCAACTGGCTTACGCACGGCTCTCAGGTGGAAAACGAGGTCGCCACCCAGTGCGTCCGGGCAGCGCTGGACGCCGGTATCAGCACCTTCGACACCGCCGACGTCTATGCCAACACCGCTGCGGAGACCGTGCTGGGCAAGGCCCTCCAGGACGAGCGGCGCGAGTCGCTGGAAATCTTCACCAAGGTCTTCGGCCCCACCGGACCCAAGGGCCACAACGATCTCGGCTTGTCCCGCAAGCACATCCTGGAGGCCATCAACGGCTCCCTCACCCGGCTGCAGACGGACTACGTGGACCTCTACCAGGCCCACCGCTACGATTACGAAACCCCGCTGGAAGAGACCATGCAGGCCTTCGCGGACATCGTGCGGCAGGGCAAGGCCCTCTACATCGGCGTCAGCGAGTGGACGGCCAGCCAGATCCGCGACGGCCATGCCCTGGCCAACGAACTCGGCTTCCAGCTGATCTCCAACCAGCCGCAGTACTCCATGCTGTGGCGGGTCATCGAGGCCGAGGTGATTCCGACGTCCGAGGAACTGGGCCTTTCCCAGATCGTCTGGTCGCCGATGGCGCAGGGGGTGCTGAGCGGCAAGTACCATCCCGGCAAGCCTGCCCCGGAGGGCAGCCGCGCCACGGATGCCAAGGGCGGCTCGAAGATGATCGAGCGCTGGATGTCCAACGAGGTCCTCACCGGCGTGCAACAGCTCAAGCCCATAGCCGAGGAGGCCGGACTCACCATGGCCCAGTTGAGCATCGCCTGGGTGTTGCAGAACAAGAACGTGGCCTCTGCCATCATGGGCGCGTCCCGGCCGGAGCAGATCGAGAAGAACGTGGCCGCCGCGGGCGTGAAGCTGGACGCCGGGATCATGGAGAAAATCGACGCCGCGATCGGCTCACTTGCCGAACGCGACCCGGCGCAGACCAAGTCACCCGCTTCCCGGGAGGGATAGGCCCATGAACGCCGGGCCAGCGCTCGCCGTCACCGGCTCCACCGGGCACCTGGGCGGTCTGGTGGCCCGGCAGCTGGCCGCTGCCGGCAGCCCGCAGCGGCTGCTCGTGCGGGACCTCGACCGGGCACCGGAGCTGGAAGACGCCGTCCCCGCCGTCGTCAGCTACGCCGATCCGGTCCTCGCCGAGGCAGCCCTCGAGGGGGTGAAGACGCTCTTTATGATCTCCGCCGCTGAGGCCGAGGACCGGCTGCAGCAGCACTTTACCTTTGTGGACGCGGCAGCCGCGGCGGGCGTGCAGCACATCGTCTACACCTCATTCTTTGGCGCGGCAGCGGATTCCACCTTCACGCTGGGCCGGGACCACTTCGCCACCGAGGAGCGGATCAAGGCCTCGGGGATGGGCTACACCTTCCTGCGGGACAACTTCTATCTGGACTTCCTGCCAATGCTGGCAGGCGAGGACGGCGTTATCCGCGGACCGGCCGGGGACGGCGTCATGGCGGCCGTGGCCCGGGCGGACATCGCCCGTTCCGCCGTGACCGTGCTCCGGGACACGGCCCTGCACATCGGCAGAACATACGACCTCACCGGGCCCGAGGATCTCTCCCTGGCCCGGGCCGCGGAACTCCTCACCGCCGGGACCGGCCGGACCATCACCTTCCACAACGAGACGGTCGAGGAGGCTTACGCCTCGCGAGCCTCGTATGGCGCCCCGCGCTGGCAGATGGACGCCTGGGTGAGCACCTACACCGCGATCGACGCCGGAGATCTCGCCGGGCCGACGTCGGCCGTGCACGAGCTCACCGGCCGCGAACCCCTGGGCCTGGCGCAGTTCCTGGCCGAGTCGCACACGCTTTAGGCGCCCGTCGGGCGGCGGCCGGGCCGGGCCAGTATTGACGGCTTCCGGGCTGCGGCGTAGACCTGACTGCAGGTGACACCGGTCCAAACCCGGGCTGGTCCGGAGCAGAATCGCGGTGCCATGCCAAAGCAGATGTCCCGACACTCGTCCATCCTGAAGACCCCGCGGCACGGCCGGAAGCTCACGGTGCACCCCGGCGAGCCGAGCGACGGCCCCCTCACGGCGGAGGAACTGCAGCTTGCCGCACGGAACCACTCCATGCCGCTGGAGGCCCTGCGGCATGACACCACCCCGCCCGGGCTGCATTACCTGCTGAACCACTTCGACATCCCGTTCATCGATGCCGAGCAATGGCACCTGCGGATCAACGGAGCCGTGCAGCGGTCCCTGGAGCTGAACCTCAAAGCGCTCCGCCGATCGCCGCGGATCAGCATGCCCGTGACCCTGGAATGCGCCGGCAACGGCCGCTCGCTGCTGCGGCCCCGCCCGCTGAGCCAGCCCTGGCGGCTGGAGGCCGTCGGGACCGCCGTCTGGACCGGGGTTCCGCTCGCCTACCTGCTGGCCCAGGCCGGGGTGGAGGACGACGCTTTGGAGGTGGTGTTCACCGGTTCCGACAGCGGGATCCAGGGTGGTGTCCGGCAGCAGTACGCCCGGAGCCTTCCGATTGCGGAAGCCCTGCGGCCCGACATCGTGCTGGCCTACCGGATGAACGGCAGCGACCTGCCGCCGCAGCACGGCTACCCGCTGCGGCTGGTGGTCCCCGGCTGGTACGGCATGGCGAGCGTCAAATGGCTCTCCTCGATCAAGGTGCTCACCAGGCCGTTCGACGGGTTCCAGCAGGCGGTCGCCTACCGCTACCAGCAGGACGCCGACGACACCGGCATCCCCGTCACCTGGATCAGGGTCCGCTCGCTGATGGTCCCGCCGGGGGTCCCGGACTTCTTCACCCGGAGCAGGACCGTGCCGGCCGGGCCGGTGCTCCTGACCGGCCGGGCCTGGTCCGGGGAGGGTGCGGTGCAGCGCGTCGAGGTGGGGATCGACGGCAAGTGGGCGACGGCGCACCTGGAACATCCGGCCGCGCCCTTCGCCTGGTGCGCCTGGTCCCTGCCTTGGGTGGCCGACCCCGGCGAACACGAGTTGGCCTGCCGCGCCACGGACACCACCGGCGCCACCCAGCCGCTGGAGCACGTCTGGAACTACCAGGGCATGGGCAACAACGTGGTGCAGCGGGTCAAGGTGACGGTGGAGTAGTCGGTCTTTCCCCGGCGGCAAAGGCCCAGCCGGCTAGTAGTCCACGATCGCGCCGGCGGAGATGTTGACCGTGGCGTCGGTGATGGCCCCGGCCTTGTCCGAGGCTACGAAGCAGGCGACGTTTCCGACGTCGGCCAGGGTTGCGGTGCGGTTCAGGTGGGCGGACTTGGAGATCTCCATGATGATTTCCTCGCGCCCCTCCGTCTGCCACGGGATCGTCTCGATGATGCCGCCGGACACCATGGTGACCACCCGGATGCCGTGTCTGCCAAGTTCCAGGGCCCACTGCCGGCGGAGCCCGTCCATCGCATCCAGTGCCACCTTGAAGCCGCCGAGCCCGGACGCGGTCTGGGGGCCGGAGCCGCCGAACATCAGCACCACGCCCGAGCGCTGCTTGATCATGTGCGTCGCCGCAGCCCGGGTCGTGAGGAAATGGGTGCGGGTCGCCAGGCTGATGGGCTGGGTGAAGTCGTTGACGTCGATGTCCATCAGCGGCTGCTGGATGTCGCCGAAGGAGATGACGTTGAATGAGATGTCGATCCGTTTGTTCTTTTTCGCCACCCGGTCCACGAACGCGTCAACCTGTTCCTCGTCCAGGGCGTCGACGACGGAGGTTTCCGCCCGGCCGCCGTCCTCCTGGATGTCCCGGGCCACCTTTTCCAGCCGCGACTCGGTGCGCCCGGCGAGGTGGACGAAGGCGCCCTCCGCCGCGAAGGCCCGGGCCACGGCTCCGCCGATGGAACCCCCCGCACCGTAGATCAGCGCGGTCTTGCCCTTCAGCAGTCCGTTGCCCGGCACCTCGTTGTTCAGCATGGTCGCCTGCCTCCCGCGGTGGAGTGGTGAATTCCCTCCACTATGTTCTCGCCCGGGTCCGCTGGCAAGGGGCCGGACCGGTTCATGAGGCAAGGGTTCCGCGGACAATGCTCACGCTGGAGTGCGCGGGATTGCCGTCGACCGGCTCATCGGACACGTCCACGATCGGGTACTCGCCCAGATCCAGGCCCGCCGGCACGGCAAAAGTCCCGGAGTCGGAGGTCATGACGCCCAGGCTCACCAGCCGGGACAGATCCGGCGCGATCAGCCAGACCTCCTGGTACCCAAGGGCCTCGTTCTTGTCGACCCGGACCTCCAGGGTGCGCTGCCCGTCCTTGGTCTCGAGGACCCGGGCCGAGCCGGTGGCGGAATGCTGGTCCACGGGCGCGAGTTCGGCCTGGGCGAGCGGGTTGACCGCCGGCTGGTTCTGCTGGAAGGACCAGAAGACCCCTGCCGCCAGCAGTGCCGTGGACGCTGCGGCCGCCAGCCACACCCCGGGACGGCGGATCCACCCGGAACCCCCGCCTGGTTCCCGCTTCCGGGCGGCCCGTTCCTCCCGGGACGAGAGCGGCGTTGGGGATCCGGCCGGTGGCTGTGGCGGCGGCTGTGTCCGTGTCTGTGCCGGCGGGCGGGCGCCCGAGGACGCCGGGGATCCCAGCGGGTCGGCGGCGACAGCGGCGGTAAGCCCCAGTGCGCGGTGAATTCCTGCCCATACCTGCGGTCCCGGTGACTCCAGCGCGGAGGCATCCGGTGGTCCGGGCTTCGCCGCGACGACGGCTCGGCGGAAGCCCGCGTAGTCCGCCGAGCAGCCGGGGCAGGAACGGAGGTGGTCCGCGGCGTCGTCTCCGAGCTCTTCGCCGAGGGCCAGCAGGCTCAGGGACTCCGGATCAAGATGTTGCACGGTCTACCTCCAATCGGGATCTGAGCTGGGACAGGCTGCGGCGGATGTGGCTTTTGACCGTACCAAGGGGCAGGTCCAGTTTCTGTGAAATCTGCGAATGCGTCAGGTCATCGTAGAAGGCGAGCTTGAGGATGGATCCTTGCGGCTCCCCGAGCCGTTCCAATTCCCCGTCCAGCAGCAGGCGGTCGGCCAGGACCTCCGCGGCGGCGTGCCCGGCCGCCTGTTCCGCGTCCGGAGAGAGTTCGACGGCGGCGAGCACCTTCCGGGTTTCCCGCATCGAGGCCGCCTGCGCGTCCGTGATCGCGTTCCGTGTGATGCCCACGATCCACGCCGGCAACCGCGCTTTCGAGGGGTCGAATGCAGACCGCGAGCGCCACACCCGGATGAACACTTCCTGGGTGACGTCATCGGCGGCGAAGTTGTCGCGCAGCGAGCGCAGCGCCAGCGTGTGCACCAGGGGTGCGAACTGCCGGTACGCCTCTGCCAGGGCTGTTTCGTCACCGGCGGCGAAGGACTCGTTCAGTCGCGCGTCCCAGGCGGAAGAAGCGTCGAAAGGTGCCAAGCCCGGCTCCTTCCCCCTGATGGTGGCGACGATGAGCGCGGCATCCTGAATCATGCCGGCACCGCCGTGACAATCACATTGTCGCCGTAGTCCTGTTGTTCGTCCAGCCATCGGCCGCCGCAGGTCACCAGCTTCAGTTCGGGCGGGCCGTCGCGCCGGAAGACGGATGCGCCGTCGAACGCGTCCTTGGACATGAGTTCCACGCCGGTCACCCGGAACGTCACGGGCGCTGCCCCTTCGCGCTGCACCGTCACGAGGGTGCCGGACGCGAGCGACTTGAGCTGGGAAAAGGGCGCTGTATCGGAGGTTGTGTCGACGTGCGCCGCGACCACCGCGGTGCCGGCGGCGGCGCCGGGGGCCCGGCCGAAGCGGTACCAGCCGGCCTCGTTGAACGGCTCCGGGATCTCCATCGCCCCGTCGGGGCCGACGCCCACCTCCACGATCGGCATGTTGATGGTGGTTCCCGCCACGGTGAGGACGCGCGGGGCCGGGTCCCTGGGCGTCTGGGCCTGTGGGGCGGCTGGCCGGACCGGGATGGCCGGCCCCGGGACGGGGGCGGTAGTGGCCTGAACTGACGGGGGGAGCGGCGAGCCGGGTCGTCCGGCATCAGGGGCGGGCGACCCCGTCACGGTGGCTTCCGTGACGCTGCGTTCCGTGGACACGGGTTGCGGTGGCGCGGTTTCCAGCGGTGCGGTGCAGCCAGCGATCAGCAGCGCCATCGTGACGGCGGCGGCCACAAGCCTCGCGGCGGGGAGTTGTGCAGATATTCGCGGACCAGGAGCCGGATAGCGCCGGGTGGCTTCCGCCGTCGTCGTGCGTTTCATGTCCGTCCTCCTGCCGTATTGGAACTACTCGTGGGCCGGCCGCCCGGCGGGTAGCCGGGCGGCCGGGCTAGCGGGTGAGGCCTACCGGGTGCGGCGGAGCGCCGGCTGCTTGCGGGAGACGGCAATCCCGCCGGCAAGCAGCAGGAGGACCGCGGCACCGATGCCTACCGTCGCGGCTGTCTGACCGGCTGATGCGGCTCCTGCGTCAGCGGCGCCCGAGCGTGCACCGGGAACGCCGGCGGGAGCTGAATGCAGGCCCTCAATGTTCTGCACTGCCAGCTTCAGGTTGTTGTCCGCGAGGCTGCCCCACGCGTACACCACCGTGTGGGTGCCCTCTGCGACCGTCACATCGGCCGGGCCGATCACCGGGGCCGTGGTGCCGGCAACGGCAACGGCAACGGACAGGGTGCCGGGATCCAGCGTGAGGGTCTCCTCTTTGGGGTTGGCCAGCCCGGAGATGACGGGGGCGCCGCCGGCGAGGATGTCCACGGCCGGCGCCGCTGCCGTGTGGCGGACCGTGAGCTTGCCCTTGCCGGGACCGATTTGTGAAACATCGTTCGTGAAGAAGTTGGCCGTCGGCTTGCCCGCTGCGTCGAGGTTGGCCACGGCGGTGTAGTTGCCGCTGGCGGCGAGGGTGACCTTCACGGGCCCGATCACGGGGGCGGATGCGTCCGCGGCATCGGCGGCGGTGATGGCAAGGCTGTAGTCCCCGGCCGGCAGGGCCAGCGGACCGGCCAGGGTGCCGGGTGTGAAATCGTCGAGAGTGCGTTCGCCGTTGACCCAGACGTCAACGGTCAGTCCCGGCACGCCGTGAAGTACGGAAAGCTGGGCGTCGGACTCGGCCGCCTGGGCGGGGCCGGCAAGGGTGAGGGCTGCCGCGATCGCCACGGCGCCTGCTGTGAAAAGGCTGGTACGCATTTACATCTCCTTCAACGGCCCGCAGGGCGGGCGATTTTTGCTTACACCCCTACTACCGGCGCCCGGGCGCGTTTGGATGCACATGCATGTAGATATTTTTGCGGAGGTGTAGGCGCGGCGACGGGCCCAGGGCGGGGGGTGGGAACACTCCGCGGTGGGCCGCGGTGGGCACAGCAAAGCGGCCGGGCGGCTCCGGGGAGCTGCCCGGCCGCGGTTGGGGATGCCCCCGACCGTCCTAGGTGCGCGGCGGGCTGTCCGGACCGGCGGGGGCTTCCGGCCTGTCCTGGCCTGAGGCGGCGGTCGCGCCGGGACCGGCCTGGCCGAAGATGGGCGGGGCGGCGGCGGGGCCCCCTGGAACTGGGGCATATCCTGGGCCGGCCGGAACTGGGGCATATCCTGGGCCGGCCGGAGGCGCCGGCGACAGAATCGCAGGGGCGTCGCCGGGATCCCGCGGCCCCACGTCCAGGTGAAACGGCGGGTACTCGTCGCGCATCAGGGAAACGTAGGCGGCCACCCGGTAGATCCAGCGGTTCAGGCCCATGAGGAAGTCGAAAAGTCCCCGCGCATACACGCCGGTGAACAACAGGATGACCCCGGCAATGAAGACCAGCAGCCCGAACAGGGAAAGCCCGGAGCCCACCTGCACCCAGTTGCCGTCGCGGTACACCCATGTCTGGGCCGTTCCGGTGAGCAGCGCGATGATGAGCAGGTGTGGGATGGCCAGCAGCCAGGCCTTCACGAGGACCAGGCCGCGGGAGAGCTTCTCGGGATAGTCGACGTCGAAGTCCGCCGGGTAGTCGGTGCGCTCCAAGGTGAAAGGGGGATATATGTCCGTGCCGAGCGCCGCGTAGGAATAGAAGGCCACGCGCCAGCTCCAGCGGATCACTCCGACGTTGAAGTTGAACAGCGAGCGCGGGTAGCGCCCCGTGAACAGGATCGCGAACCACGCCACGATGGTGACCACGCCAAAGGCAAACCAGAGGAAGAACAGAACGATGAAGTGCGGTATCGCCAGGAACCACTTAACCAGCCACTTCCAGCGGGACAGGTTCGGGTCCAGGTAGCCGCTGAGCCGGGCCGGATAGGCGGCGCCGGTACCCGGAGGGACACCCGCCGCGGCACCTGCCGCCGCGCCTGGCACCGCGCCCGCCGCATAGAGCTGGGGTGCGGAGGCCGCAGACGAGGGCTGGAGCTGCGGCTGGCCGGGCTGGGGAGGCCCTCCCTTGCCGCGGCCCAGCCCTGCGGCCCCAAGCACGATCAGGGGAACACCAATGAGCAGGAAAACTGTTCCGCCGATCAGTAGCCCGACAAAGACGGGCCACAGCAGGTTGGACCGGGCTCCGGCTTTCATGTCCACGACCACCGGGGCACTGGCGTCGGCGTTCATGATCACCACCGCCCAGCTGCCGGAACGCAGGTCCCATTCGAGCTGCTGCTCCCCCGCGCCGCTCGCGGATGCGGCCCAGAACCCCTGGTCCGCGGGCCGCGCGGGAACCTGGGTGCCGGCCACGTCCCGGTAGTCCACCCGGAAGGGGTTGAACCGCACATCGGTGATCTCTGAGTGGCTGACGCCGTTCAGATAGGCCGTCACGTCGCTCCGCGGCCCGATGCCGATGAAGATCTCCTTGCCGGCAGCCGCCGATCCGCCGATCATTACGCTTCCGATCACGCCGACCGGGGCCGTGTCCGGCACGCCCTCGTCAGCCATGATGTCAAGGCGCGGTGTCGTCAAGGCATAGGAGTTCGTGGCATAACGCTCCGACGGTGTGGTGAAGTAGCCGTTGTCGCGTTGCAGGTAGTTGGCGAACCCTGCGGCGCCGGCCGCGGCCAGCAGCCCCAGCCCGAGAAGTGCACTGAGCGTGCCCAGTACCAGCATGACTATCCGGCCTGGTCGCATGACCGCCGTCCTTTCGGATACTTAGATCAGCTCACTCAGCTCCTAAGTGAGGTGAGGAGGGTTCTTGCCCAGCCCCCCGCTTTCTCGATTTCGCCGTCGCGCAGCGGCCCTTCGCTTCCCAACACGAAGAAGGGCATGGGTTCGGCGATGATGTCCGCCCCGCCTGCTTTCAGGGCATGCGTGATCTTCCTGGCGGCATCGCCGTGGATAAACATCCGGACGCGGGTGTCGAAAGCCGCGGCTTTCACCCCCCTGAGGGATCCGTCACCCAAAGCCGAGAGCAGCGCGGTGATCTTCGGCGTCGGGCGCCATCCGTTGATGGGGCTGCCGACCACGAGGAGGTCCCCGGCCGCGAGCGCGTCGGGCCTGAAGTCGCCGACCGGGACGGAACTCGCCTGCAGTCCGTCAAGCGAACCGGCGATCGCCTCGGCTACCGATCTGGTGTTGCCGTACGCCGAATCGTAGACGACCAGGGCTTTCATGCCGTGATCACGACCTTGAGCGCCTTGGTTTCCGCGGCCCGGGCGAACGTGTCGTAGGCCTCCAGGAACTGGTCGAAGCTGAAATGGTGCGTGGCGAACTTCTCCGCGGGCACCTTCTTCTGGGCCACGAGTTTGAGCAGCATCGGGGTGGTGTTGGCATTCACCAGGCCCATGCTGATGTTGATGTTCTGGATCCAGAGGTTTTCCACATGCAGCTCCACGGGCTTGCCGTGCACGCCGACGTTGGCCACATTGCCGCCTGGCCGGACGATATCCGTGCACATGCTGAAGGTCGCCGGGATCCCGACCGCCTCGATCGCCACGTCCACGCCCTGCCCGTCGGTCAGTGCGAGCACCTGCTCCTTCCAGTCGGAGTCGCCGGAAAGAACCACGTCTGTGGCACCGAATTCGCGGGACTTGTCGAGCCGGTTCGAGTCAAGGTCGATGGCGATGATGGTGGCGGCTCCGTAGAGTCCGGCGGTTGCGATGGCGGCGAGGCCCACCGGTCCGGCACCGACGACGGCGACCGTGTCACCGGGCTTGACGCGGCCGTACTGCACCCCGATCTCGAAGCCGGTGGGGAGGATGTCGGAGAGCATGACGGCCTGCTCGTCGGTGACGCCCTCGGGGAGCAGGTGAAGCGAGTTTTCGGCGTAGGGGACGCGGACGTATTCGGCCTGCGTGCCGTCAATCAGGTGGCCGAAGACCCAGCCGATGCCGGAGGCCCCTTCTTCACCCATGCAGTGCGAGTACAGGCCGGTCTTGCAGTTGGCGCAGTGGCCGCAGGACTTGATGCAGGAGATGATGACGCGGTCCCCCACTTTCAGGCTGGTGACCGAGGAGCCGACTTCGGTGATGGTCCCGACGCCTTCGTGGCCCAGGATCCGGCCCTTGGTCACGGCGGGAACATCTCCCTTGAGAATATGGAGGTCCGTTCCGCAGATCGTGGTGGTGTCCACTTTGACGATTACGTCACTGGGACTCTGGATCTTCGGGTCGGGAACGTCCGTCCAGGACTTTTCGCCGGGACCGCCATAGACGAGGGCTTTCATGCGTTCTCCTTGATTTTGAGGATGTTCGGCGGATCCACGATGCGCAGACGGCACGGGGTTACGGTGCCGTCGATGCCGGATGACACGACCGAGCGGGTGGCATGGTCGTGAAGTTCCTCAATGGCCTCGGCCGTCACGCGGGCGTGGGCGAGGTCCACCACGATCTCGTACCCGGGAAGTTTCGCGGCCACGCGGCGGCAGATGACATAGAGAGCCCTGATATTTGCGGCCGTAACGACGCCGCGCACATTGACCCTCGCCGACTCCTCCATGGCGTCAATCCGGATGAGCACCCTGATGCGCGGATCCCCGTGCGAGGGGTGCGCATAGTAGGCGCTGGACCGGCTTCCGTGCTGCCTGTGCGTCATGCGGCGTCAGTGCTCCCGCGCAGCCCGTGGGCGGACTCAAGAATGTAAGAATCGCTGATAAACGTCATAGTGGCTTTCGGTCTCCTGCCCTGTTCCCGCAGACACGGGCAGTGCAGAATGCCTTTTCCTTCCCCAAGGTTCGAGCGAGACCGTACAACTGACAAGAAAGCAGTTCACCCCCCATGGCCGTGCAGGAACCGCCCCAAAATTCAGCTTGGTGTGTGCGCGTTCCCGGGGCAAGGGGCGAAAGTCCCTTGTCCGGTGCACGGCCGGAATCCGGCGGCTGCGGTGGTCCGGATTGGCGCGGCGCGTTCCGGCCCATAGCCTGTTCCCTATGCCTGAGACGCCTGCCGCTGCCGTGACCTGCCACCTTGTGCTCGCCTCGGTGCGGATCCCCGGCGACACAACGCTGTACGACGTGCACGTGGCCAACGGGGTGGTTTCGCGGATCACTCCCGCCGGAATGTCCGGTTTCCAAGCCCCGCTGGTCAACCTGGACGGCCGCTTCGTCGTCCCGGGGCTGTGGGATGAGCATGTCCACATGACGCAGTGGGCCCTCGCCGCCAACCGGATCGACCTGTCCGGTGCCGCTTCGGCGCGTGAGGCGGCCGACGTCGTGCGTTCAGCCCTGTCCGGTCCCGGCCTTGCGGGTGAGGAAGGCCGCGGCCTGACCGTGGTGGGTGTCGGCTTCCGGGACGCCGTCTGGGCGGATGTTCCCAGCCTCGAGCTGCTCGACGGCGCCACCCGGGGCCTGCCAACGGCTCTGCTCAGCCATGACCTGCACTGCGTCTGGCTCAACAGCGCGGCGGCGTCCCGCTACGGCGTGCCGGTGGACTCCTCCGGGCTGCTGCGCGAGGAACCTGCCTTTGAACTGACCCGTGAGCTGGGCAAACTGCCGGACGCGGTGGTGGATTCCTGGGTACGGGAGGCTGCGCAGGCGGCGGCCGCACGCGGGATCGTGGGGATTGTCGATTTTGAAATGACCTGGAACCGCGAGGTGTGGCTGCGCCGCGTGGCGGGCGGATTCGACTCCTTCCGGGTCGACGCAGGGGTCTATCCGCAGGACCTGGCGCGGGCGACCACGGGGGGCATGCGGACCGGGCAGGAGATCGACGGCGGGGCGGGGTTGCTGCGGGTCGGCCCGCTCAAAGTGCTGATCGACGGCTCGCTGAACACCCGCACGGCGTACTGCGTGGACCCGTACCCGCACGGCGGCCACGGGCTGCTGACCGTGAGCGAGGCGGAGCTGCTGGAGTTGCTGGTCCGGGCCCGGGAGTCCGGCTTTGTTCCGGCGGTGCACGCGATCGGCGACGGCGCGAATCAGGTGGCGCTGAATGCCTTCGCGGCGGCCGGGATCGCCGGCCGGATTGAGCATGCCCAGTTCGTCCGCGGCCAGGACTTCGCGCGCTTTGGCCAGCTGGGGCTGACCGCGAGTGTGCAGCCCGCCCACGCCCTGGACGACCGTGATGCTGCCGAGTCCAACTGGGCCGGGCACACGGACCGGGCGTTCCCGCTGCGGTCGCTGCTGGCTGCCGGGGCCACCCTGGCGCTGGGCTCAGATGCGCCGGTGGCGCCGCTGGAGCCGTGGACCGCCATGTCGGCGGCCACTGCCCGGGCGCGGCAGGACGGGCGGGCGCCCTGGCATCCGGAGCAGGCGCTTACGCGGCAGGAGGCCCTGACCGCGTCAACGCGGGGGCGGGGCAGGATCCGGGTGGGGGATCCAGCGGATCTCGTGGTGCTCGACGGCGACCCGCTGGCGGTAGCGGACGCCGCCTTTGCGGCGATGCCCGTGGCCGCGACCCTCGTGGCCGGGCGGTTCACGTTCCGGGACGGCGTCTGACCGGCTGAATCAGCCTGCCTTGACCCGCGACTGAACGAGGTTGGCGAACGGCAGCCGGCCGTACCCCTCCACGAAGGCGGCGTGGTAGCCTGCTTCGGCCGCATTGAGCTGCTCAACCGGCAGCTCCTTCCACGCGACGGTCAGCGAGCCGGCCGCGGCGAGCTGCCAGACCAGCCGGCCGTCCCAGTGGCCGGGCGGCTTGCCGTTGCCGAAGTCGACGAATTCCTGGATCTGGCGGCGCAGCCCGCGGTTGCCCTTGCTCCCGGGGCCGGCCTTGCCCAGATAGAGGACGTCGGCCCCGTCGACCCATTCGGCGGTGATCGCGTCCGCCGTTAGGGTGGGGTCCTTCTTCTTGAAGATGCCCGCGGTGCTTTTGGCCAGGAACTGCGGGCGGAAGCCCTCAGGCTGCAGCACCGCGAAAATCCCGGGTTTCTGCGGGATCCGGTTGATGTCAAGGTCCCCGAGCGGCCGGAACCCGGTGAACCCGTCCCGTTTCAGTGACTGTCTGTTGATCGGCATGGGTTCCTTGGGTCGGGGGTGCTGCGTTCCTTCAAAGCTTACGGATGCGCGGCTTCCGTGGCCGTCGTGCGCGGGAACACGGCCGAAGGCTGTTACGCCTCTCGGGCGGGCCTGAATCAGGGTTGGCGAATCGGATCCGGCGCGGTGCTCTGCGCGCGCTTTCGCCTTAAACGCAAGGCCTGCAGGTACCTTCGCGATCTCGCTATGAGACGGCTCGGACATTTTCATGTCCAGAACGACCCGGCTTAATCCAGTGGTTACCTGCAGGCGCTTTAAGCGTACGCCCGTCCATCCGGCGTGACTAGGGGTCCGTTGCCTCTTCCGGAGTCCGAAAAAACGCCCCAGCGCCCGAAAGCGTAGAGTGGAACCAGACGCCTGATTCTGGACGCCGAGCGCTGAGGGAGAAATCGTGACGATTGTTGACTGGGACGAAAAGAAGACCCTGCTGCAGGAACCGAACATCGCCGCCGTAACGCAGCTTTGCGACGAACTGATGGAAAAGAAGCCGGGATCGGTCGTCCCCTACATCGATCCCGTTCATGACGAGGACGAGTGCCGGATCGTCAGCCTGCACATCGCCCCGGGCAAGGGCACCGAATCGGGCTTCGTTTCCCACTTCAACGATGACGAGGCCGCCCGCCGCGCCACCTCCATCTACGAGGCCGTCGAGCTTGACCCCCGGTACGTGATGCCGTGGAACGCCTACCCTTGGGTCCGCGATCCGGAACTCCCCTCCGCGCTGAACGTCCAGGAGAAAACGGACGGGCTGCGGCCGTTCCGCCAGTTCCTCAAGATCAACAGGCGCGTCTCCGCTGTCATCGCCCACGGCGCCGACGCCCATGCCTTCCTGACACTCTTCGAGAAGACTTACCACTCCTCCCTGAAAAACCGCGGGGTCAAGATTTACAAGGCCACCGCCCTTGGCGGCCGCGCCTTCGCCGTCTCGGCCGCCAAGCAGGAAGAACTCCTGAGCAAGAACATAGAGGTCTACAAGGACGCCATGCAGCGGGCGGGCATCCAGCACCTCTGATCCGCCGGGTTGGGGACACGCGCGACGGCGGTTCCGCCGGCGCTGCCGCCCCGGCCCTGTTTTGGGGTCCAACGGCCCTGCCCAAGCCGGGCTGTGCTTGGTGAGCTTGAGGCGCCCATGACCAGGAAATGACGTCCGGTACGGGACATGTCCGCCAGCACCGGATCGGACAACCCGAGGTCGCGGACCTGGCGGCATTTCCGGCCGGCGAGCAGTCCCGCTCCAGAACGGGCACCGAACTTGTGATCGACGGCGGCGAGCTCGCCGGCACGGTCGCGCCGCCCGCCGTCCGACCGAAAGAAGTAACCCATGCCCCAAAGTCCCGGCTCAAAACTCGCAATTGTCGGCGCCGGCAGCGTCGGCACGTCCCTCGCCTACGCTGCCCTGATCCGCGGCTCGGCCAGCAGCGTCGCCCTCTTCGACGTCAATGCCACCAAGGCTGAGGCCGAGGTGCTGGACCTGGCCCACGGCACCCAGTTCGCCGCCGCCGCGGCAACCGTCACCGGTGGCGGGGACATCAGCGCGACCGAAGGGGCCGACGTCGTCGTCATCACCGCCGGGGCCAAACAGGCACCGGGCCAGACGCGGCTGGACCTGGCCGGCACCAACGTCCGCATCCTCGAACAGCTCATGCCGCAGCTGCTCACGCACGCCCCGGACGCCGTCTACGTCCTGGTGACCAACCCCTGCGATGTGCTGACCGTCGCGGCGCAGAAGATCTCCGGCCTGCCCTCCTCGCGCATCTTCTCCTCCGGCACCGTGCTGGACACGTCCCGGCTGCGCTGGCTGCTGGCGCACAAGGCCGGAGTCTCCCTGACCAGCGTGCACGCCAGCATGGTGGGCGAGCACGGCGACACCGAGTTCCCCATCTGGTCCGGAGCCACGATCGGCCCGGTCCCGATCCGCAACTGGACGGTCGACGGCGAACACGTCTTCACGTCCGACTATCTCGCCGAAACCGCTCATGAAGTCACGCATGCGGCCTACAAGGTGATCGCCGGGAAGGGCGCCACGAACTACGCGATAGGACTGTCCGGTGCGCGCATCGTTGAGGCGCTGCTGCGCGGGGAAAACGCTGTCCTGCCGGTGTCCACCGTGCTGGACGGCCAGTACGGGATCACCGGAGTGGCGCTGTCGCTGCCCAGTATCGTGGGGCACGGCGGGGTCCGCGCCGTGCTGGACACCCCCATGGACGACGGTGAACTCGCCTCGTTGCACCATTCGGCGCAGACGCTGCAGCAGAGTCTCGCGACGCTGGGGATCTAGGCCGGCTGCGGCGACCCGGCTGCGGCGAAGTCGGGCACAACCGTCACCGGGCCGACGTGCGGCAGGGCCCGGCGGACCCCGCGTTCCAGATTGGCCGTCACCGAGGCGAGCTCTACCAGGTGCGCGTCCGTCGGGATCGGCACCGTGATCTCCACGTGCAGCCTGTGGCCGGACCAGCGCAGCCGGGCCGTGCCGCCGGAGCGGGAGTGCTCCGCGACGACGGCCTCGACCCGTTGGGTCAGCCCAGGGTCGACACCGTCCATCAGCCGCCGCCCGACGTCGCGCACGGTACCCCACAGGAGCACGGCGATGGCGGCGGAAATCAGCAGGCCAACGATCGGGTCCGCCAGCGGGAAGCCGAGCCAGACGCCGATGACGCCGGCGACGACGGCCAGCGAGGTGAAGCCGTCCGTCCGGGCATGGACGCCGTCAGCCACCAGGGCTGCGGACCCGATCCGCCGTCCGACACGGATCCGGTAGATCGCCACGAGTTCATTGCCGGCGAAGCCGACCATCCCCGCGGCGAGCACCCAGCCGAGATTGTGCACGGGCTGGGGTTCGAAGAAGCGGCGGATCGATTCGGCGGCGGCCACCACAGCGGAGAGGGCGATCATCGCCACAATGAACAGCCCGGCGAGGTCCTCGGCGCGGCCGAACCCGTAGGTGTACGTCCGGGTGGCCTTCCGGCGGCCCAGCAGGAACGCAATCCACAGCGGGACGGCGGTCAGCGCGTCGGAGAAGTTGTGCACGGTGTCGGCCAGAAGCGCCACGGAGCCGCTGATCAGCACGATCACGAGCTGGAAGAGCGCGGTGGCGCCGAGGCCGAGCAAGGAGACCTTGACGGCGCGGATGCCCTGCGAGCTGGATTCGAGTGCCGCGTCGATGGAGTCCGCAGCGTCGTGCGAGTGCGGGACGAAGACCGACTGAAGCCAGCCTTTCAGGCCGGAGGCGTGTGCGTGGCTGTGACCGGGCGCGCCGTGGCGGTCCGGGCCATGCGGGTGGACGTGGCCGTCCGGGCCGTCGCGGCCGTCGCCGTGGACGTGGTCGTGGACGTGGCCGTCCGGGCCGTCGCCGTGGACGTGGTCGTGGACGTCGTCGTGCGGGCCGTCGCCGTGGACGTGGTCGTGCGGGCCGTGGTCGTGGACGTGGCTGCGCTCCTGGCCTTCGCCGTGGCTGTGTTCGTCCACGGCATCCGACGGGCGGTTCATGCGCCGTGCCGAGGTGCCGTGCCGAGCGCGTGCTCGGCCTGGTGCATGGCATCCATCACCAGTTGGCGGGCGTGGTCATTCTGTAGCCGATAGAAGACCTTGGTGCCGTCCTGCCGTGTGGCGACCATCCCGCCCAGCCGCATTTTGGCCAGGTGCTGCGAGACCGCTGAAGCCGGCTTCCCGACGCGCTCCGCCAGGGCGTTTACCGGCAGCTCACCCTCGCCTAGAGCGAGGATCAGCCGGACACGCGTGGCGTCCGCCAGCATGGAGAACACTTCGACGGCCAGCTCCACGTGGGGGCTGCCGACCTCAACCTGCCTATCTGCATTCATACGCAGATACTGTCACAGTTGCCTTCTCCGTCCAATTGCGGGCTGCGCCGCCGGAACACAATCCCGGGGGCAGGCGTTGAAGACAGGTAGCCTGAGTGCTTTGTGACACTGCCCGGAGCCCCGACCGAGAAAGGAGGATGACGATGTCCGCAGCCGCCGCGGCCAACCCCGTCACCGTCCTCCGCCGGGCCGCACTGCTGGCTGGCGTAATCGCCGTGATTGCCGGCTTCCTGGGCATGCACATCGTCGCCGGCTCCCATGGCGTGCACGCCCAGTCGTCCGCTCCCGGCAGCATCCAACCGTCGACGGCGCCGCTCACCGCCAGCCAGGCGGCTGCCGACGGAGCCGCCACGCATCCAGCCGGGCACTCCAGCCACAGCGCCGACGGCACGTTTTCGCAGGCCGGCGACGGCCACACTGCGGCGGAGACCGCGCCTGGAGTGGCACCCGCTGCGGCGACCGTCGGCGGAACCCAGGTCCCGACGTCGTGCACCTGCCAGGGCGGACGCGCTGAGACGCCAGCGGTTCACATCGGCTGCACGCCGTCGCCGGCAGGGGCTTCAGTGAGCACGTAGGACTGGGCATGTGCCGTGACGACGCCGGCGCAGCACCACCTGCCTCCAGCGCACGGCCGCCAATCCCGGCAGCCTCAGCGCAACCCCGCCACCGGCGTCCATCGCCGGATCCACGAAGGACACGACCTCCCATGAAAAAGACCCTCACTATTTCCGCCGCCGCCCTCGCCGCCGTTATGGCACTGGCCAGCTGCTCCACCCCCGGCAGTTCCGGCGGCAGCAGCAGCATGCCCGGGATGGACCACAGCACCATGGGCTCGAGTGCCGTACCTGCGGCCGCGGACCACAATGCCTCTGACACAATGTTCGTCCAGGGAATGATCCCGCACCACGCCCAGGCCGTGGAGATGAGCGACATCATTCTGAAGAAGCAGGGCATCGACGCCAGGATCGCCGCGCTGGCAACCAAGATCAAGGCCGCCCAGGCGCCCGAGATCGAGAAGATGACCGGCTGGCTCAAGGACTGGAATGAACCCACCCAGGCGCCGGGCGGCCACTCCATGACCGGCATGATGAGCGGCGAGGACCTCACAAAGCTCGGCGCCGCCCAGGGCACCGACGCCGCGACGCTGTTTCTCAGCCAGATGATCGCGCACCACGAGGGCGCCGTCGAGATGGCCAACGCCGAGGTCCGGAGCGGCAAGAACGCCGAAACCATCCAGCTGGGCAAGGACATCGCGGCCTCCCAGACGGACGAGATCCGGGAAATGAAGGACCTGCTCGCGGGCCTGTAGACCGCCCGTTCACCGTCGAGGTCAGACTTCGCGCCCGTTTGCCAATGAAACAGGGGCGCGAGGTCAGACTTCGCGGGGTTCCCCGGCCGGTCGCGGCGGCGCCGTAACGCAACGTCCCCGCAACCTCTCGCGGGTGCGGTTCGCATATGCTCAACGGACAGCTTCACACTGGCTCAGCGACGAACCACCCGGGAGACACCTCATGACCAACTGGCGAATCAGGGATTTCCATTCCGCCGACCTCGACGGCATTCTGCACCTCTGGGAGTCCCTCAAGGCCACCAGCGTCGAGCCGGTCTACGCACTCTCGGAAGTGCTGGCCTCCTGCGAAAAGGACCACGCCGTCGTCGCAGTACAGGGCGACCAGGTCGTGGGCGCCGCCATCGGCCGTGCCGCCCACGACCAGGGCTGGATCGTCTTTTTGGCCACCCTCCCCGAGTACCGGGGCCGCGGGATCGGCACCTCGCTGCTGGCCGCCGTCGAGAACCGGATGGCGCCCCACGGGCTGAACAAGCTCTCTGCCCTCATGCCGGAATCGGAGACCCGGGTGGAGGCGTTCCTGGGCCGCGGCTTTGTGCTGAAGAAAAACCTGCGCTATTTCGAGCGGAAGATCCCGGTGCAGCGCCAGGAACTCGAACCGCTCAGCCAGCTCGGCGGCCGGATCCTGGCCCGCGACCTCTGGGAAAACGTCGCCGGCATGCGGAACGAGAAGGAGCTCCTGGAACGCCGTCTGGTCCTGCCGCTGGCCGAGGCCGACCTCGCCGACGAGTACGGGGTGGTGCCGCCGCGCGCCGTCGTCCTCTTTGGCCCTCCCGGCACCGGCAAGACCACCTTCGCGAAGGCGATTGCCTCCCGGCTCGAGTGGCCGTTCGTGGAGGTCTTCCCCTCCCGGCTGGCCGCCGATCCCATGGGTCTTGCGGGTGCGCTGCGCGAGACTTTCCTGGAGATCGCCGAGCTGGAACACGCCGTCGTCTTCATCGATGAGGTGGAGGAGATCGCCTCCCAGCGCTCCGGCGAACCGCCGTCGCCGTTGCAGGGCGTCACCAACGAACTCCTCAAGATCATCCCGGCCTTCCGCGAACAGCCCGGCCGGCTGCTGGTCTGCGCCACCAACTTCATCCGTGCTCTGGACACCGCGTTCCTGCGCCACGGCCGCTTCGATTACGTTATCCCCATCGGCCTGCCCGACCGCCAGGCCCGCGAGGCCATGTGGCAGCGCTTCATTCCCGCAACCGTAGTCGACGACGTGGACGTGGAGCTGCTGGTGGACCGGACCGAAGGATTCTCCCCCGCGGACATCGAATACGCGGCCCGGAGCGCGTCCCAGCGTGCGCTGGAGAAGGCGGTGTACGACGACGGCGGGCTGGCTTCCAGCGGCAGCCCCGCCCTCCGCGACGCGGTCCGGAAGGGTCCCGCGACACAGGACTACCTCGACGCGATCGCGGACACCCGGACCACGGTCAGCGACGAGGTCCACCAGCAGTTCCTCGAGGACATCGACGCCCTGGGCCGGGTCTAACCCCCTGAAGCAACGCGGGGTCAGATAGCGCCCATGTTGGGCCCCGGGATGGGCGCCATGTGACCCCGCGTTGCTGTTAGCGGACGGCGGGGACTCGGCTTGCGAACCGGCTGGCCCGGCGGGGCTCAGTCCCGGCGCGGCGCCGGCTCAGTCCCGGCGCGGCGCCGGCTCAGTCCCGGCGCGGCTCGGGCTCGGGTTCCGCGGCCGGGGTCTCGCTGGGTCCGGGCGCTGGCTCGGCCGGGGTCGTGTCCTCCGTGGCGTCCTCGTAGGAGAGGTTCTCGTAGTCGGTGTCGTCCGCCTCGTCGAGCAGATCGTCGAGTTCCTCCAGCAGCGACGGGTTGATCCGGGCCAGGATTTTGCGGGTTTCCTCCACCGGAACCGCGGCATAGAGCACCGGACGGGCCTCGTTGTAGCGGGTGACCGGCGGCTTGTCCGGCCATTTCTCGGCCAATGCCCTGACGCGCTCCGGCAGGGAGTTGTGCGCATTGTCCGCGATTTTCACCAGCGTGGCGTCGTGGTCCTCGGCGATGAAGCGGATGCCGGCCTGGTAGTCGTCCGGGTTATCGTGCAGGCGCTTGGTGACGCGCTCAATGATGTCTACGGCCCGCTCGGTGACGCCCATGTCCAGCAGCGCCTGCCGGGTCATCGGGGTGTCCTCGGCGATGTCATGCAGGTAGCCGGCAATCCTGATGTCGTCGTCGAAGTCCGCCAGGGCGTCCCCGACGGCGAGTACGTGTTCGCGGTAGGGCCGCTTGAGCTTGTCCTTCTGGCGGTTGTGGGCCACCTCGGCGAGGATCTTCGCTGTCTCGACGGTAAAACTCGGCTGCGGGGTGTGCGCTTCCCTGGATTCTGGTTCTGACATGCTTCCAGCCTACGCGTCCGGCCCGGCCATCCCTGGCCAGATCCACGGCTCCCGCGGCAGCCTGGCGGGCTCAAACACGGCGAGCGCCTGTCCCAACGGACCGGCCGGCAGCCCCACGGATGACAGCAGCGCGTCCCGCACCTCGCTCGCCCGAATGCCGGCGGCCGCAAGGTCCGCGAGCGTGACAGCACCGTCGCGCTTGGCCAGCCGGGCGCCGTCGGCGTTCAGCACCAGCGGAACATGTGCATATTCCGGGACAGACATATTCAGCAGCGAGGCGAGGTAGGCCTGCCGGGGAGTGGAGGGCAGGAGATCGTCGCCGCGGACCACCTGGTCGATGCCTTGGGCGGCGTCGTCCACCACCACGGCGAGGTTGTAGGCCGTCACGCCGTCATTGCGACGGAGCACGAAGTCATCCACCACTCCGGTGTAGCTGCCGTGCAGCACGTCCTGGACCGTCGCCGCGGTCACGGCGGACCGGAGCCGGACGGCCGCGGGCCGGACGGCGCGCTTGACTGCGCGTTCGGGCCCCGACAGGTTCCGGCAGGTGCCCGGGTAGGCCCCCTGCGGTGCGTGCGGCGCGGACGGCGCCTCCTGGATTTCGCGGCGGGTGCAAAAGCACTCATAGGTCAGGCCTGCCGCGGTCAGTTCGGCGATCGCCCCGGCGTAGAGGGGCTCGCGGTCGGTCTGGCGGACGATACCGCCGTCCCAGGTGACGCCGATCGCGGCCAGGTCCCGGAGCTGCTCCGCCTCGGCGCCGGCCCGGGCCCGGTCCAGGTCCTCCACCCGCATGAGAAACCGCCTGCCGGTGGACCGGGCGAACAGCCAGGCGAGGACCGCCGTGCGGAGGTTGCCGACATGCAGTTCGCCGGAGGGGCTGGGGGCGAAGCGGCCGGCTGAAGTCATGGCACCAGCCTATGCGCCGCCGCCCCCGGCACCTTCAACTGCAACGCGGGGTCACCTCCGGCCCATAGCGGGGCGGAATACGGGCCGGAGGTGACCCCGCGTTGGTTTGTGGGGGCACAGCACAAGAGCCCCTCAGCTACCGATGACTTCGGAAATCCGACGTCGGTGGCTCAGGGGCTCTTGCCGTGCCGGACCCGGGGCGTTGCTCCGGGCCATGGCACTGCGAATGCGGAGATTGGTGCGGAAAGACGATGGTGTGAACAAGAGTCAATCAGCGGGCGGGTTCCTTGCGGGAAGCCTCATCCAAGATCCGGGTGGTGTGCCGGGGTACTTGTAGCCGTTGGGATCCGGCGGTGGCCTCGTCCCTTTGTTGTCACTATTTCAACAGAAGTCCTACAGTTGGTGCAACGGGCCCCGCTTACCCTGGTCAATCTGACCAACTCCAGCCGGGGCAAGGAACAGGAAGTGGTCATTTTGCAGGAACTCGACGCGACCGACCGGCGAATCCTCCTCGCCCTCGACAAGGATCCCCGGCTGCCCATCATGGTGCTGGCCCAGAAACTGGGTCTGGCCCGCGGCACCGTGCAGTCGCGCCTGGAGCGCATGACGGCCTCGGGCTCGCTCCGCCCGAACAGCAGCCGGGTGCTGCCCTCCGCGCTGGGCCGCGGCGTGGCGGCGTCGGTCAGCGCCGAGCTGGACCAAAGCCACCTGGACGAGGCGATCGCTGCGCTGCGGAACATCCCGGAAGTGCTGGAATGCCACGCCCCGGCCGGCGAGACGGACCTGCTGATCCGGGTGGTGGCGAAAAGCCCGGACGACCTGTACCGCGTCTCAGAGGAAATCCGGCTCTGCCCCGGAATCGTGCGGACCTCCACCAGCATGTTCCTGCGCGAGGTCATCCCCTACCGCACCACCGGGCTGCTCGGTTCCTGACATGGCAGCCCCGGCGGCGGGGAGTCCTCCCCATCGCTGCCCACCCGGAATACGGTTAGGCTGACCGGGGCAATCAATCAGGGGGAAATTGTGGCGGGCAACTGCTATGGGGCGGACGTGGCCCAGTTACGCCGGCTCGCCAGGGAACTGCAAGCTGGTGCGCAACAGCTCGACCAGCTCGGGCGGCAGCTCAGCGGCACCATCGGAACAAGCCCCTGGAAGGGGCACGACGGCGACCGCTTCCGCAACGACTGGAACGCCGCGCACCTGAAGGCACTGAAGGCGGCTGCCGCCGAAATTGGAACGGCAGCCAGGGCATTGCTGCTCAATGCCGATGAGCAGCACGCTGCCAGCCACAGCGGTGCCGGCAATGCAGGGTCCGGACTGCCCGGCGCACCCGGGCATGACCGGACCGGCCAGGAGCTCACCGACCGGATGTCGGGCATGACCCGGACAGAACAGGAATCGTACCTGGTGTCCGAAGAGTTCAGGGCATGGATGCGCCAGGACCAGGCACATGCCGATGCCGCCAAGGGGGTGGTGGACCAGCTGGTGGACTCCGGCCTCCTGCCCGCGACCGGCTCCGACGGAGGACCGAACTTCTACGCGGACGTTCTCCAGCTGTACTGGAGTGAATCTGCCATGCGCGCTGCCGGCATAGATCCCGCCCACTGGGATCCTTCCCTCGGTGTTAGCCATAACCGGGCCGATATTTATCGGGTCTATGCGTTCTACGCCGAGCTCTACCGGAACGATCCCCGGATGGAATGGATCGGAATGGCCAACCAGGTGGGACCGACGTTCATCGCAGGCTTTGAGGACATGGCGATCCTTCATGACCTCGCCGAGACCGGCGAAGACGTGGCGGATTTCCTGGCCGAGGCGGATCCCCGCAGGGCAGCTGCGCTGGCCGCCATCGCCGGCCTGGGAGCGGCGGACCTCGGCTACTACGAGACGTCCTTCCTGTCGATGCAGAAAGAAATCTTCTCCGATATCGGGTCCCAGCACCATGCGTACCAGCAGGGAGGCATGGCAGAGATCCAGCGTCTTGAGGCAGCCGGCATCGTTTCCCCGCGGATGAACGAGGCGTGGACCGCCATCGATTCCGTCCCCGGCTACTCCGATCCTCAGGGGTACCACCAGCTCACCCCGGCGCAGCAGGAAGCGTTGCACCAGGCCTCCTATAATATGGCCGACCAGGAACAGAACTACGTCATCGCCGACGACTACGATGATGTCCGGGACCGCACCAGCGGCGTTGCCTTTACCGAAGCCATGACGGTCCTTGGCGAACCGAGCATCGAAGGCGCCAAGTCCTACTACGAGCAGTTCCCGGCCGTGACCGCTTACATCGACACGGGCAGGTTCCCGCCGGTGGGGCTGGACGGGCACCACGGCAACATCTCGGTCCGCGAGGACCGCTGGGAGTTAATCGACCGGGACACCCTGGGCGCTTACGAGGACTGGCTTCACGGCGAGGACAACCCCTACGGCGAAATGACGAAGCCCATGGCTGATCGTGTGGAAAGCTATCGGATGGTACCGAAGGAACTACGAACACCGCTGGGAGCCCCGTGAAAACCAGACTGCTGATGATAGTTATGTCGTCACTGCTTCTGAGCAGTTGCGGACAGGCATCCCCTCCGGCTTCAAACGACAAGGAACCGATCGTGGCTAACGGCAACTCCCAATTCACCCCCGCCGGCATTGCCGGGATCAAAAATGCCCACACGGCAGTTTTCGACTTCACCCGCCGCCCGCTGACGATGTCCGAGCTGGGCCTGGGCCAGGATTCCGACGGCGCACTGGTTGCGGCCGAATCGGATCGGCCTATCGCGGTCTCCATGACCACGCCGAACGGCGTGGTCGAAATGGCGACCGACACAATCCGAATCCGGCGCGGCGCGGACAACGCCGTGGACCACATCGACTTCTTCGTCACCCGTCCGGACGTGCCGGCCGCCAACGAGGAGCTCCGCAAGGCGGGCGACGAACTGGGTTTTGCCCTGGTCCGAAAGGCGGCACCGTTCGGCGCTGCGTCCCAGGAGAACCCCCGGAGGGAGAAGTGGTACCCCGGCTACGGCAACCTGACAGGCACCGTGTACTCCGTTGAAATCTACTCCGACGCCGACACCGGCCGGACGACGTTCATCTACTCCGTGCACCTCGCGGACAAGTTCTACACCCCTGAAGCAACGGAGAAAATCGAGGCGACCGGGAAGCCTTGACGGCGCCAGGCTCGGCCTGGCGGATCGCTTTAGGTCTACAAGTTCGTCGCGACTGGAACAGAGAGCTCTTGACCGGTGCCACTGTGCGCCGTTCGACGCCGCGTCGGTCAGCGTGGGCCGGACTGGAGCCCCCGATTTGCGGCTGGCCATCCAGAGTCGCTGCCGCGGGGACCGGGAAGTTAGCTGGCGCAGCAAAAATCGGGGGACAGATGAAAGACAACTTCTACGGTGCGGACGTCCCGGCGTTGCCCCAGACGCCGACGAATGCACGCACGAGGGGTTGGGCCCCGCACTCGCGGCAGCAGCCCTGGGCTCAAGCCTCCTGATCACCGGCTGCCAACCGGCCCTTCCGCCATCCCACGACTCTTCTTCCTCCTAACCGGCCCGGGCCACAGGAAGCCCGGCGGCATCCTCCGAACCCTCCGCCCTCGACGCTGCGGGTGTTCGGGAGATAGAGGTCAGCCGGAGGGCGCGCCTGGACATGACGGGCGGCGAACTCCTCAAGTCAGCGGTAGGGGTGGCGGACGGCGGACCGGGTCCGGAAATCAGCACCAAAGGCGCGGGCAAGATCGCGCTCACCATCGCGGGCCCGAGCGGCGAGATCCACAGGCAGACGGACCGCATCCGCTTTTTGACGACGGACACGCGGCCGGACTTCGAACATCGTGCACGTCAGCCCCGTCGGGTAGCCGCAATGACAATTCCGAAACAGCCCCGGTACGGCCTATACGGGTGGACCGATGTTGGTCTTCAGGTTCTTCATGACCAGTGTCGACGTCAGCCGTTCGACGCCGGGCAGCGACGTCAGTTCGGCGTCGTAAAAACGCTGGTAGGCGGGCAGGTCCTCAGCGATGACCTTCAGCAGGTAGTCAGGGGAACCGAACAGCCGCTGCGCCTCGACGATAGTCGGGTTGTCCGCCACACGGCTCTCGAAAATCTCCATCGTGGCCCGGTCCACCTGGCGCAGGGTGACGAAGACGATCGCTTCGAACCCGAGCCCAAGGGCCGAGGGATCGATGTCGGCGCGGTAGCCGCGGATGACGCCGGAGGCTTCCAGATCGCGGAGCCGCCGGTGGCAGGGCGCGACGGTCAGTCCCACCCTGGCAGCGAGCGCCGTCGCAGTCATGCGGCCGTCCTCTTTGAGGTAGCGCAAAATACTTCTGTCCAGGCTGTCTATCACGCAATAATCTTACCCCCTGACGAGCTTTCCCCGCGAAAAGAGGGAACACTTTCGGCGATTAATTTCCTAGACTTTCCCTGTACCCAGACCCCAGGAGACCGCCATGAACCCCCAGCTTTTCCTCGCCTTCCTGCTGGTTGCCGGCGCCCTGGCCTGCACTCCGGGGGTGGACTGGGCCTATTCCATCACCGCAGGCCTGAAGCAGCGCAGTTTCGTGCCCGCAGTCGCGGGACTCTGCGGGGGCTACGTGCTGCACACCGTGCTGCTGGTGGCGGGTCTGGCCGCCCTGCTCACCGGGGTCCCCGGCGTGCTGGGCTGGCTGACGGTCGCCGGCGCGGCCTACCTCCTGTGGCTCGGGCTGACGACCATCCGGTCCTGGCGCGGGGCGAGTTTCGGCCGCGCGGAGGTGCGGGCTCCGGCGAACCAGTTCCGGACGTTCCTGCAGGGCATGGGAACGAGCGGCATCAACCCCAAGGGCCTGCTGTTCTATGTGGCCCTGGTGCCGCAGTTTGTCAGCCCCGAGGCGTCCCTGCCTGTGCCCGTCCAGTCCGGCCTGCTCGGCCTGACGTTTGTTCTCCTGGTCGGCGTGGTCTACAGCGCCGTCGCCTTGCTGGCGCGCAGGCTGCTGCACTCCCGGCCGGGTGCGGCGCGGAAAGTGACGCTCGCCAGCGGCATCATCATGGTGGCCCTGGGCACCGTCCTGCTGTCCGAGCAGTTGCTGCCGCTCCTGGGCCCGGCCCTCTCCCGTGGCTGAACCTCAGCCAGCCGCTGCGCGCGGCATGTACCACTCGGTGAAAGCTGTGGCGCGGCCGTCGCCTGCGAGCTGGATGATCCAAAGGTTGTCGTAGCTCCGGCCGTCCCCGCGGTAGTCGGTGCGGCCCTGCACGAAGACCCTGCCGCCGTCGACGCCGAGGAGCTTCCACTCGAACGTCCAGTCCCCCGGCTCATCACGGCTGGCGATCCAGCGCGCCACGATCTGCTCGCGCCCGTTCCACGGCTCGGGATCATCCGGGCGGGTGGAGTAGACGGCGTCCCGAGTGAACAGCGCCCCAATGTCCTCGGGCTCGTTGGACGTCCAGGCCAGGATGTAGTGCTGCACCCAGCGCGCTGCCGCATCCCTCATCCCTCGGTTGTACTCCCTGTTTCCGGGGGCCCGCAAGGGTCATCGATCCGGTCCGGAACACCTCGCCCTGGTTCAGTCGTCGTCGGCCCGGCCGTATTCGCGGTCCCAGAGCTCGTGGAGTTCCGCGTCCTTGCGGAGGGCCCGGACCGTCTCCAGGTCTGCGGACTGGCGATGCTGCCGCTCCAGCCGGCTCAGCGCCTTCCGTCCGTTGTCCAGCAGCAGGAGTGCCCGGTCCGTGAGGGCATCGCTGCGGAGCGTGAAGTCGGTCGAGCGTCGGCGCAGGACCTCCTGCAGCGCGGCACGGGCGGCCGCATTGGCACCGAATTTCCGCAGCGAGCGTGCCCGCACCAGGAGCAGTGCCGCCGACAGGTCATCGCCGTTGAGCAGCCCTTCAGTGTCCGCCACCACCTCCTCGTGCCGTCCCAGCGAGGCGGCCAGTGTGCAGCGCGCCAGTGCCATGGGCAACGACGGGGGCAGCCCGTTCAGCGCTGCGAGGGCAGTCTCCGTCTGTCCGGTCTCGCGCAGCGAATGGGACAGCGCCAGGAACACCGCCTCCTCGCTGAACAGGACCGGAACCTCGACCCGCTCGGCGACGGCCACCCGGGTGATGACACGGGCCAGGTAGGCGGAGGCGTAGCGGTTCGCGTCGTCGTCGTTCCTGGTCAGCATCCCGCGCTGGAGCAGTTCTGCAGCGCGCAGGTGGCCGCTCTGGGCGTAGCTCTGCAGCCCTGCCATCAGGTAGCAGAGCCCGGCCCACCCGGGGTAGGTGTGCGCCAGGGCGATCAGCCGGTTCGGGTCGGAGCTGCCGAAGATCGCGGCGTGCACGGCCTTCGCTGCCCTGCCCGGGGTCCTGCCGCCCACTTTTCCGAGCCGGGGCGCGCCGCCCTCCACCGGCAGGGTGCCGCGGATCCGCCCGGCCAGGACTCCGGAAACCGCGCCGCCCACGCCCTCGGCGAGGCCGCGGACAGGCGTCCGGATGACCGGCGTGCGGAACGGCGCCAGGTCGCGCAGGTCGCGGTACAGGGCTGGGCGGGGTGCGGATGGTCCTGGTCCGGCGCTCATACACCCATGCTAGTAGGCGCGGGGAGGCCGCGGGCAGACTAGGCCGCGGCCGAAATCCACAGGCCGATCACCCAGGTGCTGCCGGCAAGGCAGGCGAGTCCGAACTCGACGATCATGCCCAGCCCGGTGGCCTTCAAGGCGGCCCAGCTGGAGGCCACGGCGGTGCCGATGGCCCGCGTGCGGTGCAGCTCGCTGAGCAGCAGGCCGGCGGCGAAACCGACGAACAGGCCCACCACCGGAATGATGAACATCCCCACGACACCGAGGACCAGACCGGCCACCACCGAGCGGCCGGGAATGCTGTGCTGTTTGAGTTTCCGGCCGGTCAGGACCGCGCTGGCGGCCATTCCGGCGAGGACGAAGACCATGCCAATCCCGAACACCACCCAGCCGGTGGTCCCGGCGCCGCCCCAGATGGCCCAGGCCAGCAGGCTTAGTCCGATCAGGATGCTTCCGGGCAATACGGGGATGACGGTACCGGCCACGCCTACCAGGATGGCGAGGCCGCAGAGAATCGTCACAACAGTCTCGGGGTTCATCGCCCCAGTCTAAGGCGCGAGGGCCTGTGGTTCCGGCCCGCCCGGGCTTCGATCGGCCGGCACCAGGAAAACGACGACGGCGCCGCATCCCCCAAGGAAGCGCCGCCGTCGTCGTCTGTGCTGCTGTGGCTACTCGGCTTCAACCGCCGCGGCGACGGCGGCGGACACTGCCGGCGCCACCCTCGGATCCAGCGGGCTGGGGACGATGTAGTCGGCGGATAGGTCCTCGTCGGCCAGTGCGGCGATGGCACGCGCCGCAGCCAGCTTCATCGCCGGCGTGATCCGGCGGGCGCCGGCGTCGAGGGCTCCGCGGAAGATGCCGGGGAACGCGAGGACGTTGTTGATCTGGTTCGGGAAGTCGCTGCGGCCCGTGGCGACGACGGCCGCGTACCGGCGTGCGACCTCCGGCAGGACTTCGGGGTCCGGGTTCGACAGGGCGAACACGATCGAGTCCTGGCTCATGAGCTTGAGGTGTTCCTCGGCCAGCTGGGAGGAGGAGACCCCGATGAACACGTCGGCGTCCAGCAGGGCATCGGCAGGTCCGCCGGAGACGCCGCGCGGGTTGCCGCTCTTGGCCAGCTGGGCCTTCTTGCTGGCGGGATCGGCGGCGATGTCCGCACGCTCGCTGTTGATGACGCCGCGGGAGTCCAGCAGCACAACGTCGCTGATCCCGGCGGTGAGCAGCATCTGCGCGACGGCGATCCCGGCGGCACCGGCGCCCGAAACGACAACGCGCAGCTTCCCGAGCCCGCGCCCGGTCACCTTGGCGGCACCGGTCAGGGCCGCGAGGACGACGACGGCCGTGCCGTGCTGGTCATCGTGCATGACGGGGCAGTCGAGGGCCTCGATGAGCTTTTCCTCGAGCTCGAAGCAGCGCGGCGCGGAGACGTCCTCAAGGTTGACGGCGCCGAAGCTCGGGCGCAGCCGGACGAGGGTCTCGACAATCTCGTCGACGTTGGTGGTATTGAGCACCAGCGGGATGGAGTCGAGCTCGCCGAAGGCCTTGAAGAGGGCCGATTTGCCCTCCATCACGGGCAGCGAGGCGCTGGCGCCGATGTCGCCAAGGCCCAGGACCGCCGTGCCGTCACTGACGACGACCACGAGTCGCTGGGCCCAGGTGAGGGTCTTGGCGAGTTCCGGGTTGGCCGCGATGGCGCGGCTGACCTGGGCGACGCCGGGCGTGTAGGCAATGGACAGGTCGCGCTTGCTGGCGAGCGGCACGGTGCTGGAAATTGAAAGCTTGCCGCCCTGGTGGGATGCGAAAATTTCCTCGTCGCTGAGCGCAACTGCAGGCTCGGGGGACGTGGCGTCGGCGGGGTTAATCGTTTCAGTGGACACTTCGTTGTCTCCTGGGGCTCACCGTGGGCGTACGGCACATGGAAGCTCAAGCACAGGGATGCTCAAGATGGTCTGGGGAACGTCAGCCTCGACCCAGGGTTGGTGGGTCTGCGGTGGAGCTCCGGGTACTGCAGGCGGCTGGGCCGCTCCGGTTCTGCAATGGTAAACAGATTTCACCGGCCGTGATGTGTCCCGCGACATACGCCGGCCTTGGTTAAACGTTTATCCCGACATGTGGGCGGTCTCGATCACGGAAAAGTGCCACTACCGGCCGGTAAATTATCCGATTGGTCTAGACCAATTACGTCGGTCGGCGGGCGGATGTCAGCAGGAAACACGCCTTTTTGAGGTCCTCCTCGGCTTCAAAGAGGGACAACCGCCGGCATCGGACGGACTGGACCAGTCCAGTGACGGTCAGCAGCAGAACCCGGGAGATGGCGGCGTCGCTGCTCACAGCCGTGACGGCCTTCTCGGCAGCGGAGTCGATCTCCCGGAGCAGCTTTGTGGCGTCCGTGTCCTTGGTGTAAACGGCCCTGTTCAGGCACTGCTCCACGGCAGGCTGCATAAGGCGCATGTGGAAGATTTCCATCACGACGCCGACGAGCGCGGGGGCCGGCACGTCGCCGTCGGCGTTCCCTGCGTCGCCCCCGGCGGTCCGTGCGGGCGGCGTCGCGGTCCGTCCCAGGGATTTCTTCGCGGGTGAGGCTGCGTGCAGCTCGGTCAACTGCTTGCGGTAGAGCGCCAGCACCAACTGTGTGGCGGAGGGAAAGTACCGGTACAGCGTGCCCAGCGGGACGTCGGCCTTGGCGGCGACTTCGGAGAGGACGACGGAGTCCAGGCCCTTGCGGGCGAACCCGCCGGCGACGTCGAGGATCCGGGTGTAGCGGAGCCGCTGCCGGGGCAGGGTGGGCGGAGGGGCCATCGGTGGAAGTTCTGAGTGAAATTCAGGCATCAGCGCCGTTCCGGGGTCGGTTTTCTCGGCAGCCGGGGGGGGATTCCCCCACAGCGCTGCCGCGGCAATTCCCGTCCACTATACGCCACGCTCCCGGCCCGGAAGCCAGTCACAAACAGTGCCGGCGGGAGCAACCCCGCGGCGGGTCCTGGCCTAGTCGACGCCCTTGATTTTGACCACAAAGACGGCCCCCAGCAGCCCGATGACGGCCGCCGCCACGTACAACGAAACGTAGCCTCCCCACAGCGTGACGAACGGGAAGGCAATGAGCGGAGCGAGCACCTGGGGCAGGGAATTGGCGACGTTGAGGACGCCCAGGTCCTTTCCGCGGCTCAGCGAAGTCGGAAGCACCTGGGTAATGAGGGCGAAATCCACCGCCAGGTAGCAGCCGAAGCCGATTCCCAGCACCGAGGCGCCCAGCAGTGCTCCGGTCCAGTTCGGCGCGAACGCCAGGATCAGCGAGGCCGCCGCGATGATGATCGAGGAGATGATCACGAGCGGCTTCCGCTTCCCCGTCCGGTCGCTCAGCCGGCCGCCGACCACACTGGTCACCATCACCATCGCCGCGTAGAGGCCGGTCAGGACCAGGACACCGAACTCCGGCGCGATGCCCTGCGTCTCCTGAAGATGGACTGCGTCCTTAAGGAAGAAGAGCAGGTAGAGGGTGACCATATGATTGCCGATGTTCACCAGGAGCCGGGTCAGCCAGGCCCAGGCAAAGTCCGGGTAGAGCACCGGGGAGATCCAAAAGCCCTTGGCGAAGCCGGCCAGGCTGAACGGCGGGCGTGCCCCCGCGGGGAGCGGGACGTCGTCGCTCTTGAAGAAATACAGCACGACGCCGGCGAGCAGCGCCACGGCGCAGACGAGGTAGCCGACGGCGAAGTTCCCGGTTACCGCTGCGGCGATCACCGCGCCGACGAGGATGCCGACGGTCTGGCCCATGGCGGCCAAGCCCCCCACGGTGCCGCGCTGGGCCACGGGGACGCGGTCCGGGATGGCAGCGGTGACGGCGGCATAGGCTCCGTTGCAGCCGGCCTGCACGAGGCACCAGAGCAGCGCCATAACGGCAACGTTCGGCGCCCCGGCGAGCGCGATCAGGGCCGCGGCGCCAAGGATGGCCCCGAAAAGGACCCAGGGCACCCGGCGGCCCAGCCGTGAGGTGGTGCGGTCGCTGAACGCACCGAACAACGGATTGGCCACGAGGGAGACCGCCGCACCGGCTCCGGTGACGAGGGCGAGGATGGCCTCCTTGTCACCTTCACTGAACGCGGCGGCCTGCTGGCCAAGGAGCACCTGGAGCGGGCCGAAAAATGCCGCGTTGATGCCCACGTTGACGAGGACGACGCCGGTGACCCAGACGGGGCGGACTGCCCTTTCGGGCTCGGTGAGCGCCGCCGCCGCCGGGCTTCCCGCGGTAGGGCTGCTGCGGGCTGGGTCCGGCGCTGCTCCGGACAGATCGGACAGGCTCATGTAATTCGGTTCCCCCCGGAAACGGCTGCTGGCTCCACGCGCTGAAGATCAGTGTGGGGCCAGACTATCGTGGGGATCACGATCCACCCCTATTTCCAGCAAGAGGAGACCCGATGGCCGCATCCGCCGTTAATACCGCCGATCTCTACGACGAGCGGGGCGAGGAACTCGATTCCGTGGCACTGCAGTTCCAGTCTCTCGGAGGCAACACGCACTTCAGCGGCCCGGTCCGGACCATCCGCTGCTTCGAAGACAACGCCCTGGTCAAGTCGACCCTCGCAACCCCCGGGGACGGTGCCGTCCTGGTGGTGGACGGCGCCGGCTCGCTGCGCACGGCCCTGATGGGGGACCTGATCGCGGCAAGCGCCGTCGCCAACGGCTGGGCCGGCGTCGTCATTAACGGCGCCATCCGCGACCGGACGGCCATCGCCGGGCTGCCGCTCGGGGTGAAGGCGCTGGGCAGCAACCCGCGGAAGAGCGCCAAGGCAGGCGCCGGCGAGAGCGACGTGGAACTGGAGATCGACGGCGTCCTCTTCCGGCCCGGCGCGATGATCTGGTGCGACCCGGACGGGATCCTGCTCGAGCGGTAACCCGCTTCCGGACAGCGCGTGGCGTCACGGCAGGCAGCCTTATGGCCTGCCTGCCGTTGCTGTCTCGCGCAGCTCCGGGCTTCTTCAGGGGCGGGGCCGGCAAAAGAGTGCGCGGAGTGACGGCCCGTCCCCGGCAGGAAGTATCCGACGGCGGCACGGTGCCGCCAAACTGTATGTTTCGTCTCACTTTTGACCCTGCGACATGCACCGCTCTGGCTCCGGTGCAAAACTTGGTAGCTGCGGCCGCAGGCCGTCGAACGCGAAATGCCGAGGGAGCCAGATGACAACCACCCAAGACCAGACCGTAGCCAGGATCCCCCAACGGGTCATTTGGCTGGCCGTGGCGGGCGCCGTGGGCGGCTTCCTCTTCGGCTTCGACTCCTCCGTGGTCAACGGCGCCGTCGACGCCATCAAGGACGAGTTCGCGCTGAGTCAGGCTGTGACCGGTTTCGCCGTCGCCGTGGCCCTCCTTGGCTGCGCCGCGGGCGCCTATCTGGCCGGGAAAGTCGCTGACCGCTACGGCCGCATCCCGGCAATGAAGATCGGCGCGCTGCTGTTCCTGGTCAGTGCCATCGGGACCGGCTTCGCGTTCAGCGTGTGGGACCTCATCTTCTGGCGCCTCGTCGGCGGCCTGGGCATCGGTCTGGCCTCCGTGATCGCCCCGGCCTACATCTCCGAGATCTCCCCGCGCCACGTCCGCGGCCGCCTGGCGTCGCTCCAGCAGCTCGCCATCACCACGGGTATCTTCGCCGCCCTGCTATCGGACGCCCTGTTCGCCAACTTCGCCGGCGGCGCCGGCGAGGATCTCTGGTTCGGTATTGAGGCCTGGCGCTGGATGTTCCTCGCCGGCGCCGTGCCTGCCGTTGTCTACGGCTGGATTGCGTACACCCTGCCCGAGTCGCCGCGGTTCCTGGTCTTCCAGGGCAAGGACGAGGAAGCCCTGAAAATCTTCCAGTCCATCGCCCCGAACGAGGACACGGACCGCCACCTGCGTGACATCAAAAAGGCCATCGAGGAAGACAAGGTCGCGGGCCAGAAGGGGTCCCTGCGCGGCAAGGCGTTCGGCCTGCAGCCGGTGGTGTGGATCGGGATCATCCTGTCGGTGCTGCAGCAGTTCGTCGGCATCAACGTGATCTTCTACTACTCCACCACCCTGTGGAAGGCCGTCGGTTTCCAGGAGAAGGACTCGCTGACGATCTCCGTGGCCACCGCCATCACGAACATCCTCGTGACTCTTGTCGCGATCGCCCTCGTGGACCGGATCGGCCGCCGGCCCATCATGCTGGCGGGTTCCATCGGCATGGCCGTCTCGCTGGGCACCATGGCCCTCGCCTTCGGGTCCGCCACCGGGACCGGCGACGCGATTTCGCTGCCCGGCGCCTGGGGCCCGGTCGCCCTGGTGGCCGCCAACGTCTTCGTGATCAGCTTCGGCGCGTCCTGGGGCCCGCTCGTCTGGGTGCTGCTGGGCGAGATTTTCCCGTCCCGGATCCGCGCCCGCGCGCTGGGCCTCGCCGCGGCCGCCCAGTGGATCGCCAACTTCGCGATCACCCTGAGCTTCCCGGTCATGGCGGCTGCCTCCCTGCCCCTGACCTACGCCATGTACGCGATGTTCGCGGCGGCGTCGTTCTTCTTCGTGAAGTTCAAGGTCCCCGAGACCAACGGAATGTCCCTGGAGCACGCCGAGACCCTCTTCGTCCCGAAGGGCTCCGCGAAGGATTCCGTCAAGGCCTGAGACGGGAGCACCGCGGCGCACGCTTCGGCCTCGCGAGGTGACAGATAATGCCTATGTTTCGCCGAAACATGGGCATTATCTGTCACCTCGGCGGCCACTGGGGCTACAGAATGAGCTTCATGCCCTCGTGGCTCGCCACGAACCCGAGCCGCTCGTAAAACCGGTGGGCGGCCGTCCGGGATTTGTCCGTGGTGAGCTGCATTAGTGAACAGCCGCGGAGCCGCGACTCATCGATGGCCCATTGCACCATCGCCGCCCCGACGCTCTGGCCGCGCAGCTCGCTCCCCACCCGCACAGCCTCCAGCTGGGCACGCCACGAACCCCTGCGGGACAGCCCCGGCAGGAAGCTGAGCTGGAACGTCGCCACCAGGCGGGTAACGGGCCCGTCCGCGGTCGCCAGCTCCCCCACGAGCAGGAGGTGCGCCGGGTCGGCGTCTATCGCGGCAAACGCCTGCTCGTAGGGGGCCAGATCGGACGTGTCCTCGCGGCTAGACCCGAGCTGGTCATCTGCCAGCAGCCGGAGAATTTCGGGTAGATCGGCGCGTTCGGCATGGCGCAAGCGGAACGTCCCGCCGTCGACGCTGAGAGTCAGCAAGGTGGTCCGGTCACGGGGGTTCAAGGTCACCAGCCCAGATTGCCCTATCGCCTCGCGAGGTGACAGCTGATGCCCATGTTTCCCAGAAGCATGGGCATTATTTATTACCCCGGCGGGTGTGGGGGCCGCTGCTGACGCAGACGCCGACGCCGGAACTCGGGTGAGTTCCGGCGTCGGCGTCTGTGCTTCGGCGATAGTGGAAACGGACTAGACGGAGTTTTTGGCGTCGTCGACCAGGGCGGAGACGGCCGCGAACAGCGGGTGGTCCGGGGCGAGGCCGGTGATCTTCGCGGTGGCCTCGCCGGCGCTGGAGGACGCCAGGATCTGCCTGAGCTCCACGGCCTCGGCGTCGGCCGGGTCGTTGAAGCGCAGGGCCGCGGCGACCGCGCCGAGCAGGGCCTCCGGCACGATTCCGCGTTCGGCAAGCTCCGCTGCCGGACCGATAAAGCGTTCGTGCCGGCTGAGCTTGCGCAACGGCGCCCGTCCCACCCTGTTCACGGTGTCCGGCAGATGCGGGTTGGAGAAGCGGCCCAGGATCTTCTGGACATAGGCCTCCTGCTCGTCGCGGTTGAAGCCGTGCTTGGCCACGAGGAGCTCTTTGGTTTCGTCCAGGACGGCGCGCACATCGGCGGCGACGTCCTGATCGGCCATGGCCTCGGAAATCTTCCCGAGCCCGGCCTCAAAGCCGAAGTACGCGGCCGCGGCATGTCCGGTGTTCACGGTGAACAGTTTCCGCTCGATATACGGCTCCAGGTTGTCCACGAACGTGGCACCCGGAATGACCGGCACCGCACCGCCGAACGGTGTCCGGTCGATGACCCATTCGTAGAAGGTCTCCACTGTGACGTCCAGCCCCTGCCCGGCTTCCTGGTTGGGCACAATCCGGTCCACCGCCGTGTTCGCGAACACGGCGGCAGCGTCGAGGGATCCCGCGGCCGGGTCCCACTGCGCGGAGACCTCGGACTTCAGGATGTCCGTGGCGTTGATGGCGTTCTCACACGCCATCACCTGCAGCGGAGCGAGCCCGGGGGCCCTGGCGGCGATCCCCCTGGCGATCACCGGGGCCACGAACTTGAGGATGTGCGGCCCCACCGCGGTGGTGACGACGTCCGCCGTCGCAATCTCCGCAATTGCCTCCGCTTCCTGGCTGCCGGAATTGAGCGCGCGGAAGTTCTCCACGGTGCGGACGGTGGGGTGCTCCCCCACCTCGTGGACCCGGTAGCTGTCCGCGGCGGCCAGCTGGGTGATCAGGTCCTCCGCGACATCCGCGAACACCACCTCATACCCTGCCTCGTGCAGCAGAAGCCCCACGAATCCGCGCCCGATGTTTCCGGCTCCGAAATGAACAGCCTTCACTAGGAATTGACCTTTCCGAACAGGTCGAGGACTTCCTCGACCGTGGTAGCCGCCTCAAGCTGTGCCACCTGGGCCTTGTTGGTGAAGACCTTCGCGATGGAGGACAGGATGTGCAGGTGCTCGTTGTTGATGCCGGCGACGCCGACCACGAACTTCACTTCCTTGCCGTTCCAGTCGATGCCGTTCGGGTAGCGGATCACGGAGACCGCGGACTTCATGATGTGGTCCTTGGCGGCATTGGTGCCGTGTGGAATCGCGAGATAGCTGCCCATATAAGTGGAGACGGATTCCTCGCGTTCGTGCATGGCGTCCAGGTAGCCGGAGTCGACGGCGCCGCGGTCCAGCAGGAGCCGGCCGGCCTCGTCGATGGCGGCGTCGCGGGTGGTGGCCGTGCCGTTCAACACGACGCTCTCGGCCACGAGGATGCCGGCGGGGCCGGTTTCCTCGGGAGCTTCGGGCGTTGCGGCGGCGGCCGGAGCGGTGGCGGCGGCGGCCGGAGCGGTGGCGGCGGCGGCCGGAGCGTCGGCTCCAATCTCCGTGTTGCTCGACCTGACCAGCTCCACGATCTCGTCGTACTTGGGACTGTTCATAAAGTTATCGACCGAGACGTGCACGGCGCTGGCGGTCACCGGCTTGGCCCGTTCGGTCAGGTCCTGGTGCGTGATGACGACGTCGTAGGTGTCGCTGAGGTTGGCGATCGCGGAGTTGGTGACCAGGACGTCCGGGAAGCCGGCCGCCTTGATCTTGTTCCGCAGCACCGAGGCGCCCATCGCGCTCGAGCCCATACCGGCGTCGCACGCGAAGACGATGTTCCTGACCGGCCCGGCGAGGACGGCGACGCCACCGGCGGCAGCACCGGACCCCGTAAGCAGGGAGGACACCGAGCTCTTCTTGCCCTTCATTTCCTCCATCCGGACGGTGGCGGCTCCCAGGGCCTCTTCCTCGGTGGCGCCCACCGGGGTCTTGCTGGCCTTCAGGATCACCGAGGCGATCAGGAAGGACACCGTGGTGGCGAACAGCACGGAGAGGGTCACGCCGACGTAGCTGTCGCGTGCGGTCGCCGCGTAGACGGCGATAATGCTGCCCGGGGCCGCCGGCGACCGGAGCCCGGCACCGGTGACCACCAGGGTGAAGATGCCGGTCATGCCGCCGCCGATAGCGGCGAGGATCATGATGGGCTTCATGAGCACGTACGGGAAGTAGATCTCATGGATACCGCCGACGAACTGGATCAGGGCTGCACCAGGCGCGGACGCCCTGGCCAGTCCCGTGCCGAAGATCGAGTAGGCGAGCAGGATTCCGAAGCCCGGACCGGGGTTGGCCTCGAGCAGGAACAGGATGGACTTGCCCTCCTCGAGCACCTGCTGGGTCCCCAGGGGCGTGAGGATGCCGTGGTTGATGGCGTTGTTCAGGAACAGGACCTTCGCGGGCTCGATGAAGATGCTGGTAAAGGGCAGCAGGCCGTTGATGACGAGGAATTCGACGACGGCGCTGGCCCCGTCGCTGAAGGCCTTCACCACCGGGCCGACCACGAACATGCCAACGACCGCCATGCCGGCGGCCAGGATGCCGGCCGAGAAGTTGTCGATCAGCATTTCGAAGCCCGGCTTGACCCGGCCTTCCCAGATCTTGTCCAGCCTTTTCATGAGCCAGGCGGTGAGCGGGCCCAGCATCATGGCGCCGATGAACATGGGGATGTCCGTTCCGACGATCACGCCCGTGGTGGCCACCGCGCCCACGACGCCGCCTCGCACGCCGTAGACCATCCGGCCGCCGGTATAGCCGATCAGGAGCGGGAGCAGGTAGGTGATCATGGGCCCGACAAGCTTGGCGAGCTCCTCGTTGGGCAGGAAGCCCGCCGGGATGAAGAGCGCCGTGATGATGCCCCACGCGATGAACGCGCCGATGTTGGGCATGATCATTCCGGACAGGAAGGTCCCGAATTTCTGGACGCCTACCCGCACGCTTGTCCGGGGTTTCGCAACTGTCTCTGTTGCCATCTGATTTCCTAACCGTCATTCCTGCTGCACCGCAGGATGGTCCGATAATTTCGCGAGGCTAGCTGGTGGAGATCCGGTGGAGCCATTCGAGGAAGAGCTTGAGTTCCGAGCTGGAGAGCTGGTCCGAGTGCGATGCCTGCAGTGCCGCGTTCAGGGCGATCGCCGCCACAACCACTGAGGATTTCCCGGACGCTTCAGGACCGTTGTCTTTGGCCTGTTCCGAGGAAACCGCAAAGATCATGGCGTCGCGGGTCATCGTGGACAGCTCGAGGTTGCGCTCGGGCGCCTTTTCCGTAATCAGCATGAGTGTCACCCCGACGTTGGCAGCCAGGATGCTCCTGGCCGCTTCCTGCGGAGGGACGTTAAGTTGGCCGGCGACGGCGGCCTTGTTCAGCATTTCCACCATCAGGCCCTCGGCGTCGGCGACGACGACCGGGCGGCTCTCGGGGCGGATATTGCCGAACATGACCAGGTACAGCTCGGGCTGGTTGAGCCCAAACTGCACGTGGTTGTCCCACATCCGCCGGATATCTTCCAGCGGATGTCCCGACGGGGCGAAGTCGCGTT
Organism: Pseudarthrobacter linnaei; assembly: GCF_055412825.1. Lineage (NCBI taxonomy): Bacteria > Bacillati > Actinomycetota > Actinomycetes > Micrococcales > Micrococcaceae > Pseudarthrobacter > Pseudarthrobacter linnaei. The sequence goes on from NZ_JBVAYX010000003.1 coordinate 67,422, forward strand.
CGCCCGCCACATACTCCTCAAAACCTGCCGCGACGACCGCGTCGAACAGCCCTTCCTTGTCACCGAAGTGGTGATAGAGGGTCGGCGCGGTGACGCCGGCCCGCTGGGTGATCTGGCGGGTGGAGACCGCGCCCCCGGCGGAGTTGGCCAGCAACTCCGCCGCCGCACGCAGCAGCCGCGTCTTTGGCGGAAGCTGGCCATCGAAACTCATAACCGCTACCCTAGCACCTATAGCAACGCTATATGAAGTGCATCACATACAATTTTTTCAGGTACCAGTATCCGTCCGCCGACGTAGCTGTCGGCGGACCGGGCCGACCGTCCGATCCAGAAAATCCGATCCGGAACGTCCGGCCCGGATCGGACGGCTCCGGCAGTACCTGACCCGGCTTACCGGCCCACGGCAGAGAATGAGGACCTTCAGTGCAGAACTTCCCAGGAGTAGGGGTCAGCCCCGGCCGCATCATCGGAACCATCCGCCAGATGCCCAAACCCGTCAGCGAACCGCCCGCCGGGGAGCTGTTGCCGGCCGGTGTCACGGCCGAGGAGGCGACCGCGGCACTGAAGACGGCGGCGAAGGCCGTCCACGACGAGCTGAAGGCCCGGGCCGGGACGGTCAGCGGCGACGGCAAGGCTGTCCTGGAAGCCACGGCCCTGATGGCGACGGACACGATGCTCATGAAGTCCGCCGCCAAACTGATCGGCCGCGGCACCTCCGGCCAGCGTGCCATCTGGGAAGCCGGCGCCTCCGTCTCGGAGATGCTGCACAACCTCGGCGGCTACATGGCAGAGCGGGCCACCGACGTCCTGGATGTCCGGGCCCGGATCGTCGCCGAACTGCGCGGGGTGCCCGCCCCGGGCATCCCGTCTTCCCCCACCCCGTTCATCCTGATCGCCGAGGATCTCGCCCCGGCGGACACCGCCACCCTGGATCCGGAGAAGATCCTGGCGCTGCTCACAGCCGGCGGCGGGCCGCAGTCCCACACCGCGATCATTGCCCGCTCGCTGGGCCTTCCCGCCGTCGTCGCCGCACCGGGCGTCGACCAGCTTCCGGACGGCACCGAGGTCTACGTGGACGGCGCTGCCGGACTGATCACCGTGGACCCGGATGGCTCGCAGCGTGCCGCCGCCGAGCACTGGGCCGCCACCGCATCGCTGCTGGCGGACTTTGACGGGACCGGCGCGACGGCGGACGGCCACCTGGTACCGCTGCTCGCCAATGTCGGCGGCGGCAAGGATGCCGTGGCCGCCGCGAAGCTGAACGCGCAGGGGGTGGGGCTGTTCCGGACCGAATTCTGCTTCCTGGAGCGGGACACCGAGCCCACCGTGGACGAACAGGCCGCCGCGTACAAGGGCGTCTTCGACGCGTTCCCGGGCAAGAAGGTGGTGCTCCGGACGCTCGACGCCGGCGCGGACAAGCCGCTGCCCTTCCTCACCGACGCCACGGAACCCAACCCCGCCCTCGGCGTCCGCGGGTACCGCACCGATTTCACCACGCCGGGCGTGCTGGAGCGCCAGCTGCAGGCCATCGCCCGGGCCGAGCAGGAGTCCGAGGCGGACGTCTGGGTGATGGCGCCGATGATTTCCACCGCGGAGGAAGCTGCCCGCTTCGCCACGCTGTGCGCCGAGGCCGGACTCAAGACCCCCGGCGTCATGGTGGAAGTCCCGTCCGCGGCACTCACTGCCGAGGCCATCCTCCGGGAGGTGGCCTTCGCGAGCCTGGGCACCAACGATCTCACCCAGTACGCCATGGCCGCCGACCGCCAGCTCGGCCCGCTCGCGGCGCTGAACACCCCGTGGCAGCCCGCCGTGCTCCGGCTCGTCGGCCTCACCGTGGAAGGTTCCGCCGCGGAGGGCCACAACAAACCGGTCGGTGTCTGCGGCGAGGCCGCCGCGGATCCGGCCCTCGCCGTCGTCCTCACCGGGCTGGGCGTCTCGACCCTGTCCATGACGGCCCGGTCCCTCGCCGCCGTGGCGGCCGTGCTGAAGACCGTCACCCTGGCCGAGGCGCAGGAGCTGGCCAAACTGGCCCTCTCCGCGCCGAGCGCCACCGAGGGCCGCGCCTGGGTCCGGGCGAAGCTGCCGGTCCTCGAGGAGCTCGGGCTGTAGCGCCGCAGCAGGCAGTGGTGGTGTGGGGCCGATCCGGGGGCGCTAGGATGCACTCCATGACACTGATTGCTCCCCGGCTGACGGCCGCCCTTCCGGCGGAGGACGCGCAGAAGCTCCGGTACGCCCTCAACGGCAGCGACGACATCACGGTGTTCGTGGACGGCACCGTCCACCGGCTGCCGCCCGAGGCGCGGGACGCCGTCGTGGACCTGCTGGCGCGCTTCAGCCGGGGCGAGGCGGTGACGGTCAGCAGCGTCGAGGAAATGCTGACCACGTCCCGGGCGGCCGAGCTGGCCGGGATCTCGCACACCTACCTGCGGAACCTGACGGACCGCGGCGAAATCCCGGTCGAATACCGGGGCACACACCGGCGGATCCGGCTCGCCGACGTCATGGCCTGGCTGGAAAAGCAGAAGAAGAACAGTACCGCGGGCGGCGCTCCGGGCCACGGGGATGACGGTACCGCGGATGCTTCGTGACGGCGTGATAAGGATCAAACAACGATCCCGGCCCTGCGCGGAAACGCGGGGAAGGCCGGGGTTACGCTTGGATTGTGGGTAAGTTCAAAGGGTGGCACATCGTGGCTGGCATTGCCGCCATGGTGCTCACAGGCATCCTCGGAAACTCCATGGGGCTGAACAATACGGCCGCCTTTATGTCCAGCTGCGTCGCATTTGTGGCCGTCTCCATGTGGATGGACAGCCGGATCTCGCTCCGCAGAAGGGAAGCAGCGCAGCAAGCAGCCCGGAAGAGAGCCCAGGAAACTGCGGCGGGCCGCGCCACGGATGCTGACAATGCCGGATCCGCACCGGACCGGCGACCCCAGGCCGAGCAGCCCAAACGCGAGGGCCGCGGCACCTAAGCCGACGGCCCCCTAGATCCTGGGGCGGGCCGCCCAGCGCCGCGCCTTCAGCGCAGCGTGGAGTTCCAGCCGCACCATCCCCTTGAGCGGGTCGACGCCGAGCAGTTGGCGGATCCGGCCCAGCCGGTTGTAGATGCTGCTCCGGTGCAGGTGGAGCTTGTCCGCCACTTCCTGGACCGATCCGTCATTGTCGTAGAACAGCTCCAGCACCGGCAGCAGCTCGTGATTCCGGTCGTGGTCCTCCAGGCGGCGGAAATAGACCGAGCCTGCGTCCGCCCATGCCCCCGCCCCGCCGCCGGCGGAGGCCAGCAGCTGGTAGATCCCGGTGGCGCGGCAGTCCACGAGTTCTCCCAGCTGGGGATCCACCGCAGCGGCCTGCGCGGCCTGCCGGGACTGCCGGTACGCATCGGCAAGTTCCCGCGGCCGCGCGAAGCCCTCGGAGGTGCCCAGGATGATCCGGTGGACCGGCCGGCCGGACCGCTTGGCCAGCTCAAGCTGGTAGTGGACCAGCACCTGGGCGTGGTTCGCTCGGCCGGCCGATTCCCTGAACAAGACGACCGCGTGGGTCTCCGTGCCGGCGCTGAACAGTGTGGCGTCCACGCCGATGGTGGCCTGCAGCGCGGCAGAGCGGTGGACCAGCGTGGAGGCGATCGGGTCCGATCCTTCCGCCCAGCCGTCCGCATCCAGCACCGTCACCAGCTGCCAGGGTCCGCGCCCCTGGATTTCCTTCCAGCCGGCCACGGCCGCGACGGCGTTGGACTCGCCCCGGCAGGCGGCCAGGAATTCCTGTTCGCGGCGGCGGCGGAATTCGGATTCGGCCGTGTTGGACTCCAGCAGCAGGGCCGAGAGCTGCTCCAGCTCCCGGGCCACCCCGGGCAGCTGGGCGAGGACCGTTGTCGCGTTCGGCTCATCGGCGTCAAGCTGGACCCACAGGTAGCCCACCCTGAAGCCCCGCACCAGCAAGGGAACGCAGACGCGGCCCAGCATCCCGAGTTCCGCGTTGGCCGGCACGACCACCGGGCGGACCGCCGTCGCGATCCCGTGCGAGAGCTGCCAGGCGCTGACGTCCACCGGGACGCGCTTGCTGAGCAGGAAGTTCACCCGGACCCGGTCGGCGTGCGACTGGTTGGAGCTGTAGGCGAGCAGCAGGCCGTCGAGATCCTCAAGTGAGAGCCCGCGGCCCAGTTGCAGCGCGACCTGCTCCACGAGCTGTTCGACGTCCTGCTGCATGCTGCAACCCTACTGCGGATGCCGCTTCCGCAGCCAACGCCGCGGCGAACACCGCCCCAACGGACAGCAGGCGACACCTGACGCTTGCCGGGTCGACAAATGTCCAGCCCGGTATTTGGAAAAGCCCGGATTCCCGCGGAAGGCTGCCGCCCCAGCGAGGCGGCGCCTGTCGCTTCCCTCACAGCCGGATTTATTCTGGAAGTACGACTTCCCCGAATACCCCGGCCCGCAGGCCACCAGCATTGGAGCCCACACATGATCATCGGTGTCCCCAAAGAGATCAAGAACAATGAATTCCGCGTCGCCATCACGGCCGCCGGCGTGCACGAATTCCGCACCCACGGCCACTCGGTCCTCGTGGAGCGCGGCGCGGGCCTGGGCTCGGGCATCACGGACGAGGAATACGCCATCGCCGGAGCCGAAATCGTCGTCGAGGCCGATGACGTCTGGGCCCGCGCCGACATGGTCATGAAGGTCAAGGAGCCGGTCAAGGCCGAATACCACCGCTTCCGCAAGGGCCTGGTCCTCTTCACCTACCTGCACCTGGCTGCCGAGCCGGAGCTCACACAGGAGCTCATCAACTCCGGCGTCACCGCCATCGCCTACGAGACCGTCCAGGAGGGCCGCGCGCTGCCGCTGCTCGCCCCGATGTCCGAGGTTGCGGGCCGTCTGTCCGTCCAGGTCGGCGCCACCTCGCTGATGGCACCGGCCGGCGGAAAGGGTGTACTGCTCGGCGGCGTACCGGGCGTCCGCCCCGCCAAGGTCGTTGTCCTCGGCGCCGGTGTTGCCGGCACCAACGCCGCCGCCATGGCCATCGGCCTCGGCGCTGACGTCACCATCCTGGACATCAACATCAATCGACTGCGCGAACTGGACGCCCAGTACCAGGGCCGCCTGAAGACCGTGGCGTCCAACGCGTACGAAATCGAGAAGTCGGTCGTCGACGCCGACCTGGTGATCGGCTCCGTGCTGATCCCGGGCGCCAAGGCCCCGAAGCTGGTCACCAACGAGCTGGTTGCGCGGATGAAGCCCGGCTCCGTGCTGGTGGACATCGCCGTGGACCAGGGCGGCTGCTTCGAGGACACGCACCCCACCACGCACCAGGAACCGACATACAAGGTCCACAACACGATCTTCTACTGCGTGGCCAACATGCCGGGCGCCGTACCGAATACCTCCACCTACGCACTGACCAACGTCACCCTGCGCTACGCCGTCGCCCTGGCCAACCTGGGCGTCAAGGCCGCGTTTGAACGCGACGCCGCCCTCGCCGCCGGCCTCAACATTGCCGGTGGCAAGGTGGCGCACCGCTCGGTCTCCGAGGCGCACAACCTGCCCCTCGTCGCCGACTGGCACGAGCTGGTTTCCGCGTAACCAGCTGATCCCGGCATAGCCGGCGCCGCATCGGCTGCTCCGTAACCGCCCTTTGGGACCCCCAAAACGGCCGTTACGGAGCAGCCGATTGCTGTTTAACGCCGGTTGGCCAGGGCCCGGGCCTGCTCAATCAGCCGCAGCACCTCCACCGGGCCCGCCGGATCCACCGGTACCGGCAGCGCCGAGGCCGCCCCGCCGTCGTGGATCTTCGCCGCCAGGAGCCGGTAGAACTCCGGGTAGGCGCCGCGCTCGGTGGGCAGCCGGTCCAGGTGGCCATCCCGGCCGAGCAGCCCGGCCCAGTCCCGGTCCTCGATCCCATAGTCCGGGTCCAGCGGGCTGCCGCCGGCCACGATAAAGGGCTCCTGCGGGTCCACGCCGTTCTTGGTGAAGCCGCCCGCACTGCCCAGCAGCCGGAACCGCGGTCCCTGCTGGGCGCAGAGCATGTTCATCCAGAGATGGCTGGTCACACCGGATTCGTGCCGCAGGGCGAGGAACACGTCGTCGTCGGTCATCCCGCCGGGCCGCCTGGCATCCAGTTCCGCATGCGTGAGGGTGGCGGGTCCGAACAGCTGCACGGCCTGGTCCAGCAAGTGGGTGCCGAGGTCGAACAGTACCCCGCCGCCGTCGTCCGCCGTCGCGGTCGCCTTCCATGCCTTCGCGACCGCCGGGGACCAGCGTTCGAAGCGGGATTCGAACCGCGTGACGGTGCCGAGCACGCCGCGCTCCAGCAGTCCGCGGACGGTCAGGAAGTCGCCGTCCCAGCGCCGGTTCTGGAAGACCGTGAGCACGCGTCCCAGCCGCGCGGCGAGCTGGATCAGTTCCCCGCCTTCGTCGCTGCGCACGGTGAACGGCTTGTCGACGACGACGTCGAGTCCGGCTTCCAGCGCGGCTCTCGCGAGCGGGTAGTGGGTGGCCGGCGGGGTTCCCAGGACCAGCAGGTCCAGTTCGCCGGCGAGCTCGAGGATGTCCGCCGGGGCGTCCACAATCCGGGTGCCGGGGTACCGGGCGGAAGCGGCCGCCTGCCTGCCGGCGTCGGAGGTGGAGATCACCTCGACGGAGAACGCGGGGTCGGCGGCAAGCAGCGGGGCGTGGAAGACGCCACCCGAGAGGCCGAAGCCGGCGACGGCCGTGCGAATGGGCCGGGTGGAGTCTGTTGTCATGGTCCCACGCTACCCCCGTGGGCCCCGGCCGTCCCGGGTTTAAGCGGCGGCGGCCGGCACCCCCGAAGAATCAGGGAATGCCGGCCGCCGCTGCATGAAGAGCCGGGAGGTGTTACTTCTTTTCCCAGCCGAGCGTGGTCCAGTCCGGAACCTGGGACAGGCTCTTGAACAGGGACGGGCCGTAGTTGGCCAGGCCGGTGCGCACGAAGGAGATCTGCGGGCCGTTCATCACAACCCCCATGGAGAAGTACTTCTCCATGTGCTTCTTTTCAACTTCCATGGCTGCCTTGTTCCGCTCAGCGTTGTCGGCGATGGTGGAGAGCTTCTTGATCTCGGCGTCCAGCTCGGCGTCGCCGAGTTCGTTCTCGTTCGTCGTGGAATCGTAGAACTGCTTGACGGAGTCGGTCGCGTCGGCGCCCACGGTGTAGCCCGAGACGCTCATGAAAAAGTCGCGGCTGCCCAGGACCTTGCCGAAGTCGGCGGAAGCGCGCTGGTCGATGCCAACATCCATGCCGCCGGCCTTGAGCTGGTTCTGCAGCGTCTGCGCGAACGCCAGGGTGGTGGGATCGTCACCGAAGTTGCTGATCTTGAACGCGGCCGGGACGCCGTCCTTTTCCATGATGCCTGCGGCGTTGGCCGTGTAGCCGGCGTCCGTCAGGACCTTCTTGGCGGCCTCGGCGCCGGTCTCCTTGACCGGGTAGTTGTCCTGGTAGTACTTGGAGAATGGCAGCAGCATCATCGATCCGGAGCTGGTTTCTTCCCAGTTCAGGCCGTTGAAGCGGACCTTGCGCAGCGCTTCGCGGTCGACGGCGGTGAAGATCGCCTTGCGGATCGCGACGTCGGTCATCGGCGCTTTCTGCGCGTTGAGGTTCAGGCCGCCGGCGAAGAGGCGCTGGCCGCGGCGGATCTCGGAGTCCTTGGTGCCGTCGAGCTGCTTGTACGGGGTGATGGTGTTGGCGGACACACCATCGATTTCACCGTTCTTGAAAGCGGCGATCGCGGCGCTGCTCTCCAGCTGGCGGAAGACGACCTTTTCCAGGACCGGCTTGGTACCCCACCACTTGTCGTTCTGGGCGAGGGTGACCGTCTTGGCGGCGCTGTCGTACTGGTCGAGCTTGAACGGCCCGGCCATCCATTCCGGGTGCATGTCTCCGGTGAAGCCCTCGTTGAAGATCGCCGGGGTGTTCACGGCCGGGTGCACGAGGCCGGTGAAGAGGGCATCCAGCGGATAAACCGGCTGGGTGGTCGTGACAATAACTTCCTTGTTGCTGGAGCCGGCCTTGACGGATTCAACGAATTCGTACGCGCCGGAGCTGACGATGTCGATGTCCTTGTTCTCACCCTTGAGCATGTTCCAGGTGTTTTCGAAGGCCTTGACGTCGATCGGCGTGCCGTCGTTGTAGGTGGCCTTCTCGTTCACCTTGATGGTGATGGTCTGCTTGCCGTCCTTGACGTCGCTCTTGACGTCCTCGCAGAAATCCTTGTTCGGCGTGGCGGTGCCGTCGAAGTCGAAGTTCCAGCAGCCCCAGGTGCCGGCCTGGTCGATGGGGCGGTGCAGGGCGGTATTGTCCGCGCTGTTGCCGTTGTTGGAGAACCCGTTGAAGTCCGGACCGATGTTGCCCAGCGGCAGGGTGACGGTGCCGCCCGGCTGCAGGTCCTTGGCTTCCTTCGCGTTGATGCTCACCAGCTTGGCCAGGTCACTTCCCGCGTCCTGGCCCTTGGCGGTCGCGGGACCCTGTGCAGCGCCGCCGCCACCGCCACAAGCGGTCAGCGTAAGCGCTGCAACGACGGCGGTAACGCCGCCGATCTTGGTCAGATTCTTCATGTGTTCCCCTTCATTCCTTTTGGTGCGGGTTGTGATGCGTGTGATTGGCAGGTCAGGTGGTTTCGCGGATAACGAGCATGTCCGCGTCCAGTTCGCCGTCGGGATAGAAACAGGCGAATTGCTGGTCTGTGGGAGCCCCGGGGACGGCCCGGCGGCCGGTGCCGGCCGAACGCCCGGGGGTTCCGGCGCCGGCGGCTTCCTGGGAGTCCGTGACCGTCAGTAGTGCGGGTTCCTGGGTCAGGCACTTCTCCTGCTTCGCCCGCGGCAGTGACGCGAAGACCGGGCAGCGCGTGGCGAAGTTGCAGCCCGCCGGCGCCTCGAGCGGCGAGGGCAGATCGCCCTGCAGGATGATGCGTTCGCGGGTGCGTTCCAGGACCGGGTCGGGGACCGGGATCGCGGAGAGCAGCGCCCGGGTGTAGGGGTGGCGCGGATTGTCGAAGACGTTGTCGACGTCGCCGATCTCCACGATTTTCCCCAGGTACATCACGGCGACCCGGTTGGAGATGTGCCGCACCACGGACAGGTCGTGGGCCACCATCAGGTAGCTCAGCCCGAGTTCCGCGCGGAGCTGGTCCAGCAGGTTGATGACCCCGGCCTGGACGGACACGTCCAGGGCGGACACCGGCTCGTCCAGGACCACGAGTTTGGGGTTCACGGCGAGGGCGCGGGCGATCCCGATGCGCTGGCGCTGGCCGCCGGAGAACTGGTTGGGGAAGCGGTTGACGTGGTCCGGCTGGAGGCCCACGAGTTCCATCAGCTCCATGATCCGCTTACGGATCGCAGGCTTGGCCATGCCCGCGTTCTCAAGCGGCTCGGACAGCACTTCAAAGACGGTGAAGCGCGGGTCGAGGGCGCCGGTGGGGTCCTGGAACACCATCTGGAGTTCCTTGCGCATGGCGCTCTTGGTCTTTGCGTCGGAGGCTTCTTTGTTGCTGAGGCCGCCGATGACCACCTCGCCGTCCTGGTCCTTGTGGAACTCCATGATTTCCAGCAGGGTGGTGGTTTTGCCGCAGCCGGACTCGCCGACGATCGAGAAGCACTCGCCCTCGCGGATGTCGAAGCTCAGCCCGTCGACCGCCTTGACGGTGCCGATCCGGCGTTTGAGCAGGGCGCCCTTCATCAGCGGGAAGTGCTTCCTGACGTCCCTGAGTTCCAGCACGGTCCGGCGTTCTGCGCGCGGGATCGCGTCAAAGTGTGACACCGGAACGGCCGGGGCCTTGAAGATCTCGCGGACGTCCACTTCCAGGCCGAGGGAGTCCGTCTTGATGCAGGCGGCCTGGTGCGGCAGTCCGCCGTCCGGGTTGTCCCCGGCAACGGGCCACAACTCCGGTTCGCCGTGCAGGCAGGAGTCGCTCGCGAGCGGGCAGCGCGGCGCGAAGGAACAGCCCGTGGGCGGATGGATGAGGTTCGGCGGGATGCCCTCGATCGGCACCAGCGAGGACTTCTCGGCCACGTCAACGCGCGGCACCGCGCCGAGCAGGCCCATCGTGTAGGGCATCCGGGGGCTGTAGTAGATGTCGTCGACGCTGCCGGTCTCCACCGGCTTGCCGGCGTACATCACCATAATGTCGTCCGCCATGCCGGCGACGACGCCAAGGTCGTGGGTGATCATCACGACGGCGGCGCCGGTTTCCTCCTGCGCGGTGTGCAGCACCTCCAGGACCTGCGCCTGGATGGTGACGTCGAGCGCCGTCGTGGGCTCATCGGCGATCAGCACGCGCGGGTTGTTGGCGATCGCGATGGCGATCATGACGCGCTGGCGCATGCCGCCGGAGAACTCATGCGGGAAGGCCTTGAGCCGGTCCTTCGGGCTGGGGATGCCCACCATACCGAGAAGCTCGACGGCGCGCGCCTCCTTGGCCTGCCTGCTCATGGTGGGGTTGTGGACCGTAAGCGCTTCGATGATCTGGTTGCCGACCGTGTAGACCGGGGTCAGTGAGGACAGCGGATCCTGGAAGACCATGGCGATGTCGTTGCCGCGGTACCGGCACATGGCCTTGTCGCTGAGTCCCAGCAGTTCCTTGCCCTGGAGCCGGACCGAACCGGTGATCTCCGCCGTCGGGGGCAGCAGGCCCAGGATGGCCAAGGACGTAACGGACTTTCCTGAGCCCGATTCGCCCACGATGCCAAGGGTTTTCCCGGCGCGGAGGTCGAAGTCGATGCCGCGGACGGCGTGGACCTCCCCGTTCTCGGTGTTGAAGCGGACGTTCAGGTCCCGAACGGAGAGCACGGCATCCGCCGGGGCATCACCTGCGGCGTGCAGCCCGGCGACGTGGAGGCGCTCGACGTCGGAAAGGTCGGCGGCGGCGAGACCGGCGGACGCGGTGCTGGCGGTCATTTCGTGGCTCATGGGGTCTTCTTCTGTGCGGTCTTGTGTGCCTTGCCGGACTCACTCTTCCCGGGGCCGCCCTTCCTGGCGCGGCCAACCGAGCTGGAACTGGGATCGAACGCGTCCCGCAGGCCGTCGTTCATCATGGCGAGCGAACCGGTCAGCAGGAACATGACGGTCAGCGGGACCCAGAACATCCACGGGAAGGTGGAGACCTGGGAGGTGGCCTGTCCGATCAGCACCCCCAGGCTGACGTCCGGGACCTTGATGCCGATCCCGATGAAGGAGAACGCCACCTCGGCCAGGATCGCGCCGGTGATGCCGCGGGTGATGTCCAGGACCAGCAGCGAGCCGATGTTCGGGACAAGGTGCCGCCAGACGATGCGCCGCGGCGGGATGCCCATGTACTGGGCCGCCTTGACGAAGTCACGCGACATGAGGGACATCGAGAGCGAGCGGATGAGGCGGGCCGTGCCCATCCAGCTGAAGACCAGCAGGACGATGATCAGCAGGAGCCAGCTGGGCAGGGACTGCTGCAGGCCGTTGCCGCCGCCGCTCGTGGCCACGGCGACGACCAGCAGGGCCGGCATCATGATCAGGGCTTCGAGGACGAACAGCATGACCTTGTCCACCTTCCCGCCGAAATAGGCCATGGTGCAGCCGTACACGGCGGCGATCAGGACCGAAACGAGCCCCACGACAAGGCCGATCAGGATCGAGATCCGGGTGCCCTCCACGGTCAGGGCGTAGAGGTCGATTCCGGCCTGGGAGGTGCCCAGCAGGTGCTCGGCCGAGGGCGGCATGCCGATGTTGAACGGGTCGATCGTCTCCTTGTCCCAGCTGGTGAAAAACCCGCCCACGAAGGAGAACAGGGTCAGGGCCAGGAAGATGACCAGGCCCACGACGGCCGTCTTGTTGCGCAGGAAGCGGCGGAGGATGATCGAGGACTTCGCGATGACGACGTCGTCATTCTCGATTTTTGCCCCGCCGGCGACGGCGGCCGGGTCGATGGTATTGAGGTTTGTCATGGTTACTGCACCCGCACTCTCGGGTCGACCAGCGTGGTGGCGAAGTCCGCGAGGATCGCGCCGATCGCGAAGATCACGGAGCCGTAGGCGAGGGTCGCCGTCGCGGCATTGACGTCCTGCAGGGCGATCGCGTCGATGCTCCAGGAGCCGACGCCGTGCCACGCGAAGATCTTCTCGGCGAAGAAGCCGCCGGCAAATATGGCGGGGATGGTGAAGGCGATGCTTTGTGCCACGGGGATGAAGGACACCCGCAGGGCGTGCCGGCTGATGGCCTGGTTCCGGGTCAGTCCCTTGGCCCGCGCCGTCCGGACAAAGTCGGCGTTCACGTTATCCAGGAGGTACTGGCGCTGGGCGATCTGGTAGGTGCCCCACCCCACGATCGTGATCGCGAAGGTCGGCACCGCGTAGTGCGCCAGCATGTCCACGAATTGGACCCAGCCGTCGCCCTCCAGCCCCGGAGTGGAGATGCCGGTGACGAAGAAGATGCGTTCGCCGACCGATTCGTTGATGTTGATGGCACCGAGCTGCACCAGGAAGTAGGCGATCGGTGCGGGCACGATGTAGACGAGGTAGCTGTACGAGGTGATGACCCGGTCCGAGGCCTTGTACTGCCGGGCTGCCGTGTAGACACCCAGTGCGACGCCGATGATCAGGGTCAGGATGATGGAGGCCAGGAACAGCCGGGTCGAGATCCAGACCCGGTCGCCGAATTCGGCGTTGATGAACGCGCCGTTGGGGCTGCGTCCCCAGTCCCAGCGGGTGACGATCGCCGTGAGCCACTCAACGTAGCGCTCCCACGCGCTGAGCTCCGGATCCAGGCCCTTGAGCCGGAAAGAATTGGCCACCTGCTCGGGGGTGGGCCGCGGGATCCGTTCCTGCTCCAGCAGTGCGGGCTGCAGGGTGTTCACGGCCAGGAAGTACCCGGCGGTGGTTGTCAGGAAGATCATGAAGACATACGTGATTGCACGTTTGGCGAGGTATCGGAGCATGGGACGACTAGTTCTGGATCGCCGTTGTCTGTGCGGTCTCTGCCGCGGCCGGATCGGTGTTTTCAGCCTCGCTGCGCGCAGGATTCCTGACAAGATTCACAACTTGGTCCTTCCGTAATCCCCGTCCGGCACGGGGTTTACCGCTGCCGATCCGGGATCCTGGCCAGCGGGTATCTGGCCGCCCGCGAGCCTTTCGGCGAGTCCTGGTGGACTATGTTGCAGGTCACATTCCAGAGGAAACTATCACATGCATGCCGCCGCCGGACGACCCCGGGACCGGCATTCCGCGTGTCAGGTATCAGATCGTTATGAATAATTCCGGGGAATTGATTTGGGATGCGGCCCGCCAGGGGTGCCGGTCCGGCTACGCCCCGCGCACGACGCGCGAGACGAGCTCGCGCCAGGACGCGGTGAGGCGCTCCGGGGCAATCTGGTGCACCCGGACGGCGTGCAGGATCCGCTCCGGTTCCAGGGTGGCGCTCAGCGAGGTGGCCATCAGCCAGGGGTCGGCCGTCACGCCCGCTTCCCGCAACAGCATCTCCAGGTGCCGGTGCCAGAGCACGGCCGCCGGCACGTCGAACCGGTTGTAGGCGGACACGTCCGCGGCCCGGGCCAGCTCGCCGAATTCCAGCACCCAGCCGATCCGCTCCTGGCCAAAGGCGATGAGCCGCTCCAGGGGCGGGGCGCCGGGGCCCAGCGGCGGCGGGCCGAACATAAACCGCCCCTGGAACCCGGCCTCCGCGTCGCTGAGCAGCGCCACCATCAGCCCGGCCCTGCTGCCGAACCGGCGGAACACCGTCCCTTTGCCCACGCCGGCCCGCTGCGCCAGCGTGCCCATGGTCAGGCCGTCCGCCCCGCATTCCTCGATGAGCTCGCGGGCAGCGCGGAGGAGCAGTTCGCGGTTGCGGGCCGCGTCGCGGCGTTCAGGCTCCAGGCCCGGGCGGATGGGGATCAGGCTCACAAGGCTCATTCTAGTCACGGGGAATAGAAGCGGACCGCAGTCCGTTTTGATCTGTGAAGGCCGGCAAAGCCCCCATCATCAGCCAGCCGCAGCATCACCCGCGGCGCGACACCCAGGAGTTCACATGTCCAAGAACACCGTTCTCACCCTGGTCGGCAGCCTGCGCGCCGATTCCACCAACCAGAAACTCGCTGAAGCCATCCAGCTCAACGCCCCGGAACAGGTGGAGGTCCTCATCCACGACAGCCTCGGCAACATCCCGTTCTACAACGAGGACATCGACGTCGAGGGCCGGGTTCCTGCCGCCGCAGCCGCCCTGCGCGCCGCCGCCAACGGCGCCGACACCCTGCTCCTGGTCACTCCCGAGCACAACGGGACGGTTCCCGCTTCGCTCAAGAACGCCATCGACTGGCTGTCCCGCCCCTTCGGCGCCGGCGCCCTGAGCGGCAAGCCGACCGCCGTCGTCGGCACCGCCTTCGGCCAGTTCGGTGGCGTGTGGGCCCAGGATGAGGCGCGCAAGGCCGTGGGTATCGCCGGGGCCCGGGTGCTCGGGGACGTCAAGCTGGCCGTCCCGGGCTCCATGGTCCGCTTCGCCGAGGTCCACCCGAAGGACGACGCCGAGATTGTTGAGCAAATCAAGGCGGTCTTCGAGGCGCTGGAAGTGTCCCGCACGGCCTCCGCAGCGTAGCTCCCCCGCTCCACTCCGGACACCCCCGGCCGCCCTGCTGCGGCCGGGGGTGTCCGCGTCCGCGAATCTTTGCGGCATTAGGGAAACAAAAGTTTCTCCCGCGGCAACATGGGTTGTATTCTGGGAGATGTGACCCACGAAACACTTGATGCCGCCGCAGAAGCACTCCCGGCCGAGGCAATTGACGCAATCGAACGTGCGGCTACGTCCGCCCACCGCCACGAGGACCTGTTCTCGGAGCGCGCAGCAAATATCAGGCAATCGGCAGTCCGCGACGTCTTCGACATCTCGATGCGCCCCGGCCTCGTCTCGCTGGCGGGCGGCAGCCCGTACCTGCAGTCGCTGCCGCTGGAACGGCTCGGCCAGACCGCCGCCAAGATTATTGCCGAACAGGGCATGACCGCGCTGCAGTACGGCGGCGGCCAGGGCACCGAAGAACTCCGGACCCAGGTCTGCGAAGTGATGGCCGCTGAGGGAATCCTGGACGCCAGGCCTGAGAACGTGGTGATTACGGCGGGATCGCAGTCCGCCCAGGACGTGGCGACCAAGGTCTTCTGCAATCCCGGCGACGTGGTGCTCGTCGAGGACCCCACCTACGTCGGCGCCCTCAACACCTTTGAGGCGTACCAGGTCCAGGTGGCCACCGTGCCGATGGATGACGACGGCATCGTCCCCGACCTCCTGGAGGCCAGGATCGCCGCCCTACAGACCGCGGGCAAGAACATCAAGTTCCTCTACACCATCCCGAGCTTCAACAACCCCTCCGGGATCACCCTGTCCGCCGAGCGCCGGCAGCAGGTCGTGGATATATGCCGCAATGCGAATATTCTGGTGCTGGAGGACAACCCCTACGGACTGCTCCGCTTCGACGGCAAACCGCTCACCCCGCTGCGGGCTGCGAATCCGGACGACGTCATTTACATGGGGTCCTTTTCGAAGATCTTCGCACCCGGGCTGCGGATCGGCTGGGCGCTCGTCCCGGCGCACCTCCAGCGCCGCTATTACCTGGCGTCGGAGGCTGTCACCTTGTGTCCGCCGACCCTCAACCAGATGCTCGTCTCCGCCTACCTCCGCGACTACGACTGGCGCGGCCAGATCGAGACGTACCGGGGGCTGTACGAGGAGCGCTGCGACGCAATGCTGGCCGCACTCGACGAGTACATGCCCCCAGGGCTGAGCTGGACCCGCCCGGAGGGTGGTTTTTTCGTCTGGGTCACGCTTCCCGAGGGCGTGGACACTTATCCGCTGCTGAAAAAAGCGATCGACGCCGGGGTGGTCTTCATTCCGGGCGCGGCCTTTACGCATTCCGACGACCCGTCCAACAAGATCCGGCTGGCCTTCAGCGCCGTCCCGCCGGAGTCCATCCGCGAAGGGGTGCGGCGGCTGGCGCCGGTCCTGCAGGAAGCCATCGCCGCCCTGTAGCCTGAGTCATCGGTGCACGTCCGAAGACTTTCCTTGACCAAGGAGCACATCATGACCGGAATTATTGTTGTCGGCGTCGACGGCAGCGAGACTGCCCTGAAGGCCGCGCAAACCGCCCGTGACCTGGCCGCTTCGCTCGGGGCCACGCTTCATGTCGTCAGTGCGTTCGACAGCGACAGGACCGAGGTGTTCGGCAGCGGCAGCGACAAGTGGATTGTCTCCGACGCCGGGGACGCCGAAAAGGTTGCCCGCGGCGTCGCCGACAGCCTTCGCACGCCCGCAGTCCAGGTGACCTACGCCGCCGCCCGCGGCAAACCGGCCGAGGCCCTGATCGACGAGGCGGCCCGGTCCGGCGCCCAGCTGATTGTGGTCGGCAACCGACGGATGAAGGGCCTGGGCCGCGTGCTCGGGAGCGTTGCCAACTCCGTGGCCCACAACGCCCCCTGCGACGTCTACATCGCCAAGACCGACCCGTCCGAATAGGCGCGCACCGCGACCGCAGGGCGGGAGTGGCACTTGTGGCGGCATCCGGTCACCCCCAATGGTGATCGGCAGCCGCCAGGAATTCCGTGTCGGCGGTCGCGGCGGCCTCGTTACGGGCGCGGCGGGGTAGGGGTTTCCGGGGCGGGGGATCGCGCCGTCTCGTCCGAGATGTGGGCCGCGGCTGCGCATTCCCGCACGGCCTCAACACCTTCCACCGCGGCGGCGATGTCCGGGTACGCCCGGGAGAGGGCCAGCACGGCCCCGTTCCCGTCCAGCATGCGGATGAGGACCGCACCCCCGTCGCCTCGGACGATTTCAAATTTGCCGGGCGCTGAGGACCGGCGGATTGCAGCGGCGCCAACGGCGCCGGACCGCGCCAGCGCCGGGGCATGCGGCACAGGTCTAATCGCGTGTTTGCGTTGGGCGGCGGAGGGCAGAACGGGGGGAATCTTGTGCACGGTAGCTCCACGATGGGGTTCCAATGGCCGCGTCCTGACCTACTCCTGACTATACGCTGTGGGGGAGGTCACTCCAGAGTGGCTGCGTCACATTCGCCGTCCGGCGGATCGATTTGGCGTCCGCCGGCCGCCGTTGCATTGGCCCGGGGTCTGCCGGCGTTGGGGCTTACCCGGTAGCTGCGCCCGCCGTCTTGAGCATCCGGCGCAGGATCTTGCCGGAGGAGGACTTTGGCACCGCGTCAATGAACTCGACCCGGCGGATCTTCTTGAAGGGCGCCACCCTGGCCGCCACATAGTCCATCACCGCAGCCTCGTCGAGGCCCTCGCCGTCGTTCCCGGGCTGGCGCACGACAAACGCCATCGGCACCTCCTGTCCGTCGGCGTCGGACGTTCCGATCACCGCGGCGTCGGCGATGCCGGGGTGGGTGAGAAGCAGCGCCTCAAGCTCCGCCGGGGCGATCTGGTAGCCCTTGTACTTGATCAGTTCCTTGAGCCGGTCCACGATCGTGACCACGCCGTCGGCGCGGACGGTGGCGATGTCCCCGGTGCGCAGGAAGCCGTCGGTGTCGAGGGTGTCCGCCGTTTCCTCGGGCCGGTTGAGGTAGCCGAGCATCACGTTCGGTCCGCGGCACAGCAGGTGTCCGGGGGCGCTGGTGCCCTCGGCCGGAATTTCGATATCCTCCCCGGTGGCCGGATCCAGCAGCCTGCAGTCCATATTGGGGACGGTGTATCCCACGGAGCTGACGGGCAGCTCCGTGGCGTCCACCGGGATCAGGTGGGACACGGGGCTCATCTCGGTCATGCCGTAGCCCTGCAGCACCCGGCAGCCAAGGCGCTCCGCCAGCCTGCCGCCCAGTTCACCGTCGAGCGGGGCCGCGCCGGACAGGGTGGTGTGGACGGAGCTGAGGTCATAGTCGGCGACCATCGGGTGCTTGGACAGGGCCACAGCCACGGGCGGTGCGATGAACAAGTAGCTGCACTTTTGGTTTTGGATGATCCGCAGGAACTCGGCCAGCTCGAATTTCGGCATCGTGACCAGGCAGGCACGCTGGCGCAGGGCAAGGTTCAGCAGCACGGTCAGCCCGTAGATGTGGAAGAACGGCAGGAGGGCCAGCAGGCGGTCCTCCGGAGTGACCTGGAGCAGCCCGCGGGACTGCTCCGCGTTCGCCACGAGGTTCCGGTGGCTGAGCATGACCCCCTTGGGCCGGCCGGTGGTCCCGGAGGAGTACGGGAGCACGGCCACGTGGGTGGCCGGATCGAAGCTGACGTCCGGCGCTGGGGCGCCCGCCGCCAGGAGGTCCCGCAGCGAGGGATGGCCGGCGGCGCCGTCGAGAACAACGAGCCGTTCGGCCGGGATTCCGGCCCGGGTGGCGGCTTCCTGCGCTGCGGGGAGCAGCGCGGAGACGGTAAACAGCCACTGAGCGCCGGCGTCGGCGAGCTGGAGGGCGATCTCGTCCGCCGTGTACAGGGAGTTGACGGTCGTGACCGTCGCGCCGGCGCGCAGCAGTCCGTGGAAGACGACGGCGAACGCCGGGACGTTGGGACACAGGACCGCCGCGACGCCGTGGACGCCCAGGCCCTGGGCGGCGACGGCTCCGGCCACGGCATCGATCTGCCCCACGAGGGCCCGGTAGCTGATCTCAGCGCCGCTCGTGCCGTCGACGACGGCGATCCGGTCCAGGTCCGCATCCTCCAGGCCGCCAAAAAGGTAGTCATACAGGCTGACGTCGGGGATTTCCACATCGGGGAACGGGCTCGAAAACACGCAACATCTCCTTTGATCCGCGTCCGCCCCGCTGGCGGCGGCTGCTGCCACTCTAGTGCCGGCGGGCCTGCCTGGACAGGACCGCGCCGAGCCGCGCCCCAATGCCCGGGCAGGATCATGCGGATCACGGCCGGCACGGCAACCGCGTCACAGCCATGCGCGTTCACCGCCAGGCCGATCGTGTGATCGCATTCCTGGACGACGGCTCCACGGACGGTGCCCCCACCACGTTCTCCCATGGCCTGGGCATGCCCGGCGGCACGGAGCGCCGTCCGCGACGCCAGGAAAGCCGTTGCCACCGCGTGCATCATGGGCTCGCTGGCGTGATGTTCGCCGACACCGCCGCCATGGCCGGGATCTGCCGGGATCCGGCCATGGCCGAACTGCTGTCGAATTACCCGGGCAGCTAGGCCGCAGGGCCGAGGTCCGCAACCACCAACCCCGCCGCTGAGCATGCCCAGCGGCGGTGCCTGGCGTTCCCGCCCGCTTACTGGCGTATGGAGCGCGGATCAGCCCCGCCGCAGCCCGGAACTCCGCGGACGCCGGGTAGGAACGGCTGAAGTAACTGGGCTGGAGCGCCGTGCCTCCTGAAAAATGGGCCGGTCAAGGCGCGGGGCAGTAGGGAACGAGTCCAATCAACGCATCAGCCGGCGACCCAGCACGGAATGGCGCGATCCGGCCCGGGTCCCTGCGGCTCAGTCGAGCAGCAGGGCGGGTTCTTCCAGGATCGACGCGACGTCGGCCATGAACCGCGCCGAGAGGTCGCCGTCCACCACGCGGTGGTCGAAGGAGCCGCCGAGGGTCGTGATCCAACGCGGAATCACCTCGCCGTCAAGGACCCAGGGCTTCTGCTTGATGGTGCCGAAGGCCACGATCGCCACTTCGCCGGGATTGATGATCGGCGTGCCCGTATCGATGCCGAGGGCACCGATGTTGGTGACGGTCAGGGTGCCGTCCTGCATCTGCGCGGGCTGGGTCCTGCCGGCCCGGGCGGTCGTGGCGAGCTCGTTCAGGGCCAGGGCCAACTCCTTGAGGGACAGGTCCTGGGCGTTCTTGATGTTCGGGACCATCAGGCCACGGGGAGTGGCGGCGGCGATTCCGAGGTTCATGAAGTGCTTGACATGGATCTCGGCGGAGTCGCTGCCGTCCGGGTTGTCCACCCACGTCGCGTTGACGCTGGGGTTGCGGGCCGCGGCCCAGATGACGGCCTTGGCGAGGATCAGCAGCGGTGAGACCCTGATGCCTTCGAAGTCGCGGGAGGCCTTGAGGCGCTTGACGAACTCCATGGTCCGGCTGGCGTCGACGTCGACGAAGATACTGACGTGCGGCGCCGCGAACGCGGACTCAACCATGGCCCGCGCCGTCGCCTTGCGGACGCCCTTGACCGGGATCCGTTCGATCCGCTGTCCCTGCGGGCGGCCTGTCCTGCCCCAGAAGGTGTCCGCCTGGTCTACCTCGGCGTCGCGCTGCGCCTGGTAACTCACCAGGTCCTCGCGGGTCACCTCGCCGCGGGCGCCGGTAGGGACGACGTCGGCCAGGTCGATGCCCAGGTCTCGGGCGATTTTGCGCACGGGAGGCTTGGCCAGGACCCTGCTGACCAGGCCGCTGATGGCCCCGCCGAGGGTGGGACGCTGGTCGATGCCGTCCGCAGGGGCGGGGCCCTTCGCGTGGGCGACGGCCTCCGGGCTGATCCAGATATCGTGCGCCTCCACAGGCTCGGCGAGCGGGGCCGGCCCGGCGACGGAGTCCGACGCGGCCGCCGGCTGCGCGGCGGGTGCGGCCACCCGCCGGCGGCGCTTGACGGCGTCGGCCTTGGGACCGGAGCCCACCAGGGGACCGACGGCCGCGCCCCCGGCCGATTCACCGGCGCCCGAGGAGTCCGCTTCCAGCTTTCCGTACAGCGGAGCATCGGGTGCCGGGTCTGAGGCCGGAGCCGGGGCGGCCGGGCCGGAGGGTGCAGAGTCGCTCACGCTGATGATCGGGGTCCCGACGTCGACGCTCAGGCCCTCGGGGACGAGGAGCTCGGTGACGGTGCCGGCGAACGGCGAGGGCAGCTCAACGAGGGATTTTGCGGTCTCGATTTCGCACAGGACATCGTTGATGGCCACAGTGTCGCCGGGTTTGACCTTCCAGGCGACGATCTCGGCCTCGGTCAGCCCTTCGCCCACATCGGGGAGGTTGAACTTGTGAAGAGTCATGGTGTCCTTGTTGGGAGAAGGTGCCTCAGCGGGAAGCGGCCAGCGGGAAGGGGGCGCGGTCAGTAGGAAAGGGCGCGTTCCAGTGCCTCGAGGATGCGGTCGATGTCCGGGAGGTAGTCTTCCTCCACCTTGGCCACCGGATAGGGCATGTGGAAGCCGCCGACACGGATGACGGGCGCCTCGAGTGAGTGGAAGGCACGCTCGCTGATCCGGGCCGCGATTTCGCCGCCGACGCCGCCGAACGTCGGGGCCTCGTGGGCCACAATCAGACGGCCCGTCTTTTTGACGGAGTCGGTGACGGTGTCGAAGTCGATCGGCGAGATGGAACGCAGGTCGACCACCTCGACGCTGTGGCCGTCCTCGGCCGCGGCGTTGGCAGCTGCCAGGGCGACCGGGACCAGGGGTCCATAGACCACGACGGTGGCGTCTGTTCCCTCGCGGAGCACGTGTGCCTTGAACGGGTCCGCGGAGGGTCCGGGCGATTGCGTGTCGACCTCGCCCTTGAGCCAGTAGCGCCGCTTCGGTTCGAAGACGATCACGGGGTCCTGGCAGTCGACGGCCTGTTGGATCATCCAGTAGGCGTCGTGCGGGTTGGACGGGGTGATGATCCGCAGGCCGGCCGTGTGGGCGAAGAGCGCCTCCGGGGACTCCGAGTGGTGCTCGATCGATCCGATGCCGCCGCCGTAGGGGATCCGGATGACGACCGGCACGGTCAGGTTGCCGTTGCTGCGGGCGTGCATTTTTGCCAGCTGGGTGGTGATCTGGTTAAAGCCCGGGAAGACGAAGCCGTCGAACTGGATTTCGCAAACGGGCAGGTAGCCGCGGAGCGACAGCCCGATCGCGGTGCCGATGATGCCGGACTCCGCCAGCGGGGTATCCACCACGCGGTCTGCGCCGAACTCCGCGATCAGGCCGTCGGTGATGCGGTACACGCCGCCCAGGGGTCCGATGTCCTCGCCCATGAGTAGGGCACGGGGGTTGTTGTTCAGCGTCGCGCGGAGGCCTTCATTGATGGCCTTGGCAATGGTCATGGTGGTCATCAGTTGGCCGCACCTTCTGCCCGGGCTGTCTCCGCGGGTCCTGCCTCATCGGCGAAGCCCGCGCTGTACTCCTCGAACCAGGCCAGCTCCTCTGCCACGAGCGGGTGGGCCTCCACGTAGGTGTTGGCGAAGGAAGTCCGGATGTCCGGAGTTTCGAGATCGTAGGTGGTCTTGCGGACGTAGGCGGCGAGTTCGTCGCCGTCGGCCCTGACCTGCTCGAAGAAGGCGTCATCGGCCATTCCCCCGGCGCGGAGGTACTTCTCCAGGCGCTCCAGCGGATCCTTCGCCCGCCACCGGTTTTCCTCCGCGGATTCCCGGTATTTGGTGGGATCGTCGGCCGTGGTGTGGGCGCCAACACGGTAGGTGAATGCCTCGATCAACACCGGGCCCCCGCCCTGGCGGGCACGCTCCAGCGCCCACTCGGTGACGGCATGGACGGCGATCACGTCGTTTCCGTCCACCCGGATGCCCGGGAATCCGTAGCCCTTGGCCCGGTCGGCGAGCGGGATGCGGGTCTGCACGGAGCTGGGCACGGAGATCGCCCAGTGGTTGTTTTGGCAGAAGAACACCACGGGGGCCTTGTAGGACGCTGCGAAGACCATGGACTCATGGACGTCGCCTTCGGAGCTGGCGCCGTCGCCGAAGTAGACCATGACGGCAGCCTTGGGCTCCGCGGCCTGGCCAGTTCCGCCCGCGAGTGCGGACAACGCCGCGAACTTCTGGTCGCGCTGGATCCCCATCGCGTAGCCGACCGCATGCGGGGTCTGCGCCGCGAGGACCAGGGTGTAGAGGTGGAAGTTGGTGTCCTTGGGGTTCCAGCCGCCGTTGGAGACGCCGCGGAACTGGCGCAGCAGCTCGGCCAGGTCAACGTTGCGGGTGAGGGCGACGCCGTGTTCGCGGTAGGTGGGAAAGA
This sequence comes from Pseudarthrobacter linnaei, assembly GCF_055412825.1. Classification (NCBI taxonomy): domain Bacteria; kingdom Bacillati; phylum Actinomycetota; class Actinomycetes; order Micrococcales; family Micrococcaceae; genus Pseudarthrobacter; species Pseudarthrobacter linnaei. The sequence goes on from NZ_JBVAYX010000003.1 coordinate 90,256, forward strand.
TGTAGTCCTGCGGCTGGCTGGCCCGGCCGGATCCGATCTGGGCGGCCTCCTGACCGGTGAGCGGAACCCAGAGGGCCAGCTGGCCCTGCCGCTGCAGCGCGGTTGCCTCCACGTCGAAGCGGCGGATTTTCGCCATGTCGGCGTAAAATCCGCGCAGCTTCTCCGGATCGAGCCGTTCGGCGTAGTCCGAGAACACGGGATCGGAGCCGAACGTGCCATCGGGTGCGAGGAGCTGCACCATCGGCTCGGCCGGATCGCCCAGGCGGGCTTCGGCCTCCGCCTCGAGCCGGTCCTCAATGCCGGTTCCATCGAACTCGGTAGAGGGCAGATGTGTGGCGCCCATACCGTCTCCTTGCCTGCCGCATCCGAATGCGCCGCAATCGCTGGGGTATATGCCGGACCGGTAATACATTCCCGGTCCGGCATATATATTGGCTTACTCGTCCCTACTTTATCCGCAGCCGCCTGGCCGCGGCCGTCATGTTAAGCGCTAGGAACGCCGCGGCGGTTTTGTATAGATCGCACAGAGTTCCAGGAAGCGGGTGTTGGCCTCGGGCTCGCCGACACTGACCCGCACTCCCTCGTTGGCGAAGGCGCGGACGGAGAGGGCCCGCTCCCCCGCCAGGGTCGCGAATTCCGCACTGTCCGCCCCCAGATTGAGCCAGACGAAGTTGCCCTGGGCCTCAGGCACGAACCAGCCGAGGCCCCGCAGGCCGGCGGTGACGCGGTCCCGTTCGTCCACGAGGCTTTGTACCCTTTCTACAACCTCGCCGAAGTGCTCCAGCGAGGTCACCGCCGCGATTTCGGCGATCTGGGACACCGCGAAGGGGGTGGCCGAGACGCGCAGGTGCTGCGTGAGGTCCGGTTGGGAAACGCTGTAGCCGACCCGCAGCCCGGCCAGGCCATGCGCTTTGGAAAAGGTCCGCAGGACTGCGACGTTGGGGTACTTCCGGTACATTTCGATCCCGTCGACGGCCTGCTCGTCACGGACGAATTCCTGGTAGGCCTCATCGATGACCACGACGACACCGGAGGGAACCCTTTTGATGAAGCGCTCGGTTTCCTCGGTGGTCAGAATCGGCCCGGTGGGGTTGTTGGGCGTGCACAGCAGGATCATCCGGGTGCGCGCCGTTACCGCGGCGGCCATGGCGTCGAGATCGTGGCGGCCCTCGCTGGTCAGCGGGATCCGGACGCTCTCGGCGCCGGCCAGGCCAACGCAGATCGGGTACGCCTCGAAGGAGCGCCAGGCGTAGATGACCTCGTCGGGCTTGCCGTCTTCGTTCTGCCCGGCGAAGGTGGCCAGCAACTGGTTCAGCGCCCCGAGGCTTCCTGCGCCGGTGACGATGTCCTCGGCGGGAACCGCCAGGAACTGGGAGAGCGCGCCGCGCAGCTTGCTGCTCAGCGGATCCGGGTAGCGGTTGAAGTCGGTCTGCGCCGCGATGGCCTGCTGCACTGCGGGGATCGGGGGCAACGGGTTTTCGTTGGAGGAAAGCTTGTAGCTGACCAGTCCCTCGACGGGGACCGGCGGTTTGCCGGCCGCGTAGCGGGGAAGGAGGTCTACCACCGGACGGGGCCTGATGCCCCCGGCCGTGTTCTCTGATGAAGTCATGCCAACTAGCCTACTTCGGGTCCATGCCCCACTCGGGTCTCTGCCACAAGAGGGGGATATGGTCCCTGCCGCCGCCGCCGGGCCTGTGACAGCATGAGCCAATGCGCTCATTTATCGTTCGAGTCGTCGTCAACGGGCTGGCCCTGGCCATCGCGTGTTGGATCCTCACCGGCCTGGATATCTCCACCGCGGGCAGCAGCACCGTCAGCATCATTTTGGGCTATCTGTTCATCGGCTTGATCTTCGGCCTCGTCAACGCCTTCGTCAAGCCGATCGTCAGTCTCCTGTCGCTGCCGATCACCATCCTCACCCTGGGCCTTTTCACTGTTGTCATCAACGCGGGGATGCTCTACCTGACGTCCTGGATCAGCAGCTACACGACCGTGCACTTCACCATTGATTCCTTCTTCTGGACGGCGGTGTTCGCCGCGCTCATTATCAGTGCGGTGTCTCTCGTGGCTGGCTTCCTCCCCGCGCTCGACCGCTAGGGCAGGGTGCCCGGAACCCCGGCGCGGCCCGGGCCCGGAAGGCGGCGCGGGAATGAGGGGCGGGAACGAGGCGCGGGAATAGGTCCCTAGGCCGCTGGCTGCCGGGCGGAATCCGGGGGAGTTCCTCCCGGGCTGCGCCGCGGCCCCGGGGCGACGGGCGTTCCCGGCTGGGTCGGCATGGCTTCCCGCCGGAGCGAGAAGCGGGTCACCGTAGCGGTTCCGCCCGCGCCGACCACGGCCGCGAGCGCGGCGGTCGAGGCCTGGAGTGACGGATCCTGGCTGGCCGCGACGTCCCGGGCGCCGTCTGCGTAGCGGCCCATGGCGTGGCCTGGCCCCATCCCTGGCTCCAGCCATTCGCGTTCGGGGATCGGAGTGGTCAAAGTGACGGTCACCCGATCCTTGAGGTCGGGGTTGGGCGTCCCGTCCGCCCCGGGCACCCAGTCCTGCTCGTGCTCTAGGTGCAGGCTGCCGGTGCCTGGCCCGGGCTCGATCCCGCCCACCGGGGAACCTGCCGTGAGCACGAACTTGAGCTCGTAGTCGGCCAAAAACGCCTTGTCACGGCCGAGGTTCATGGCGTGGATGCCGCCCTGGCTGTAGCCGACGGCGGCCACTTGGTCGCCCGCCTCGGCGCCGGCCTCCGCCAGGGCCTGACGGATGGCCGCGGTGGTCTGGGCCGAGTCGTAGCCGAGGCCCTCTGCAATGCCGGCGGCGTCGAAGGGATTGGTGCCCTTCGGCAGTCCGTCCAGCTGCGTTCCGGGGATGATCACCACCCAGGCGCGGTTGCCGTGCTCCCCCAGTTGGAGGACCTCGATATCGCCGCTGCTCCGGCCGACGGCCCCGGCCCGCAGCAGCAGCCCGGCCGGGGAGACATCGGCCTCCTCCGTCCGGGTCTCCCGGCCCGCGATCCAGACGGGCCGGGGCCGCAGGAAGTCCAGGCCCGGCGCGTCCGTCAAACCGCGGATCGCGGCCCGGACACCGCCCGCCGGTCCCCCTGCCGCTGAAACGCCCGCCGGCAGACCCAGCAGCAACGCCAGCCTTCCGGGCGCCAGCGAGAACTCGTCCTCCACCGTGTCGCGGACGGTCAGCGGCGGCAGACCAGCCAGCCCCCACAGTGGCCCGTATCCGGGTCCGGTCCGACCGATCCGCAGGAGCAGGGTGTTCGTGGCTTCGGCGGACTCGTACTCCCGGTGGCTCGCCCGGACCTCAGCGCAGAGACGCTCGAGCTCCGTCCGGACGCGGCCGAGGGCCCGGGCTCCCTCCCCGACGGCGGTAATCGCAGTGCTGCCGGAGGAGTACGAATCAAACTGGTAGGGGAACAGGGCGCGGCGCACCAGTTCTGCCTCCGCCTCCGCTTCCGCCAGTTCCCGGACGACCCCGTCCAGGGCCGAGGCCCCTGCCAGCAGCTCCTCGAACGAGAAACTGAGGCCGCCCACTCCGCCCCGGATCCGCAGCATCCCATCCACCGGAGCGGCGGGGTTGGGCACTCCCCCGGCGCCGGCCGGCGAAACCTCCGCCATCAGGGCCCCGGCCGCCCCGGGGACAGTGCCACGTTCCGGGCGTGCCGGAGTACGGCGGCAGCGGCCTCCTCCAGGGCTGCCCGGCACCGACGCAGGGACGCCGCCTGCAGGGACACCGCCGTCCGGTAGGCGCGCCCGGCCGGGGACTGCCAGCTCTGCAATTCGACGCGGACCAACCGGGCCAGCACAGCATCGGTGCGGTCTGCGCAGGCGCCCACCCGGGCGGCAAGTTGCTGGACCTCGTAGCTGCGCGAGGCGCACGTTGCGGCATCAGAGGCCCGGACACCCCCCGCGGACGGCCCGCCGCCCCCGGCGTTGTTGCCGGTGTTCACGTTGTCGCTGGTGTGTGGGCGCTCCCGCTGGTCATAACGTCGACGTTAGGGGTCCCGGCGCGCGATCTGAAGCTCCCCGCGCGGCCATGTGGACAACTGCCGGTGGAACCGCAGGGGAGCACCGCGAAATCCCGGCCGGAAGTCACATGGATCGGCGCGCTTAAGGCGCGGCGGGACTTCGTGAAAGAATCGGGGCATGCCTGAAACTGCCGCCACAGCCGATACCCGCACGCCGTCCGGACGCCTGGCCCTTGCCGCGTCTTCACAACAGATCGCGCTCGGCCCGCTGGACGGCCGGTACCAGTCCGCCGTCGCGCCGCTGGTCGACTATCTCTCCGAGGCCGCCCTCAACCGCGACCGGGTCGCCGTCGAGGTGGAATGGCTCATCCACCTGACGGGCACCAGCGTGCTCCCCGGCGCCGGACCGCTGACGGCAGAGCAGCAGGAGAAGCTGCGAGCCGTCGTCACCGAATTCGACGCCGGCTCGGTTGCCGAGCTGGCTGACATCGAAGCCGTCACCGTGCACGACGTCAAGGCCGTCGAGTACTACATCGGACGCCGCCTGCCCGGGATCGGGATCGACCACCTGACCGCCATGGTGCACTTCGGCTGCACCTCCGAGGACATCAACAACCTCTCCTACGCCCTGGGCATCAAGGGCGCCGTGGAGGACGTCTGGCTGCCCTCCGCCCGGCAGCTGGTCGCACAGATCAGCGCCATGGCCGGGGACAACCGGGCCGTGCCGATGCTCTCGCGCACGCACGGCCAGCCGGCCACCCCCACCACCCTCGGCAAGGAACTGGCCGTCATCGCGCACCGCCTGACCCGCCAGCTGGACCGCATCGCCCGGACCGAGTACCTCGGCAAGATCAACGGCGCCACCGGCACCTACGCGGCGCACGTGGCCTCAGTCCCCGGCGCCGACTGGGAGCACGTCGCCAAGAGCTTCGTCGAAGGACTGGGCCTGAGCTGGAACCCGCTGACCACGCAGATCGAAAGCCACGACTGGCAGGCGGAACTGTACGCTGACGTCGCACGGTTCAACCGGGTCCTGCACAACGTCTGCACGGACATCTGGAGCTACATCTCGATCGGCTACTTCGTGCAGATCCCGGTCGCGGGCGCCACCGGCTCCTCCACCATGCCGCACAAAGTCAACCCGATCCGCTTCGAGAACGCCGAGGCGAACCTGGAGATTTCCTCCGGGCTGCTGGATGTCCTGGGTTCCACCCTGGTCACCTCCCGCTGGCAGCGGGACCTCACCGATTCCTCCTCGCAGCGCAACATCGGCGTGGCATTCGGCCATTCCCTGCTCGCCATCTCCAATGTGGCCAAGGGCCTGGACCGTCTGAAAGTTGCGGAGGACGTGCTGGCGGCGGACCTCGACACCAACTGGGAAGTCCTTGGCGAGGCCATCCAGATGGTCATGCGCGCCGAGGCCATCGCCGGCGTCGAAGGCATGGAAAACCCCTACGAGCGGCTCAAGGACCTGACCCGCGGGCAGCGCGTCGATGCGGCCAGGATGCAGGAATTCGTCCAGGGCCTGGGCCTGTCGGCGGACGCCGAAGCTCGGCTGCTGGCACTCACCCCGGGCAAGTACACGGGCATCGCGGACAAGCTGGTGGACCACCTGGCATGAGGCTTCTGCTTATCCGCCATGGCCAGACACCGGGAAACGTCCTGGGCCAGCTGGACACTGCCCACCCGGGCCCCGGGCTCACCGCGCTCGGCGAACGGCAGGCCGCCGCGCTGGCGCGGTCCCTGGCGAATGAGCAGATCGACCTTCTCTATGCCTCCACGCTGATCCGCACCCAGGTCACGGCCGCGCCGCTCGCCAGCCTCCGCGGCCTGGAGGTCGAGGTGCTGGAGGGCCTGCGGGAGATCGAAGCCGGGTCCCTGGAGAAGCTCACCGACAAGGAATCGCACCTGCGCTACCTCGGCACCGTGTTTGGCTGGGCGGCCGGGGAACTGCACCGCAGGATGCCGGCCGGGCCCAGCGGGCACGACTTCTTCGAACGCTACGACGCCTCGATCACACAGATCGCCGCCGCGGCCGCAGCGACCGGCGACGCCGCGACGGTGGCCGTGGTCAGCCACGGCGCCGCGATCCGCGTCTGGGCGGGGCTTCGGGCCGGCAATGTGGAGGCCGGCTTCGCTGCCCGCCACGTCCTCGCCAACACAGGGATTGTGGCTTTGGAAGGGGATCCCGACGCCGGCTGGCGGCTCATCCACTGGGACGACAGTCCGGTCGGCGGCCTGGCACTGGTGGACCCGACGGCGGAGGACCCCGCCGGCGGCAGGCTGTAGCGGAATTCTCCGAACCCTTACGCGCAGGAAACACGGCCGAAACCGGCGGTGCCTAACGTCGATCTGCATAACCCTTCGGCGAAGCGAGGCAGCCATGCAGACGAACCCGCGGCTCACCATCCGGCAGGTCACCTGGGCCAACCCGGTGGGCGCGGATCTCCGCGCAGCCCAGCAGTCCGAACTCGATGCCCGCTTCGGCACGAGCGACCACGAACCCGGCCCGCCGCCGTCGGAGGCTGACACGGCTGTGTTCCTCGTCGCCCACGACAAGGCGTCCGGACAGCCTGTGGGCTGTGGCGGCCTGCGCATCCTCGACGCGCACACCGCCGAGATCAAGCGGCTCTACGTGCTCCCGTATACCCGCGGTTCCGGCGTGGCCAGCTCCATCCTCGCGGCCCTGGAAGCGCACGCGCACAGCCTCGGCATCACAGTCATCACCGCGGAGGCCGGCTCGGTGCAGACTGACGGCAGGCAGTTCTACCAGAACTCCGGCTTCGTGCCGGTGCCGAACTTCGGCCCGTACATCGGGGTGGAGCACTCCTACTGCTACGAGAAAGCGATCGACTCGCACAGTGCCGCACGCACCGCCATGGCCTGAACCGGCTCAGCGTTCGACGCCGTCAGCCGGCACCCGACCCAGGTTTGGGGTCATGCCGTGCGCCGCATCCCCCACCAGCACCGCACCGTCCCGCTGGTAGCTGCCGGGGAAGGGCACCGTCCACACCCGTTGTGCCAGCGTCTGCCGCGGAGTCGCGGCCGCCAGGACGCGGCCGCCAGGACGCGGCCTATTCCGGCCGCCCGGCCGGACAACCGTGCCCGGGCGTGCGCCAGGGTCGCCTCGACGTCGATGCCACCGGAACCCAGTCCCGACCGGTAGGAGGCATACCAGTAGGTCCGGCCGCGGGACGCGGGCGTGATGCCGAACAGCTGCCCGCGCCCCCAGTATTCACCGCCGCCGCCGGGCGGCACCGGTTCGTCGATGATGCCGCGCAACGCAAGATAGGGGCTGAGCCTGGCCCTGCTGCGTTCGCCCCAGCTGGACTGGTCGAGATGGGGCCTAGGGCTCCCGCGTCCGTTGCGGGCCGAACCGGCTGTCCCGTCAGGTCCAGAAGTCGTCGGTCTTGGCCGTGTCTTCGGAGAACTCCCGCCCCTCCGCAATCTTTCCCCCGCGGATCACAAACGCGATGACAGTGGCCAGGTCCAAGGTTTTGCCGTTGCTTTCTCCGCGGGTCTGATGGATCGCTATCGTGTGGTTTTCCCCGCCGACAATGTCCTGGACAGTGGCCTGGAAGGACCCCTGCGTGCGTGCTCCCAGTTCACCGAAGTACGCCAGGACAGCATCACGCCCCTGTTTGGTCCCCGACAGAACGCCACTTCCGGCAACGTGCCAGACTGCGTTCTCCGCGAACAACTCGCTGAGGGTCGCCATATCTCCTGCGTTGAAGGCCTCGTACCCCCGCCGGACCAGTTCAACATTCTCTGCAGTTCCCATGTCGGGCACCTTTCCGTCATCTTTGTCGGTTGGGACGAATAAAGGCTATTCCTGGTCCCCGGGCATGTCGAGGGATCCCTGTCACCGCCGGGAACGCGGCCGGCGAACCTGCGGGAAAGCAGGGCGCTCCCGGATGTTCACCGCGGGTTGACGCCGCGGGCGCCGGACGTTCACCCGGACGCACCAGACTCGGTGGCCAAGGTCAGGCTATTTTATCGATTTGATAGTCATGACCGCTAAATCCGGCGTCCGCCGCTATAGGCTGGCCGGACAAATGCCATCTGGCCCCGTTCAGAAATGAGTCTCACCCGTGCGCAGATTGAAAACCATGGTTGCCGGCGCCGTCGCCGTCGCCCTTCTTTCCGGTTGTGGAGCGGGCGCCGCAGCCCCCGCCGCGTCCGGAACAGCTACCGGACCCGCCGCCGTCGCCCCCTCGGGGCCGCCCTCCGGCGAGACACTGATCGTCTACACCAATTCCAACGGTGAAGGCCGCGGCGAGTGGCTGACGACGAAGGCAGCAGCGGCCGGCTTCAAGATCGAAATCGTCGGCGCCGGCGGCGCGGACGCCACCAACAAGCTGATCGCGGAGAAGAACAATCCGATCGCGGACGTCGCCTTCGGGCTCAACAACATGTACTTCGAGCAGGTCAAGGCAGCCGGCGCCATCGCACCGTTCACCCCCGCCTGGTCCGCGGAAGTCGACACCGCCAAGGGTGACCAGTCCGACAGCAAGGCGTACTGGCCGCTGGTCCAGCAGGCCATCCTCCTCGGCTACAACACGGAGAAGTTCAGCGCGGACGAGGCCCCCAAGGACTGGACCGATCTGTGGACCCAGGACAAGTTCAAATCCCGCTACGAGCGGGTCACCGGCCTCGGGACGGCCACCGCGCAGCTGGTCTTCGCTGGCATTCTGACGCGCTACAAGGACGACGGCGGCGACCTGGGCGTCTCGGACGAAGGGTGGAAGCAGGTCGAAGCGTACTTCAAGAACGGGACGCCCGCAGTGGCCAAGACCGACCTTTTCGCCCGCATCGCCTCGGGGGAGACGGACATGGGACAGATGGCCTCCTCAGTCATTCCCGAACGTGAAAAGTCGTTTAACGTCGACGTGGCGACTGTGATGCCTTCCGTTGGAGTGCCGCTGGCCATCGAGCAGGTTGCCCTGGTGAAGGGAACCGACAAGCAGGATGAGGCCCTGAAGTTCATCGACTGGTTCGGCAGCGCGAAGACCCAGGGTGAATGGGCCCAGCAGTTCAACTCCATGCCGGTCAACAAGGCAGCCGCGGCCAGGGCCAAGCCCGAAGTCGTCGAATTCTTCAACACGCTCAAACAGCAGGACATCGACTGGAACTTCGTGCAGGAGAACATGGGCGCCTGGGTGGAAAAGATCGAACTGGAATACATGAGCTGACCCGTGCATGGGCTGCGGCCGGCCGGCTGCAGCCCATGCCTTTACCGCCAGATACCCCGCTTCGCCGCCAGCACAGGACAGGTTGCCATGATCCGTTTCGAGAACATCGAAGTCACCTTCGGCGACTTCACCGCCATCCCCAACCTCGATCTCCAGGTGGAACCGGGGGAATTCTTCACGCTGCTTGGACCCTCGGGCTGCGGAAAGACAACCGCGCTCCGCACCCTGGCGGGATTCATTGAGCCGTCCGCCGGGGAGGTCTACGTCGACGGCAAGGCCGTCACCCGGCTCCCGAGCGATAAGCGCCAGGTCGGCATGGTGTTCCAGAACTATGCCCTGTTCCCCAGCATGAGCGTGTGGGAGAACATCGCCTTCGGCCTCCGCGTGCGCAAGGAGAAGCCGGCCGAAAGTGACCGCCTCGTCCGCGACATCGCCCGGCGGGTTGACCTGTCCGAGGACCAGCTGCGCAAAAACGTGGCAGAGCTCTCCGGCGGACAGCAGCAGCGCGTCGCCGTCGCCCGGGCGCTCGTATTGCAGCCCAAGATCCTGTTGCTCGATGAGCCGCTCTCCAATTTGGACGCCAAGCTTCGCCACCAGCTCAGGCAGCAGCTCAAGGATCTCCAGAGCGAATTCGGCATCACCACGGTTTACGTCACCCATGACCAGGACGAGGCCCTGGCGATGAGTGACCGGGTGGCCGTCTTCAACAAGGGGGTGGTGGAGCAGATTGGCACTCCGCAGAGCATCTACGACGAATCCGCCACCGAGTTCGTCTGCAATTTCATCGGGGACAGTTCACGCCTGACCGCCGGGTTCGTCGCCGAGCTGAACCGGCAGTCAAGTCACGTCCTCGATCCCACGGCCAACTCCTACCTTCGCGTGGAAAAGGCATCGCTGGATCCCGCCGGCGGCAACGGCTCGGCTGTCCCCGTGCAGGGAACCGTCGTCTCGAAGACCTATCACGGCCTGCACAGCCGGTTCATCGTCCGCTGCCACGACGCCGATATCCGGCTGCTGGTGAAGGAGGATGGCGGGACCCATCCGGCCACGGGCAGCCAGACCACGGTGTATGTCCAGCCCTCCCATGTCCTCCAGTACCATCCGGAAACAGGTGTCTCACTCGGAAACCGTCTGCAGGAAGTGACCAGCCTGTGAGCACGGGGGGCGGCTCGAACGGCGGGAGCACCCGGAGCATGCTCCGTTCCCCCGCAGTCCTGATCGTCGGGATCGTACTGACCTGGTTCATTGCGGCTTTTCTCGTCTGGCCCAATGCCAATGTGCTGATCCAGACCTTCTTCCCGGACGGGAGCTTCTCCGGGCGCGCCGCCGAAAAGCTCTTCTCCTCCCAGCGGGCAATGAAAGCCCTGGGCAACAGTTTCCTGCTGGCGGTCGCCTTGTCCATCACGGTCAACGTGGTGGGAATCTTCATTGTGCTGGTGACCCAGTACTTCAGGATCCGCGGCTCAAGGGTCCTGTTCCTCGGTTACGCCACCACCTTCATTTACGGCGGCATTGTGCTGGCGGCGGGCTACAAGTTCATCTACGGGGACAAGGGGATCGTGACCGGTTTCCTGGTGGGATTGTTTCCCGGCATGGATCCCGGCTGGTTTTCCGGTTTCTTTGCCGTCCTGGCCGTCATGACGTTCGCCACCACGACGAACCACATGCTGTTCGTCACCAACGCGCTGAAGGGCGTGGATTACCAGACCATCGAGGCGGCCCGGAACATGGGGGCCTCCACCTGGACCATCCTTCGGCGGATCGTCCTGCCGATGCTCAAGCCGACACTCTTCGCCGTCACCGTCCTCTCGTTCCTGACCGGCCTCGGAGCCCTGAGCGCACCGCAGGTCCTCGGCGGCCGGGAATTCCAGACCATCACGCCAATGATTCTCACCTTCAGCAATAGCCCGACGTCGAGGGACCTCGCAGCCCTGCTCGCCGTGATCCTCGGTGTGGCCACCATCCTGATGCTGGCGGTCATGACCCGGATGGAAAAGGGCGGAACGTACTTCTCGGTTTCAAAAGTCTCCTCCGGACTGCAGAAGCAGCAAATCCGCAATCCCGTGGCCAACGCTCTTGTCCACACCGCCGCGTACCTGCTGTTCGCCGTTTACACGCTGCCCGTGGTGCTGATCGTGCTGTACTCCTTTGCCGACGGCGCCGCGATCCAGACCGGCCAGCTGCTGCCGGGGAGCCTGACCCTCGATAACTACAGCCGGGTTCTCACCCAGCCCTCGGGCCTGCGGCCGTTCATCATCAGCATCGTTTACAGCGCACTGGCCGCGCTGATCGCCGTCGGAGGCCTGCTCTTTGTGGCCCGGCTCCTGCAGAAATACCGCAACTGGGTGACGTCGGTCGTGGAGTACCTCCTCCACATCCCGTGGATTCTCCCCTCCGCCCTGCTCGCCCTGGGCCTGATCCTCAGCTACGACCACCCGAATCCGCTGGTGGGCGGCGCCGTCCTGACCGGGACCACGGTGATCCTGCTCATCGCCTTCGTGACCGTCAAGATCCCGTTCACACTGCGGATGCTCAAGGCCTCCTTCACCTCCGTCAACTCCTCGCTCGAAGAAGCTGCCAACATCATGGGGGCCAAAACGCTGTACGTGTTCCGCCGGATCCTGCTGCCGATCGTCCTGCCGGCAGCCGCGGCGATCACGGCGCTCAACTTCAACAGCATGCTGGACGACTACGACACCGCCATCTTCCTGGCCCATCCGCTGTACCAGCCCCTGGGCCTGGTGATCAAGGCCAACACGGACGGCGCCGAGGGTGTCGACGGGGTCTCCAACACCTTTGTCTACACGGTGCTGCTCATGGTCATCACGGGTGTGACGATGTATCTGGTCTACGGCCGGGCGGGCCGGAAGTCCGCCAAAGCCGCGGGGGCAGGAACGAATAAGGGGAGTGCGACGCCGGTCCTGGTCGAAGCCGCGCCGGCCGAATCGGTGCGCGTCCCCTAGCCCGCCGGGCGCCGGGCGCCGGTGTCAGTGCGCACCCGGTGTCAGTGCGCACCCGGCCAGCCGGTGTAGGCCTCGGCGAGGTAGGCCCGGCCGTGGCGGGATGAGACCACCGAGTTGAGCTCGCCGAGTTGGCGCGCACGGGCGAAGTCGCCCGCATCCACCGGGGTGTGCAGCATGGACGTCATCCAGTAGGAGAACTGCTGGGCCTTCCACACCCGGTCCAGGGCGCGGTCGCTGTAGGCATCCAGGAGCACGGTGTTCCCGGTCTTGTAGAAACTGTCGAGACCTTCAAACAGCACCTTGACGTCGTGCAGCGCCAGGTTCAGGCCCTTGGCCCCGGTCGGGGGGACGGTGTGGGCGGCGTCGCCGGCGAGGAACAGCTTGCCGTGCCGCATCGGGGCGTGCACGAAGCTGCGGAACTTCAGGACCGTCTTGTCGATGACCGGCCCCTCCTTGAGTTCGAAGCCGTTGCCGTTGACCCGGCTGCGGAACGCATCCCAGATCCGGTCCTCGCTCCAGTTGTTGACGTCCTCGTTCGGGTCGCACTGGAAGTACATCCGCTGGACGGTCTCGGTCCGCTGGCTGATCAGGGCAAAGCCGTTCTCGGAGTTGGCGTAGATCAGTTCGTCGGAGCTGCGCGGTGCTTCGGCCAGGATTCCGAACCAGGCAAAGGGGTACTCGTGGAAGTACCACTTGCGCTGGGCCTCGGGGATCTGGAAACGGCTGTGGCTGCGCGAGCCGTCCGCTCCGGCGATGAAGTCAGCCCGCAGCTCCCATTCCACGCCGTCGGCATCGGTGAACCAGACCTTCGGTGCGCCTTCGAGGTCATGGACCGTGGTGTCGGTGACGCTGTACCGGACGTCGCCGCCGTCGGCCTGGCGGCGTGCGGCGAGGTCGAGGAAAACGTCGGTCTGGGGATAGAGCCAGACGGACTCGCCGACGAGGTCCTGAAAGTCGATCCGGTGGCTCTCGCCGTTGAAGCGCAGTTCGATGCCGTCGTGCCGGTCGCCGTCGCGCAGGACGCGATCCGAGACGCCGCTGTCCACGAGCATGTTCACGGAGCCGTGCTCCAGGATGCCCGCGCGGACGGTTTCCGAGATTTCCTGGTGGCTGCGGATCTCGATTACGGTGGAGTCGATTCCCTGCTGGGCCAGCAGGTGGGAAAGCATCAGCCCTGCCGGGCCGGCGCCCATGATGGCGACCTGGGTGGTGATGACCTTGCGGTGTGCCATGGTGTCCTCGCTTCGTTGCGGGGCCCCGGCCGGTGGGCGCCGGGTGCCGTGTGGTTTTCTGGCTCCAGTGTGCGCCCGGACACGTGATGGAAGTTACACGGATTCCGCTGAATGGAATTCATTCTCCCCCGTTGCGCCCTGCAGCTGCCGGCCGATCCCGCGGGCAGCGGTCTGCAGGGCCGGGACCAGCGCCTGGAGCCGCACCTCGTGCAGGGGAACCACGACGCCGAGCGCCGCCACTGTGCGGTGTCTCGCGTCCCGCACGGGGACGGCAATCCCCCAGGTGTCCGGGTCCACGACGCCGGCCAGCTGGGCAAAGCCGTGTCGGGCCGTTTCCTGGAGCAGGATGCGGACGTCCCCCGGCTGGACCTTGCCGGCAGGATCGTGAAACTGGTGAAGGTACGCCGCCTGGACCGGCGCCGGCTGATTGGCCATCAGCGCCAGCCCGGCAGATGACACGTGCACCGGCATCCGTCCGGCGATCTGGGCCCGGTTCGCCACGGAGCCGCGGCGGGAGAGGCGCTCGACGAACAGCGCTTCCCAGCCCTCCAGCACGGCCAGGTTCACGTTCTGGTTCAGCACCTGCTGGATGTCCTCCATAAAAGGCATGGCGGCCTGGCGGAGGGCCAGGGTGGGCGAATTCCGGTTGACGAGTTCCCACAGGCGCAGGCCGAGCCGGACGGATCCCCCGCTGCCCAGTTCCAGGAGCCCGTGCCCGGCCAGCTGCCGGACCAGACGGTGGGCGGTGCTCAGCGGTAGTGCGGCCCGGTCCGCGAGCTCGGAGAGCGGGAGCACGGTGACGCCCGCGGGGAACGCCGAGATCACCCTGACCACGCGGTCCACCACCGAGTCCCCTGTGCTCGAGTTGGCCACGATTCCTGCTTCCTGGGAACGTCACGGGGTGACCCCGGCATTCCATTGAACGGTTTGTAGTGTCCCAGATTACACGTGGTGGTGATAGAACTCTCGTGTCGGAAGCAGCCGAAGTGCCCGTTGACGCGCACCGGAACCCGCCGCTCCGGACTTAGCCTTCCCACCCGCTCGACGCCGAGCCCTACCTTTGAGGTTGCCATGCCAATGACGTCCGCTGACCGCACTTCCCGCTGGCCCGTCTGGCTTTGCTGGCTGGCCATGGTGCTTGACGGCTTCGATCTGGTGGTGCTGGGCACCGTCATCCCGACGCTGATCAAAACGCAGGAACTCGGGTTCGACGCCGTGGGAGCCACCCTTGCCGCGACGATTTCCCTGGTGGGCGTGGGGCTGGGCGCGCTCTTCATCGCCCCGCTCTCGGACCGGTTCGGCCGCCGCCGGCTGCTGATCGCCTGCGTCGCCTGGTTCTCCGTGTTCACCCTCGCGGTGGTGATCGCCCCGAACGTCCTTGTGTTCAGCACGTTCCGGCTGCTGGCCGGCCTGGGTCTCGGCGCCTGCCTGCCCGCCGCGCTGGCCTACATGAACGACTACGCCACCAAGGAGGGCTCGGCCGGCCGGTCCACCACGAGAACCATGACCGGCTACCACGTCGGTGCCGTCATCACTGCCTTCCTGGCACTCCTGCTGATCCCCAACTGGCGGACAATGTTTGTGATCGGCGGCATGGCCGGGCTGGCGCTCCTGCCGTTCCTGTGGTTCAAGCTGCCCGAGTCCCTGCCCCCGGTCAAGGAGGCGAACGAACCTACGGAGGCGGCAAGCTTCCGCGACCTCGCAAGGAAGCCCTACCCCGTGGTGGCAGCCGGCATCGGGGTCGCGTCCTTCATGGGGCTCCTGCTCGTCTACGGCCTGAACACATGGCTTCCGCAGCTGATGGCTTCGGCGGGCTACTCCATCGCCGCGGGCATCGGGCAACTTCTGGTGCTCAACGTTGGCGCCGTCGTCGGGCTCGTCATCGCTGGCATCCTCGCGGACAAACACGGCGCAAAAAAGGTGGTGCTGCTCTGGTTCGGCCTGTCGGCTGTCCTCCTTGCCGTGCTGAGCATCAAGATTCAGAACGAGCTGCTCCTCAACGCGGCGGTGTTCGTCACCGGCGTCTTCGTTTTCAGCTCCCAGGTCCTCGTGTACGCCTGGGTGAGCCAGCTCTTCCCCAGCCGTCTGCGGGCCACGGCATTGGGCTACTCTGCCGGCGTCGGCAGACTGGGTGCGATCCTCGGCCCCGCCGTGACGGGGACCCTGGTGGCAGCCGGCATCGCCTACCCGTGGGGTTTCTACACCTTTGCTGGAGCTGCCGTGATTGCCGTGGCGGCGCTGGCCATTGTGCCGCAGCGGATTTCCCACGAGGCGCCCCTGGCAGGGGAGCCGGCCCCCGGGGAGGCCTTGGGCGCCAGGCGGCGCCCCGAAGATCCGGGCGAGCATACCGCCGGGTGATGGACATCTCGGAGCCGAACTGGCAGTCGGGGATGAAATCGTCGGCGTCCGTTGGCGGGTTCAGGGCCGTCACCGCCGCTACAGGGCCCGGCTGAGGCTCCGGCGCAGGAGCCAGGCGCCCAGCACGAGCAGCGCGGCGGCCATGCCGGCCAGCACGCCCAGCTCGGGCAGGACGTCACCGAGGGTGCCGTCCTGGCGCTGGATGGCGGCCAGCGCCTCATAGGCCCAGCGGTGCGGCGTGGCGAAGGAGATCGCGGCCAGCGTTTCCGGGAAGAACTCGGGCGGCACCATGCAGCCGCCCAGGCCCGCCAGGACGAGCCCGCCCCCCACGCCCACGCCGGCGGCGGCGGTGTCGTTGTCCATCACCGAGCCGACGATCATCGCGGCGGCTGCCGAGACGGCGCAGAAAAGCACCAGCACGAGCGCAGAGAGCCACGGGTTGCCCCAGTCGACGCCGAACAGCAACGCGGTGCCGACCATGATGAATCCGCCCTGGACGAAGGCGATGGCGAAGCGTCCCAGTGCCTGCCCGGCCACGACCTGGCCGCTGGACACCGGGGCGGACATGGTCCGGCCGACGACACCGAAGCGCCGCGCCTGGATCAGGGTGGCCGCGCCGGTGAGTGAGCTGAGGAAGATAAAGAGCAGCAGCTGCTGCGAGGCGCCGAGATCGAACTTCCCCAGTCCCCGGAACTCCTGCACGACGTCGCCGGTGTCCACGATCTCCACCGTCGGCGCCGCCACCTGCGCGGCGGCCCGTTCCAGGGCGGTGCGGGCCTGCTCCTCGGGGATTCCGGCGACGGTCAGGGCAGCGAGCTGGCCCCGGTCCAGACCCACCGCCTGCATAGCCTTGCGGACCAGCTGCAGCACAGGCTGGGCGGAGGACTGCGAGGCCATCACCACGTCGAGCTCCGCCGGCTGCCCGGCGTCGAAAGCGTCCGCGTCGGCGTCCTCAAGGAAAACGCCGACGTCGGTGCGGCCGCGACTGAGGTCCGCCCGGGCCGCGTCCGCGCCGCTTGCCGTGACGTCGACGCCGGAGGACTCCAGCTCGGCGGTCAGGGCCTGGGCGAGCGAACTGCCGGGTCCGGCGATGCTCACCCGGGGCTGGCCGCTGCCGGCACCGAACTGCGAACCGAGCAGCAGGATGAGTATGAGCGGAAAGATGAAGACGAAAAAGAGGTTCGACTTGTCCCGCAGAAAACGCCGCAGCTCCACGGCGGCGATCGCGACCACGGCGCTCATGCCTGCGCCCCCCGGTCCGGGAGGACTCGCGAGAGGAGCAACCCGGCCGCGGCGAACGCCAGCATGACCGCGACCGGACCCGTCACGTCCCCGAGGCTTCCGCCCCCGGCCGAGATCCCGAGGCCCCGGATGAACGCACCGATCGGGTTGAGGTCCAGCAACGTTGCAGCGAAGCCGGTGCCCTCGACCGGGAAGAAGGCGCCCCCCGCGATCCCCAGCACCATCGCCAGGATGGACTGCGCCGCGTTGGCCTGCTCCGCCGTCCGGACCAGCCGCGCGACGACGAACGTCAGGCTGGTCGCGGCAGTCACGACGCTCAGAATCAGCGCGGCCACCACGAGCGGGGAGCCGAAGGAGACGCCGAACAGCTGGGAACCGGCGGTGAGCAGGACGGCGGTGGCAACGACGCCCAGGATGAAGCCGGTGCAGGCCTTGGCCGTGATCACGGCGGCGCTGGTGACAGGCATCGACCGCAGCCGGGCCAGGGTCCCCTGCTCCCGCTCCGCGAGCAGCCCCAGCACTCCGAATCCGACGGTGAACATCAGGAACAGCCCGGCCTGGCCCGCCACGAGCGTGCCGCGGAGCGAGAGTTGTTCCGCGGCGGCCTGCCCTTCAGCCAGGGTGAGCAGGGCCGGTCCGGCCGCGGCCTGCCGGGCAAGCGCCGCGAGATCCTGCTGCGGCAGGCCGGAAAGGCCGCCCGCGGCGGCGGTCACCGTGCCGGCGGCGAACTGGTCCACGACCCCCTGGACCACGGAGATCAGCACGCCGGATTCCAGCGAGGCGTTGTCACCCTCGACCAGCTGGACCGACGCGGCCCGTCCGGAGAGCACCGCGTTGCTGAAGCCCTCGGGAATAATGATGCCGAGGTCGGCGCCGCTGGCCCCGGTCTCGTGGCGGACGTCCGCGGCGGGAACCCGCTTGATGGTGACATCCATGATCTCAAGTGAACCAACGGCGCCCAGCAGCGCGGCACCCAGCTGGTCGGCGTCGTCCGCGCTGGCGACGACGGTGGCCGGCTGCAGGTCAACGGTGTCCTCACCGAGTCCGCCGAACACCAGGCTCAACACCCCCATGAGCGCGAGCGGGACGATGAGGGAGAAGATGAAGACGGACTTGTCCCGGATGCGCTGGCGCAGGTCGTTCGCGACCATGATCCACAGACCGGGCATCTCAGTCCCTCAGCGCTTTGCCGGTCAGGTGCAGGAAGACGGACTCCAGGTCGGGCCGGACAATCTCTACCGACGCAACGGACATTCCGGCCAGCCCGGCGCCGGTCACGATCCCTGCGAGTGCGGTGGGTCCGTCGCTGACGGTGAGGATAAGTCCGGCCCCGTCGTTGTCGACGTGCTGGACGGCCGGCAGCCCGCGCAGGGCCTCCGAGGCCCGGGACATGCTGCCGCTGCCGCGCAGGTTGATCCGGTCCACACCGCCGGTGAGTGTGATCAGCTCGTCCCGGGTCCCCTCGGCCTGGATCCGGCCCTCGTCAATGATCGCAATCCGGTCGCAGAGCCGCTCGGCCTCCTCCATGTAGTGCGTGGTGTAGAGCACCGCCATGCCCTCGCCGGAGAGCCTTTCCACGGATTCGAGGATGGCGTTGCGGGACTGCGGATCCACCCCGACCGTCGGTTCGTCCAGGATCAGCAGGGCTGGGCGGTGGAGCAGGCCGATGCCGATGTTCAGCCGGCGCTTCATGCCGCCTGAATACTTCTTGGTCAGGTCACCGGCACGGTCGCTCAGGCCGATCAGCTCCAGCACCTCGCTGGTGCGCTGGGTGAGCTCCCTGCCGCTGAGCCCCTGCAGCCGTCCGAAGAACTTCAAGTTCTCCCGCGCGGTCAGATCCGGGTAGATGGCCAGTTCCTGCGGGACCAGGCCGATAACTCGCTTGGCCTCCGTCTCGGACGGGGTCATGGCCCGGCCCGCCACGCGGACGGTTCCCCCGTTGGCGGGGATCAGGCCCGCGACCATGGAGATGATGGTGGTCTTGCCGGCGCCGTTGGGTCCCAGTAGCCCGTAAGTCTCGCCGGTGCGGATCTGGAAGGAAACGCCGTCGACGGCGGTCAGCTCCCCATAGTGCCTGACCAGTCCGCTGACGTCCAGCACGTCCCTGGTTTGTGTCCGTAGTACATCCACCAGCAATCCCCCAACGCTTTCGTTTAGTCCAGACTAGCCTCGGGGTCCGGCCGGGCAATAGACAGGGACCTTGGACCCGGTGCCGTGTCCCCCGTGCGCCAGTGGACGGGCCTGGTTGCGGGCCAGCCGGGTCGGGGACGGGCCGGGTCGGGAGAAGTGATAGCGTCTAGCGGTTGTTCCCCGCACCCGGGACACGGCACACAGAACTACATCAAGGCACACCGGAGGACCCATGCTCAAAGGATTCAAGGACTTCATCCTGCGCGGCAACGTGATCGAACTGTCCATCGCAGTCGTTGTCGGCACCGCTTTCACCGCCCTGGTCGGCGCGTTCACCTCGAACATCGTGAACCCGATCATCGCGGCGGCCGGCGGGGTCGATACCAACGGGCTGGGCTTTCCCATCTGGCCGGGAAACGAGAAGACCTTCCTCAACTTCGGCGCGGTCATCACGGCTTTCGTCACGTTCATGATCACGGCCGGGGTCGTCTACTTCATCTTCGTGGCGCCGATGAACCGGATCAACCATCTGGTCAAGAAGCGCCTCGCCACAGCGGAGCCGGAAGATAAGCCGCTCCCGGCGGACACCGCGCTGCTGGCCGAAATCCGTGACCTGCTGGCCCAGCTGGCCGGCGCGGGCACGGGGCGGACGTCCGGCCACCCCCTGACCCGGGACGCAGAACAGGTCCTGGACCGCACCGGCGCACCGACCGGCGGGAGCACCGTCGATCAGACTGTCCAAGCGTCCGGCGGACGCGGCCGCTAGGCGGAGCGGAATCGTCATCGCCCGGCAATAGGCCGGTAACAGCCGCCCGACATCATGGGACCCATGAAGCCCTCAGCCCGCGGCAGGAAACTCGGCGGAACACCGGACCCGGCCCCCTCCGAACTGAGCTGCGAAGTCTGCGGCCAGATGCCCGAACCGACCAAGACCCGGCTGACCCTGGCCAACGTCGCAGTGATGCTGCCGATCGAGCTGGCTGTGCATGCCGCGGTGGTGGGGACGCCCCTGTCCTATGTGGCGAAGGTTCTGGTCCTCACGCTGACTGCCACCGTCCTGGTCATCTGGGTCGCGGAACCGTCCGCGGCGCGGATGCTGCGGCGCTGGCTGCACGCCCCCGCACTGCGGCACCGCCGCCGGCTCGGCGCCGCACCGGCCCTGTGGCGGGCCCGCACGGTGCTGAAGGACCGGCCGGGGGCACTGCAGAAACTCACGCAGTCGCTGGCCAGGCTGGACACCAACATCCTGAGCATCCATGTCCACCCGGTCGACGGCGGCGTGCTGGACGAGTTCGTGCTGTCCGCGCCCGGCGAGCTGGGCGAAGCGGAGCTGCTGAAGGCCCTGCGCGACGGCGGCGGCACCGACCCGCATGTCTGGCCCACGACGGCGCTGGCCATGGCTGACGGGCAGACCGGGGCGCTGAGCCTTGCGGCCAGGATCGCGGCCAACCCGGCGGAACTGCCACTGGCGGTCGCTGAACTCCTGCGCGCACGGATCGAGGCCCGGCCGGACACGGGCACCGCGGCCGCCTCTGCCGGGGCGGGCACGACGCCGGCCCCGGACGGAACCGTGCTGAGGATCCCGACCGCCTGGCACGGTCCGATCACCTTCGTCCGTCCCGGCGAACCCTTCACCCCGGCGGAATCCGCCAGGGCGCACAGGCTGGCCGAGCTCGCCGAGATTCTCGCGCACAGCCCGGCCGCCGGCCGGTGACAGCGAAGACCTGACCTCCAGGCAAGGCTAAGGGGCGGCGGTGGTCATCAGGATCTTCAGGCCGTCGCGTTCAACGGCCACGGCGAGATGCGTCCCGGTGCCGAGGTGGTCACCATCAAGCTGGAACTCCTGCTCGTGCTCCAGGGTGATCTCGGCGGATTTTCCCTGGAAGTATTCCACTGATTCGGTCTCGCGCTTGTTCCGGCCGAAGATCCCGGCAACAACCCCCAGCCAGCCCAGCCGGCCGCGCGGGGCCAGGACCAGCAGGTCCAGGACGCCGTCGTCGACCTTGGCGGCCGGGAAGATCTCAACTCCGCCCATGATCCGGCCGCAGTTGCCGATCATGACGCTGCGGATCCTGCGGCGGACGGGTTCCCCGCCGTCGACGCTGATCTTGGCCTTGACCGGTTTGCCGGGGAGTTTGCGGATGCCCGCCTCCACGTACGCAAGCCAGCCCATGCGGTCCTTGAGCAAATCGACGGTGTCGGCCATGATCGCGGCGTCGTAGCCGAGTCCGGCCATCACCAGGAACACCTGCTCCTCGTCCGAGTGGTTCAGCCGCGCCTTGACGACGTCGATGGCTGTTTCGCTGCCGTTGAGCACGTCGTAACAGGCCGAGACGGGATCGGTGATGACCACACCGAGGTTGCGGGCCAGGAGGTTCCCGGTTCCCAGCGGCACCAGGCCCATCGGTGTTCCGGTGCCGGCGAGGACCTCGGCGACGCAACGCACGGTGCCGTCGCCGCCGGCGGCAATGACGACGTCGACCTTGGCCTCCAGGGCCTGGCGCGCCTGGCCGGTGCCCGGGTCTTCGACCGTTGTTTCGAGCCAGAGCGGCTCGGCCCATCCCTGCGTTTCACACAACCGGAGGATGGCGCCCTGGAGCGACGGGCCAATGGATTTGGCGGGGTTGATGATTACGGCGGCGCGCCTGACCTGGGGGGTGCTGTCAGGCGCTGAACTGTTCTCTGGCATGGCGTCCTTCGGAGGCAAGGGGGAGTGGGGTGTCCCGGATTGAAATCCTAGCGGGATTCCGCGCGTAACTTCGGCAGCCGGGGCGCGAAGCGTGGACGTCCGCGCGCCGGAGTCACTAGACTGGCCATGCTCAAGTACTGGAGCCTGCCGTCCCAAGCCATTTTTGGGCCGGCTGCCTGTCCGGATCAGCCTGACAGGCCGCACTCCAGGGGCGGGAAGCGGGAGTACATGTCCGAAGCACACGAGAACTACTCGGCCGAGGCCGAAGCGTCCAGCACCGATCCCCACGACTGGGGCCGCGCCATGGCGCGGGCGGTCACGCGGCTGGCGGAGCAGATCGCCCCAGCGGACAGCGAGGACATCCACGCCTCCCTTGTGGGCAAGGACCTGCGTCTGTTGATCCGGGACGACGAAGCCGGGGTCACCATCACGGTCTCCACCGCCCCGGCGACGGACCCTTCCAGCTGAGCTGCCCTAACGCCCGGCGGACAGGTCCGCGGAGATGACTTCGGCGGCGGCCACGGTCGCCGCCCGCACCGAGTCCAGGTAGGCCGCCGGGTCGGGCCTGCTCGCGACCGCCTGGGCCTGCAATGACACGTTGATGGCGGCGACGACCTTGGGGCCGTCGTGGACCGGCGCGGCAATCGACATCAGCCCGAGCTCGAGTTCCTGGTTCAGCTGGCACCAGCCCTGCCCCCTCACCGTGGCCAGCTCGGCGAGCAGTCCCTCGCGCGTCCCGATGGCCAGCGGGGTGAGGGGCCGGATGTCAGTGCTGGCCAGGTAGTCCTGCAGCTCGGCGGGCGGCAGGGCGGCCAGCAGCACCCGGCCCATCGAAGTGGCGTACGCCGGAAACCGGGTACCGACGGTGATGCCGACGGTCATGATCCGGCGCGTCGCCACCCGGGCGATGTAGGCGATGTCCGTGCCTTCCAGCACGGCGGCCGACGTCGACTCCCCCAGCCGGATCGAGAGCTCCTCGAGGTGGGGCTGGGCGAGCTGCGGCAGCGACAGCCCGGACAGATAGGCGTAGCCGAGCTGCAGCACCTTGGCGGTCAGCGCGAAGATCTTGCCGTCGGTGCGGACATAGCCCAACTCCACGAGCGTGTACAGGAACCGCCGCGCCGTGGCCCGGGTGAGGTCCGTCCGGGCCGCCACTTCAGTCAGCGTCATCTTCGGATGGTCCGTGTCGAAGGCGCGGATAACCGCCAGGCCGCGCGCCAGCGACTGCACGTACTGGTCACTGGCCACCGGCGCGCCACCGGCCTTGGCGCCCTTTGCTGCGTCAATCATTTCCTTGCCTCTCGGTCCCGCACCACTGTATTCGGTGCGAGCGGATGCTCAGCTTCCGACGCCGGACGCGGCCCGCAGCGGCACCGGCACCATCTCCTGCAGCTCCCCGAGGGTGCAGCCGAAGGTTTCCCGGACCTCGACCCCGTCGGGTCCGGTCAGGAAGACGGCCTTGTCCGTGTACACGCGGGTCACGCAGCCGATCCCGGTGAGCGGGTAGCTGCAGGTCTCGACGAGTTTGGAGATCCCCTCGCGGGTCAGGAGCGTCATCATGACGAAGACATCCTTGGCGCCGGTGGCGAGATCCATGGCCCCGCCGACGGCCGGGATCGCGTCGGGTGCGCCGGTGTGCCAGTTGGCCAGGTCGCCGGTCGCGGAAACCTGGAACGCCCCGAGCACGCAGATGTCCAGGTGCCCGCCGCGCATGATCGCGAAGGAGTCGGCGTGGTGGAAGTAGGAGGCCCCGGGGAGTTCCGTCACCGGGATCTTGCCGGCATTGATGAGGTCGCCGTCGATCTGGTCCCCGGTGGCTTCGGGGCCCATGCCCAACATGCCGTTCTCGGTGTGGAGCGTGATGTTTTGTTCCGGCTCGAGGTAGTTGGAGACCAGGGTGGGCTGGCCGATGCCCAGGTTCACGAAGGAGCCGGGCTTGATGTCCCGGGCCACCAGGCGGGCCAGGTCATCACGACCCAGCGGCTTTTCAGAGGTCTGGATGCCGGCCTGGCGGTTGGACTGGATGCTCATCTCAGGCCACCTTCACAATGCTGTTGACGTAGATTCCGGGGGTCACGATGATCTCCGGGTCCAGGCCGCCCGAAGGGACGATCTCCGTGACCTGGGCCACTGTGTGTTTGGCCGCGGCGGCCATGATCGGGCCGAAGTTACGGGCAGTCTTGCGGTAGACGAGGTTGCCCTTCCCGTCGGCTGTGAACGCCTTGATGAGCGCGACGTCGGCGTGGATGGGGGTCTCGAAGACCTGCCCGCGGCCGTCGAGGATGCGGGTTTCCTTGCCTTCGGCCAGCATGGTGCCGTAGCCGGTGGGGGTGAAGAAGCCGCCGATCCCGGCGCCGGCGGCGCGGATCCGCTCCGCGAGGTTGCCCTGCGGGACGAGTTCGAGTTCGATCTCGCCGGCGCGGAACTTCGCGTCGAAGTGCCAGGAGTCGGACTGCCGCGGGAAGGAGCAGATCATCTTCTTCACCCGGCCTTCCTTGATCAGCAGCGCGAGGCCCTGGTCGCCCTGGCCGGCGTTGTTGTTGACCACGGTGAGGCCGGTGGCCCCGCAGTCCATCAGCGCGTCGATGAGCTCGAACGGCTGGCCGGCGTTGCCGAAGCCGCCGATCATGACGGTGGAGCCGTCCTTGATGCCGGCAACGGCCTCGCCGACGCTGTCTACAAAGTTCAGCATTCGCTTAAGCCTTTCCTGTGTTGGTTCCGGCAACGGTCATGTTTTCGAGGACGACGGCGAGGCCCTGGCCGACGCCGATGCAGATCGCGGCGACGCCCCAGCGTTCACCGGAGACCTGCAGGGAGCGGGCCAGGGTGCCGAGGATGCGGCCGCCGGAGGCGCCGAGGGGGTGGCCCATGGCAATCGCGCCGCCGTGCCGGTTCACAATGGACGGGTCGATGCCCCAGGCGGTGATGCAGGCCAGGGACTGCGCGGCGAAGGCCTCGTTGAGTTCGACGGCGCCGACCTGGTCCCAGCCGATGCCAGCCTTGGCGAGGGCCTTGTTCGCGGCCTCCACGGGGGCGTAGCCGAAGTACTGGGGGTCGGTGGCGTGCGCGCCCCGGCCGGCGATGCGGGCCAGCGGCTCCAGCCCCAGGATCCCGGCCGCATTCTCGGACCCGAGCCAGGCCGCGGATGCGCCGTCGGACAGCGGCGAGGCGTTCCCGGCGGTGACGGTGCCGTCCTCGGTCCGGAACACGGTCTTGAGCCCGGTGAGCTTCTCCGCCGAGGACCCGGGCCGGATGCCCTCGTCCCGGACCAGATCCGTGCCCGGGACCACGGTGACGAGCCTGTCGTAGAACCCCTCGTCCCAGGCCGCGGCGGCGAGGTTGTGGGAGCTGGCGGAGAATTCGTCCTGCGCCTGCCGGGTGATCCCGTACTTCTCCGCCAGCCGTTCGGTGGCCTCGCCCAGGGACACGGTCCAGTCCGGGCGCATGGCCTTATTCACCAGACGCCAGCCCAGCGTGGTGGAGACCAGGGTCATATCCCCCGCCGGGTAGGGCTTCTCGGTTTTGGGCAGCACCCACGGCGCCCGGGACATCGACTCGGCGCCGCCGACCAGCATCAGCTCCGCGTCGCCGGTGTTGATCTGCCGGGACGCGATGATCGCCGCGTCCAGGGACGAACCGCAGAGCCGGTTGACCGTGGTGCCGGGGATCGAGACCGGCAGGCCCGCCAGGAGGGTTCCCATCCGGGCGATGTTGCGGTTTTCCTCGCCCGCGCCGTTGGCGTTGCCGAACACCACCTCGTCGATCCGCTCGACGTCGAGCTTCGGCGCGCGCTTCACGGCCTCACCGATCACATGCGCGGCAAGATCATCCGGACGGACACCGGCGAGACCGCCGCCGAACTTCCCAAACGGGGTCCGCACCGCGTCGTACAGGTAGGCCTGGTTCATGGGGTCTTGTCCATTTCTGCGTTGTCCATGGAGTGGAATACTTGCTGGGCTGTCTTGAAGGCGGTGTTGGCGGAGGGGACCCCGCAGTAGATGGCGGTCTGCAGCAGGATTTCCTTGATCTCGTCCCGGCTCAGGCCGTTGGTGACGGCGGCGCGGAGGTGCATGGCCAGTTCTTCCCAGTGGCCGTGGGCCACCATCGCAGTGATGGTGACCGCGGAGCGCATCTGCCGGGTCAGGCCTGGCCGGGTCCAGATGCCGCCCCAGGCGATCCGCGTGATCATGTCCTGGAAGTCCTCGGTGAAGGAATCCTTGCTGGCGTTGGCCCGGTCCACGTGCGCGGCTCCGAGCACCTCGCGCCGGACGGCCATTCCGCCGTCGTAGATTTCCTGGCTGGTGGCCTCCGGCTGGACGACCCCGTTGCGCGCTGCGCCGCTGACATCCGGGCCGGAGGCCTGGGGGGCGCTGTGCTGGGGGCGGTTTTGCTGGGGGTCGGTCACTTGGCTGCTCCGCTGGATTCGGTCCACGTGATGAGGCTCCGCAGCAGCTCGGCGACGTGGCCGGGCGCCTCAACCGGGGCCAGGTGTGCCACGCCTTCAAGCGTGACGGCGCTGGCGGTGCCGCCGCCGGCCGTGATCCCTTCGGCGATCGCCTCGGCGAAGGACGGCGGGGCGACGCTGTCCTGGGCGCCGGCGACGGCCTGGGTGGGGACGCTGATACTGCCGAGCTCGTCCCCGACGTCGAAGCCGGCGAGGGCCTCGCAGCAGAAGGCGTAGCTGAACCGGTCGGCGTCGCGCAGGCTGTGCAGCAGCCGGCCGCTGAGTTCCGGCTGGCGTTCCATGAAGCCGGGGCCGAACCAGCGCTGCGCCGAGCCCTGGATCATCACGGGCGTTCCCTGGGTGCGGACGGTTTCCGCGCGTTCCAGCCAGCCCTCGGGCGTGCCGAGCTTCGCTCCGGTGCACTGCACGGACAGGCTCTTGAGCCGTTCGCCGTGCTTGATGCCCAGCTGCAGGCCGGTGGCCCCGCCCAGCGACACGCCGGCGTAGTGGAAGTTCGCTCCGGGGGCGATCGAATCCACCAGCTCGACGACGGCGTCTGCCAGTTCGGCGACGGTGAACGTCTCCTTCGCGGCCGGTGAGATGCCGTGGCCCGGCAGATCCCAGGCGACGACGTCGACGTCGTCCCCGAGCAGGGCGCCTGCCTGGGTCCATAGCAGCGTGGACGTGCCCAGCGATGGGCCCACCACCAGGAGGGGCTTCTCGCCCAGCGGGCGCTGGGGCGACAGCAGGACTGCCTTGAGTGTTGGTCTAGCCACGGGAGGCTCCGTTCAGCTCGGGGGTCGGTGGGGCGGTGCGGGAACCGGCACCGGTGTCGGTGACGCTGTACTCCGGATAGGCGGCGAGGATGCGCCGGGAGATTTCGGCGGCCTCGCCGAGGTAGTTGGCCGGGTCGAGCAGCTCCTCCAGCCGGGCGTCGGAGAGCAGGTCCGCCGGGACGGCTGCGCGGAGCAGCCGCCGGTAGGTGGACGGCTGGTCCGCGGCCGGGACCCGGAGGGTCTCGTCCACCGCTGCCTGCAGCCGCTGCTTGCCGTCCGCGCCGTTCTTACCCGCGGCGCCCGCCAGGAGCGGCGCGACGGCGGCCGTGACGGCCTCGCTGAGCAGCAGCGGGCCGGACAGGTCCAGGTTCCGCCGCATGGCCTGGGGGAAGACCTGCAGGCCCCCGGCAAGTTCGCGGAGCTGCACGGCGGCGCCCAGGCCCAGGCGGAGAAGCTGACGGAGCGCCGGCCATTCGCTGTGCCAGGCCCCGTCGGGGCGTTCGTCGTTGAAGTTGGCGGCGGCCAGATGCAGCTGGGCGGCGTGGCCGGGTGCCTGCAGGGCCGCGCTGCGGACCAGCACGGACAGTACCGGGTTCTGCTTTTGCGGCATGGCCGAGGACCCGCCCCTGCCGGCGGCGCGGGGTTCGGCGAGCTCGGCCACCTCCGGGCGGCCGAGGAACAGCACGTCGGCTGCGATCTTGCCCGCGGCGTCGGTCACGGCTGCCAGGGCGTCGCCGAGGGATGTTACGGCCAGCCGGTTCGTGTGCCAGGGCGCCGGCACCGCGGCGAGTCCGAGTTCCGTGGCCAGCCGGTCGGAAAGATCCAGGGGACTGAGGCTTGAGCCCGCCGTCAGCACGGTGGCCGCGGCCAGGGTTCCGGCCGCTCCCCCGGTCTGCACGGGGAATTCGAGGGCCTCCAGGCGGCGGGCGGCCGCGGCGAGTCCGTGGAACCATTGGGCCGCCTTGAGTCCGAAGCTGAACGGCAGGGAGTGCTGGGTGAGGCTGCGCCCCACGCACAGCGTCTCCGCGTGCTGCTCGGCGAGGGCGGCCAGTGCCGCCGTCGTGGCCGTCAGCTCGGTGAGCAGTCCGCGGACCGCATCCCGGGCCAGCAGGATCAAGGCAGAATCGAGCACGTCCTGGCTGGTCAGCGAGGTGTGCACGGCTTTCCCGGCACCGATTCCCGCCGTGTCAAGGGCGTTGACGTGGCCGCGGAGGTCCGCCAGTAGGGGGATCACCGGGTTGGCGCCGCCCTGGGCGCGCGCGGCAAGGTCCGCGACGTCATAGCGGCCCACCTCGGCGGCCTCGGCGACCAACGCGGCGGACCCGGCCGGGGCGAGTGCTGCCTGTTCCAGGACCGCGGCCCAGGCGGCCTCGACCCGGAGCATGGCGGCCAGCACGGCCCGGTCCCCGGTCAGCGCCGCCACAAGGGGCGACGCCGACACGGGACTCAGGAGGCCAAAATCGCCCTGCAGGCCGGCGCCGGCCCCGGTGGCCCCGCTGGTTTCACGAGAAATCACTTCGAGGCGCCCTCGAAGTCGAGGAAGACCGTCTCGCCCGGGCCCTGGAGCCGGATGTCCCAGCTCAGGCCGCCATCGGCATCGCGGCGGGCGATCAGGGTCTTGCGGCGTTCCGGGTCCAGCGAGGACAGCAGCGGATCCGCGGCCAGGGCCTCCCCGTCTTCCGGCAGGTAGATCCGGGTGAAGAGCCGGTTCATGAGGCCGCGGGCGAAGACCGCGACAGCGATGAACGGCGCCGCGCCGTCCCCGGTGGGTCCGGGGTTGACCGTGGTGAACGTGAAGACGCCGGTGTTGCCCACGGCGCTGCGGCCGAAGCCGGTGAAGGTGTAGCCGTCGCGCACGAGCGAACCGGTGTGGTGCGGGACCTTGCCCTCGGCGTCCGCCTGCCAGATTTCCAGGATCGCGTCCGGGATCGGGTGTCCGGCGCCGTCGTAGACGGTGCCCTGGAGCCGGATGGAGCCCGGGGAGCCGGGGGCCAGCAGCTCGCGGTCCTTGGTGTAGGGCAGCGCGTAGCCGTAGAAGGGGCCCACGGTCTGGCCTGGTGTCGGGGTGAGTTTACTCATGCTGGCCCTATTCATTGTCGTCTCCTGCTGCGCCCAATGCCTCGTTCTCTGTCCAGGTCCGCTTCGACCCGGTCAGGACGATGTCCCAGTTGTACGCCAGGGCCCACTCGGGTTTGGTTTGCTCGTGGTCGTAGGTGGCCACAAGCCGGTCCCGGGCGTCCTGGTCGACAATCGACTGGTAGATCGGGTCCAGCGGGAAGAGCTGGTCGCCGGGGAAGTACATCTGGGTGACGATCCGCTGGGTGAACTCCTGCCCGAACAGGGAGAAGTGGATGTGGGCCGGACGCCAGGCGTTGAGGTGGTTCTTCCACGGATAGGCGCCGGGTTTGATCGTGGTGAAGCTGTAGGAGCCGTCGGCGCCCGTGATGCAGCGGCCAACGCCGGTGAAGTTGGGGTCCAGCGGCGCCGGGTGCTGGTCCCGCTTGTGGATGTACCGGCCGGCGGAGTTGGCCTGCCAGATCTCCACCAGCTGGCCGGCGACGGGACGGCCGTCGCCGTCGAGCACGCGGCCGGAGACGATGATGCGTTCGCCCAGCGGTTCTCCGTTGTGCTGGATGGTCAGGTCCGCTTCCAGCGCGTGGACGTCCATGTGCCCGAAGGCCGGGGAGTAGAGCTCGATGGTTTCCGGGTCCGCATGGTGCAGGTCCTTGGTGGGGTGGCGCAGGACGCTGCTGCGGTAGGGTGCGTAGTCCAGCCGCGGCTGGATCTCTGCCGGGGCGCCGTTTTTGAGCGCCTGCGCGTAGGCCGCGCCGATGGCTTTCATCTCGGCGCTGAGGTCCGCCTGCGGCTCTGCGGCAGCATCAAGAGGCGCATACGTCTTCGGTGCGGCCTCCGTGGCTTCGTCGGACACGTCTTCGGTGAACGGGTCCGGGTTGTAGATCTCAAGGTTGAGTTCTTCAGGCACAGCAGCCTCCTTTCGTTGGGTGGTGGTGTTTGGTGGTGCGTGCGACGGTCAGGACGTGGGGTTCAGCTGGTGCAGGTGGTCGTACTGGACGGCGTGCCGCACCGGGGCGTTGGGCGCCCCGTAGCCGTCGTAGGATCCGCGGCGCTCCACCATTTCGAAGAACACGCTGCCGATCGTGGCGGTGTAAAAGTGCAGGAACTCGCCGTCGGCGTCGCGGTCGTAGAGCAGGTTGAGCTCGCGGAGCGTGGCCAGGAAGGACGGGGCCAGGTCGAACCGCGCGTCGAGGTCCTCGTAGTAGTTGTCCGGGATCTGGAGAAAATCAAGGCCCCGGGCCTTCGCGGCGCGGGCCGTCGCCACCAGGTCATCCACCGCGAAGGCGATGTGTTCCTGGTAGGTCCGTCGCTGGCCGGTGCCCGCCGCCTCCGTGCCGGTGCCGGCGACTTCGCGCTGGACCAGCGGGGCCAGGTTCAGCACCAGGCGGACGCCGCGGTCACGGGTGAGCATGACCTGGGACCGGACCAGGCCGGTGGGGCTGGCGACTTCCGCGTAGGGCTGCGGTTCCAGGGCCAGGGCGCTCGTGTAGAAGAGGACGGCTTCGTCGAAGTGCTGCCAGGGCTGCGCCAGGTTGACGTGGTCGATCACGGCGCTCCGCTTCGCGGCCCGGCCGGCGGCGGGGGCTTCCATTCCTTCGCCGAATTCGCGGGTCCACACGGCGGTGCCGTCGGGGCTGCCCTGGCACAGGAAGACCTCGGTGGAATCCGGGGCGGCGAAACCCTGGAAAATTTCCTCGTTGGCCTGGCTCTTGCGCGGCACGGCCGGGGCCTTGAGCTGCTGGGCCCGGGCCGCGGCAATCACGGGGGAATCGACGTCGAAGCCCAGGGCTGAGATGGCGGGCGCGCTGGCGGCCAGGGGGTCGCGGGATTCCTGGGAGGAGTCCTCATTGATGATCACGCGGGCGTGGCCCATGGTCCACAATTGCACATTCTTGGTCCGGTGGCGCCCGTTGAACGCGAATCCCAGCTGGTCCAGCAGGGATTCCAATGCGGCGGTGTCCGCGGCCCTGACCTCGGCGAAGTTGAAGCCGGCCGGTTCGGCTACCTGCGGGAGTGTGGCCAGTTCCATCGGGTAGCGGCGGCCGGGCGCGCGGGTGCCGGTACCGTTTGCGGAAGCCGGGGCCGCGTCCAGCCACTTGGCGCTCTGCTCCTCAAGCCAGATCAGCGACCGCATGGCATCCACGGCGGTGCGTTCGACGTCGGACTGGCGGAAAACATCGTTGAAGACCTCCAGGGACACCGGGCCGGTGTAGCCGGCCCGGACCACGTGGCCGAGGAACTTGGCGAGTTCGAACTGCCCTTCGCCCGGGAACACCCGGTAGTGCCGGCTCCAGGACAGCACGTCCATGGACAGTTTGGGCGCGTCGGCCACCTGGACGAAGAAGATCTTCTCCGGCCTGAAGGATTCGATTCTTGCGGTGTCCCAGTCGCGGGAGAGGATGTGGAACGAGTCCAGGCAGGTGCCCAGGTTGGGGTGGTCCACCGCTTCCACGAGCCGGTGGGCGTGCTCGTAGTCGTTAACATACCTGCCCCAGGCCAGGGCCTCGTAGGCCAGCCTGACGCCGTGGTCCTGGGCGAGGGCGGCCAGGGACGCGAGCTGTTCGGCCCTCAGACCGTCGTCATCGATGCTGGCGGTGGCCACGTTGGAGCAGACCAGGATGGTGTCCATGCCGAGCCGGGACATCAGCCGGAACTTCGCTTCCGCCCGGCGCAGATTGGCGGCGAGCAGATCCTCCGGCACGCTGTCGAAGTCGCGGAACGGCTGGTAGAGGTCCAGGCTCAGGCCGAGGTCGGCGGCCATCTTCCGGACCTCCTCCGGGCTCAGCGGGGAGGTGACGAGGTCCTGTTCGAAGATTTCGATCCCGTCAAAGCCCGCAGTGGAGCAGGCCTGCATTTTTTCCCGCAGGGTGCCCGAGAGGCAGACGGTGGCGATTCCGGTGCGCATCAGGCGGCCACCCCTTCTTCAGCGGCGACGAGTTCCAGGAAGTGGGCGCGCATACGGTCCGCGTCCGCTTCGAGGCCGGTGAAGATCCGGAATGCGTCGGCGGCCTGTCCCACGGCCATCCGGCCGCCGTCGAGCACGTCGCAGCCCTTGGCCCGGGCCTCGCGGACAAGTTCGGTCTCGATCGGCCGGTAGACAATATCCGCGACCCAGTGCCGGGCCGTCACGAGGGACATGTCCAGCGGGACGCCGGGGTGGGCGTCCATGCCCACCGGGGTGCAATGCACCAGGCCGTCTGCGAGCGGCATCAGTTGCGGCAGCTCCGCCGTCGTCCGTGCGGTGACCAGCTGGTCCGGGAAGAAGCCGGCGAGTTCGGCGGCGCGTGCCGCGCAGCGGTCCGGATCGGTGTCCACCAGGTCCAGTTCGCGGACCCCGGCGGTGAGCAGGGCGTAGGCGACGGCGGAGCCGGCTCCCCCCGCGCCCAGCTGCACCACGCGGTTCAGCCTGGCTCCCGGCAGGCCCATGGCGAGCGCGGCGGCGAACCCGGAGAAGTCGGTGTTGTGGCCGGTGAAGCGGCCGTCCCGGATGGTCACCGTATTGACAGCACCCAGCCGCCGGGCGTCCGGAGTGACCTCATCCAGATGTTCCAGCACCAGCTGCTTGCAGGGGTGGGTGATGTTCAGTCCGTTGAAGCCCAGACGGTAGGCGCCGGTGAGGAGCTCCCCGACACTCTGGCCGGGAAGTCCCAGCTCGGTCAGGTCGATGGGGCGGTAGAGGTACCGGAGGCCCTGCACGTCGCCTTCGCGTTCGTGCATGGGGGGCGTGAGGGACGGCGTCACGCCATCACCTATCAGGCCCACAAGAAAGGACTCTGCTCGATTGCTCATCCGGATAGCTCCTTTGACAACGGCACTCGGCGGGCGGGGACGCACGGGGCGCCGGCCGCGGGCCGGGTGTTGGGGTTTACAGTACCGCAAAAGTTCACATATTGCACTGTTGTTCTACTAGCGAACTTTGCTGGGCGGCTCGGGGCCGGGCGGGCCGCGGTACTCATTGCTGGGGCAGGCGCGCGGACAGCTCCGACGCCGCCGCCTGGAGCAGCGGAACCAGGGCGACCAGCGCCTCCACGCCCATCCGGAACACCGGGACCGCCGTGGCCAGTGCGGCGAAGGCGTGGCCCTGGGAATTGAAGACCGGGACGGCGACGGCGCGCATGCCCAGTTCATTTTCCTCGTCCATCAGGGCGTAGCCGCGCGTGCGGACCAGCTCGATCTCGGCCCGGAAGGCCTCCCGGCCGGTGATGGAAAACTCGGTCAGCGGCTCCAGCGCGAGGCCTTCGACGAGCTGGCCGCGGGTGGCATCGTCGGCGAAGGCCACTAGCGCCTTGCCCACCGAGGTGGTGTGCAGGGCACCCAGGTGTCCCGGATCGCTCGTGACGCGGAACGTCTGCGGGCCGTCCACCTTGTTGACGGTGAGATGGTGGTTTCCGTCCCGCACCGAGAGAATGGTGGCCTCGCCCGTCTCCTCCGTGACGCGCCGCAGGATGGGCAGGGCCGTACCGGCGAATCCGTGGTGGTTGGACACCCGCTGGCCGAGCTGGAAGATGCGCAGTCCCAGGTGGTACCGGCGGCCGTCCGGCTCGTAGTCCACGAAGCCGTCGCGGGTCAGGGAACCCAGCAGGCGATAGGTGGTACTGAAGGGAAGTTCCGCCCGGCGGGACAGCTCGGCGGCACTTGCACCCCGCGGCTCGTCCCCGAGCAGGACCAGCAGCCCCAGGGCCTTGCCGACCATGTCCGTCCGGACCTCCTCCTTGCCCACCTTGGCGCTTGCCTTTCCGCCGGCTGCTGTGCCGTCGCCTGCGGGGGCTGAAAGGGTGGCGGCAGCCGCGGCCGCTTCTGTGTCTTGATTCACACTCATGAATCAATGTTCTCACATGGTGAGAGCTATTTCTAGATAGTGATTATTTTTGTTGACAGGTGACCACCCTCACAGTCATGATTGCTACATCGCACAAGTAGCTCCCACAATGTGGCTACTCGTCCGGGTCTTTCCACGAACCTCCGGCTGCCGCACTCTTAAAGCCAGCGGCGGCCGAGACCTTCCTGATCCATCCGCGACACTGTCGTCACACAAAGGAACACCATGAGCCAGACACTCCCGTCTACGACGCCGGGCACTGACGCACCGGCCGGGACACCGAAGAAGGCCGCCCTCGCCAGCTTCCTGGGCAGCGCCGTCGAGTACTACGACTTCTTTATCTTCGGATCCGCTGCCGCCCTGATCTTCCCCACGGTCTTCTTCCCCGACGCCGGCGCCAACGCGGCGATCATGTCCTTCGCGACATTCGGCTTCGCCTACATCGCCCGCCCGGTCGGCGCCGTCATCCTGGGCCACTTCGGTGACCGGGTGGGGCGCCGCAAGGTCCTAATGTTCACGCTCCTGCTGATGGGCGCCTCCACCTTCATGATCGGCTGCCTGCCGGACTTCAACACCATCGGCTGGTGGGCCCCGGCCCTGCTGGTGCTGGCGCGCCTCTGCCAGGGCCTCTCCGCTGCCGGCGAGCAGGCCGGCGCCTCCTCGATGACGCTGGAGCACGCCCCGGACAACCGCCGTGCCTTCTTCACCTCCTGGACGCTCACCGGCACCCAGGGCGGCCAGATCCTCGCCGCCCTCGTCTTCATCCCCGTCCTGGCGCTGCCGGATGAGATCAAATACGGCATCGGCTGGCGTATCCCGTTCTGGCTCAGCGCCGTCGTGGTGCTTGTTGCGTTCTTCATCCGCCGCACCCTGCACGAACCCCCGGCCTTCGCGGAAGCCCAGAAGACCGCCCAGATCTCCAAGCTCCCCGTCGCAGACCTGCTCAAGCACCACTGGCGCGATGTCCTCCGCGTCGTTGCCTGCGCGTTCATCGCCGCCGTCTCCACCGTGTTCGGCACGCTGGCCATCGCCTACGCCAAGAATGTCGCCGGAGTGGACGGAACCACGACACTCTGGCTCGTCGTGGGAGCCAACGTCGTCGCCCTCGGCACCCAGCCGCTCTTCGGCAAGCTCGCGGACCGGATCGGCCGCAAGCCGGTCTTCATCTACGGCGCGCTGGCCAGTGCGGTCCTGACACCTGTGTTCCTGCTCAGCCTCGAGTCCGGCAACGTCCCGCTGATGTTCCTGGCCGCGATCTGCTTCTTCTCCTTCGGCTACGCAGCCTCCAACGCTGTCTGGCCCGCCTTCTACGCAGAAATGTTCAGCACCAAGGTCCGCTTCTCCGGCCTGGCCATCGGCACCCAGCTCGGCTTCCTGATGGCAGGCTTCGCCCCGGCGATCGTCGCCGCCGTAGGCGGCACCAAGCCCGGCGGCTGGGTCCAGATCAGCATCTTCACCGCGGTCATCTGCCTCATCTCGGCCGTCTCGGCCCTGACCGCCAAGGAATCCTTCAAGATTCCCACCAAGGAGCTCGGCCTGAAGTAACCCGGCCGCAGCGTTCCTGCCCGGTTACTTCGGGCCGCAGCACCGGAAGCCCGGCGTGTTTACAGGACACGCCGGGCTTTTCCGTTTCGCGGGCGGGCCGCGTCACAGCAACCGGGCAGGAACGTCTAAGCCGGCCGGGCGGGGCCGGACGGAATGCCGGGGTCAGGCCGTGCCCGTCCCCAGCACCGCGGCCAGATCGTATCTGACCGGCTCCTCGAGCTGTTCGTAAGTGCAGGAACGCGGAGCCCGGTCCGGGCGCCAGCGGACAAACTGCGCCGTGTGGCGGAACCGTTCGCCCTCCATGTGGTCGTATTTCACCTCGACCACACGGTCCGGCCGGAGCGGGGTGAAGGAAAGGTCCTTGCCTCCGCTCCACCGGCTGCCCTCGGCATTGCGCGGGGTCCGGCTCCCTTCCTCCTGCCGGGCCCAGTCCCAGGGGTGTTCCTCAAAGCTGGTCACGAGCGGCTGGAGCTCCTCGAAGAGCTCCTTGCGGCGCTGCAGCGGGAAGGCCCCCACCACGCCCACGCTCGCGAGTCCGCCGGCGTCGTCATAGAGGCCCAGCAGCAGCGAGCCGATCCGGTCCGGCCCGGAGGTGTGTACCCGGTACCCGGCGACCACACAGTCGGCGGTGCGGACGTGCTTGACCTTGAACATGGAACGCTTGTCCGGCAGGTAGCGCCCGTCCAGCGGCTTGGCCACGATCCCGTCGAGCCCGGCGCCCTCGAACCGGTGGAACCACTCCTGGGCGGTTTCCCTGTCCCGCGTCGCGGCGGTGAGATGGATCGGGGCTGCGCTTCCGGCGAGCATGCGCTCCAACGCCGCGCGCCGCTCGGCGAAGGGACGCGCGGTGAGGTCCTCGTCGTCGAGCGCCAGCAGATCGAACGCGACGAAACTCGCCGGCGTCTGGTCGGCCAGCAGCCGGACCCGGCTCGCGGCGGGGTGGATCCGCTGCTGCAGGGTCTCGAAGTCGAGCCGGTCGCCGGAGGCGCCGACCATGATGATCTCGCCGTCGAGCACGCAGCGCGGCGGGAGGTTGGCCTTCAGCGCCTCCACCAGTTCGGGGAAATAGCGGGTCAGGGGCTTGGCGTTGCGGCTGCCGATCTCCACCTCCCCGCCGTCGCGGAAGATGATGGACCGGAACCCGTCCCACTTCGGCTCGAACATCAGCGCGCCGTCGGGCAGGGACGGCACGGCCTTCGCCAGCATGGGCGCGATCGGGGGCATCAGCGGCAGTCGCATAGGCCTATTGTGGCCGGGCACCGCGCTGCCCGCCAGAGGGTGGGTCTTCCTCGACATCCGGCCGGGCCGCGGGTAGACATGTACGATGGCTACCCTCGGTTTCCACGCATCGCACGAACAGATCAGCCCCGGCCAGCTCCTCAAGGACGTGCAGCTGGCGGAGCAGGCCGGCTTCGACGCCGCTATGTGCTCGGACCACATTGAGCCCTGGTCCGCCCGGCAGGGTCATTCCGGTTTCGCCTGGTCCTGGCTGGGGGCCGCGCTGGCCACCACCAAGCTGCGCCTCGGCGTCGTGACGGCGCCGGGCCAGCGCTACCACCCCGCCATCATCGCGCACGCTTCGGCCACGCTCGCGGACATGTTTCCCGGCCGGTTCTGGCTGGCGCCGGGCAGCGGCGAGTACATGAACGAGCACATCACCGGGGACGCCTGGCCCGACAAGGCGACGCGGCAGCAGCGCCTTGAGGAGGCCGTGCAGATCATCCGCGAACTCCACGACGGCAAGGAAGTGACCCGGGACGGCCTGGTCACCGTCCAGCAGGCCAGAATCTGGGACGTGCCGTCGATCAAGCCGCCGCTGGTTGCTCCGGCCGTCAGCGTGGAAACAGCGCGCCGCGGGGCGGCCTGGGCGGACGGGCTGGTCACGGTCAACCAGCCGCACGCGAAGCTGAAGGACATGCTGGCCGCCTACCGGGATGCCGGCGGCAGGGGCAACGCCGTGCTGCAGGTACACCTGGCTTGGGCGCCGACGGAGCAGGGAGCCGTGGCGGTTGCCCTGGACCAGTGGCGCAGCAACGTGTTTGCCCCGCCCATCCCCTGGGATCTCCCGACGGCGGCCCACTTCGACGGCGTCAGCGCCGACGTCGGTGAGGAACAGGTCCGGAGTGTCGTGAACATCTCCGCGGACACCGGGCAGCACGCGCAGTGGCTCGCCGAATATGTCGACCTCGGCTTCGACGAGCTGTACCTGCATTTCGTCGGGCAGGAGCAGGCGCCCTTCATCCATGCCTTCGCGGAACACGTGCTACCGCAGCTCCGCGGGTCCGGAAACCCGCGGCAGGACCGGCAGGTGCTGCTGTGAGAATCGCCGAGACCTCCGACCTTTGGTGGAAGAACGCCGTCATTTACTGCCTGGATCCGGAGACGTTTTTCGACGGCGACGGCGACGGGACCGGAGATTTCGCGGGCCTGATCGAGCGCGTGGATTACCTCGCGGCTTTGGGAGTGACGTGCATCTGGCTGATGCCGTTCTACCCCACCCCCGACAAGGACGACGGCTACGACGTCACGGACCTGTACGGCGTGGACCGGCGGCTGGGCAATCTGGGCGACGTGGTGGAATTCATCCGGACCGCGAAAGACCGGGGGATGCGGGTGATCGCGGACTTTGTCCTCAACCACACCTCGGATAAGCACCCCTGGTTCGTGGAGTCCCGCAAGTCGGTGGATAACCCGTTCCGCGATTACTACGTCTGGCGCAAGGACACACCCCCGGACACCTCAGAGCAGGTGGTGTTCCCCGGCGAGGAGACGTCCATCTGGACCCAGGACAAGGCCACCGGTGAGTGGTACCTGCACATGTTCGCCAAACACCAGCCGGACCTGAATGTGGCGAACCCCAAGGTGCGGGACGAGATCGCCAAGTCCATGGGGTTCTGGCTGCAGCTGGGACTGGACGGCTTCCGGCTGGACGCGGTCCCGTTCTTCCTCGAGCTGCAGGGCACGTCAGCGGAAGGCTCGGCGCAGGTCGATCCGCACGACTACCTCAGCGCGCTTCGCAGCTTCCTCAACCGCCGCAACGGCAACGGCCTGCTGCTGGGCGAGGTCAACGTGCCCTACAAGGAGCAGCTGAAGTACTTCGGCGGCGCGGCAGGTAACGAGCTGAACATGCAGTTCGACTTCCTGTCCATGCAAAACCTCTACCTGTCCCTCGCCCGGGAGGACGCCCGCCCGCTCGCCAGGTCGCTCAGCTCCCGCCCGAAGATCCACCCGGACAACCAGTGGGCCATGTTTGTCCGCAACCACGACGAGCTGACCCTGGACAAACTCAGCGACGCCGAACGCGAGGAAGTCTTTGCCGCGTTCGGACCCGACGAGGACATGCAGATGTACGGCCGCGGCCTGCGTCGCCGGCTGCCCACCATGCTCAACGGCGACCCCGCCCGGATCCGCATGGTCTACTCGCTGATGTTCGCGCTGCCCGGCACCCCGGTGCTCTTCTACGGCGAAGAGATCGGCATGGGCGAGGACCTCTCGGCGAAAGGCCGCTCGGCCGTGCGGTCCCCCATGCAATGGAACGACACCGAGAACGGCGGATTCTCGACCGCCCCCGCAAAGGACCTCGTCGCCCAGGTCGTGGATGGCTACTTCGGGCCCAAGAACGTCAACGCAGCCGCGGCGAAGCGGGACCCGGGGTCTCTGTGGAACTTCATGGCCACCCTGATCCAGCGCTACCGGGAGAGCCCCGAACTGGGGTGGGGCGACTTCGCACTCATCAAACAGCCCGCTGTGAAGGTGCTCCTGCACCGGTGCTCCTGGGGCGGCGCAACCGTTGTCCTGGCCCACAACTTCGGGGCGGAACCAGCGTCGGTGGCCGCGAACCTAAGCTCCGCGGGGGACCAGGAGCCGGGTTTCGAAGGCACCTACCTGCGGGACCTGCTGGACGGCCAGGACATCGAGCTGGCGGACGACGGCGGTTTCGACCTGGAGCTGGAGCGCTACGGCTACCGGTGGTTCCGGGTCCAGCGCCGGGGTGAACGCCACATCCCGTGAGCCGGCAGCGGCTCCGAGGCTCCGGCAGCCGGCTCGTGGACACGCCGGCGACTTCCCCGGCGTCGAACCCTTACCCACGTCTTACCGGGCCGAAACGTAGCGGCAACATTGGCGCAGAACACTGGAAGTGCCGGCAAAGAGCAGGCACCACTCTCCAGTCCAGGAGGTCCCGCCATGTTGAAGGACGCCAAAGCCCATGTAACCCGCATCCGAGCCCTGGATCAGCTGCACCGCGGCGACGAGATCGAGGCGCGCCTCAGGGTCGGCCCGAATTATGACGACGTCGTGGTCCGCCGCGGCAGGGTCCAGGAGACCGCGCCCGGAATCGGCGTGGTCTGGATCCTGGACCGGCAGTCCGGAACCCGGAAAGCCGTCAACACGGACGAGTGCAGTCTCTGGCGGGTCGCCTGAGAGGACTAGCCCCCCGCGACCGACTGGATGATCAGGACCTCCTGGCCCGGGGAAATCTCTGTGGCCAGGCCCTGCAGGCGGCGAATCTCATTCCCGTTGACGTATATATTCACGTAGCGTCGGATTTCCCCGGTCTCATCCCGCAACCGCCTCGACAGCGCCGGGTACTCCCCGGTGACCACGTCCAGCACCCCCTCCACCGTCACCGCGGTCTCTGCGGGCGCAGTCAGGAAGGACTGCCCGCCGGCCAGCGGCTGGAGCACGCTGGGCAGCACCACGCTGATCCCGGCCACGGGTCTCAGGCGCTCACGGCGGCGCCGGGTCCCGCGGAACCGGAGACGAGCGCCGGGGTGACGGCCGCTGCCCGCACGCACAGCACGTCCGGCAGGTGCGAAGCCACCTCGGCGAAATGTTCCCCCTCGTCAGCGCTGGCGTAGACGCTGCCGCCGCGCGTGCCGAAGTACACACCGGCCGGTTCCGCAGCGTCAACGCACGCGGCGTCCCGCAGCACGGAGTTGAATTCCGCTCCGGGCAGTCCGTCGTCCAGCCGCTTCCAGCTCGCGCCGGCGTCGTCGGTCCGGTGGACTGCCAGTTTGCCATCCGGCGGGATCCGCTCGCCGTCCGCCTTCAGTGGAATCACCCAGGCGGTGCCGGCCCGGCGGGGATGCGTCAGCATCACAAAGCCGAAATCCGCCGGCAGGCCTTCCGCGATCGATGCCCAGCTCTCGGCGTCGTCGTCACTGCGGTAGACACCGTGGTGGTTCTGCGCGTAGAGGCGGCCGTCGACAGCAGCATCAGCCGCGATCTTGTGCACACACTGGCCGAATTCCGGGTTGGGGTCGGGCATGAAATAGGCGGAGATTCCCTTGTTCCGCGCCTCCCAGGAGCTGCCGCCGTCAAGCGAGCGGTAGACGCCGCCGGTACTCATCGCGACGTGCACCTTTTCGCCGGTGTGGTCGACGACAATGGAGTGCGCCGCGGCGCCGCCGTAGCCGGCCCCCCATTCAGCGCGGTGCGGGTGGTCCCAGAGGCCACGGTTAAGCTCGAAGTGTTCGCCGCCGTCGGTGGACTTCCAGACCGAAATCGGCTCGCAGCCGGCCCAGACGACGCCGGGTCGGGACTCGGCGTCGGGGTGGATCTGCCAGACACGTTCCAGGGCGGCATCGGTGCCTTCGGGGAAGCGGATGGCGCCCTCAACGGGTTCGTTCCACGTGTCGCCCAGATCATCGGAGTGGAAGACGGTGGGACCCCAGTGCTCTGAACGCACGCCGACCAGGATCCGGGTCCGGCCGTCGCGGGTGTCGATGCCGATGCTGGGGACTTCACTCATCAGGAAGTGCGGGCCGGAAAGTGACCAGTCCTTGCGGTCCGGGCTCGTCGCCAGCCACAGGCCTTTTTTGGTGCCAATCGCCAGGACGTAACTCTCTGCTGTAGCCATGCCCATTATCGAACCACCCCCAGGGGATGCCCGCAAGGCTTTTCGCGGGCCGGTTAAGTCCGGCCCTGAGCCGCCCGCGGACCTGACCCTCCATGCCGTCCGCCGGACGCCGCGTCAGTCGACGAATTCGGACTGCGTCTCGATGAAGTCCCAGTCGGCGTCGGTCAGCACCCCGGACACGTCATCCGGGTGTGGCCCGCCGGCCTCGGCAATCCCCTGCACTACGGACAGCGGCAACTCGGCGGCCCGCAGGTTCTCCCGCAGCCACTCCTTGCTCGCCAGATCCAGATCCAGCCACCACATGAAGATTTCCACGGCGGTCACCCTTTCCTGAGGACTTCAACGTTAGGCCCCGCACCGGGGGCGTTCAAGTGCCGCATGGCTCTGGCGGCCTACAGCGCCAAGAGCACGTCCGCCGTCCGCTCCAGCGCGCCGGGGACCAGCGAGTAGTAGGCCCAGGTGCCCCGCTTTTCGCGGTGCAGCAGTCCCGTATCAACGAGGATCTTGAGGTGATGGGACACCGTGGGCTGGCCGAGGTCCAGCGGCTCGGTGAGGTCGCAGACGCAGGCCTCGCCGCCGTCGGACGCCTTGACGATGGACAACAGTCTCAGACGGTTCGGATCGGCGAGGGCCTTGAAGAGCTGGGCCTTTCCCTGCGCTTCTTCCGCGCCCAGGACCTGCATCCCGGAAGGTGTGCAGCAGCCTTCCGCCGCCGTGGACTCAACAATCTGCAGTGCCGTCATGCCTCCATTATGCATCATATTGACAGACATCGATATAGGGGAAGATACTCGGCATATCGATCATCATCAATTTATCCGGACAGAGGGCACCATGGATACCACCACCAATCTTCCCGTTGCTGTTATCGGAGCGGGCCCGATCGGCCTCGCCGCGGCCGCCCACCTCCTGGAGCGCGGCCTTGAGCCGCTGATTTTTGAGGCCGGGCCGACGGCGGGCGCCGCCGTAGCGCAGTGGCGCCACATCCGCCTCTTCTCACCCTGGCGCTTCAACACTGACGCCGCCGCCGCGCGCCTGCTCGCAGCCTCCGGGTGGCAAGCTCCACGGCCCACAGCGCTGCCGTTCGGCGGCGAACTCGTCGATTCCTACCTGGCACCCTTGGCTGCCCTGCCGGCCCTGTCCTCCCGGCTGCACACCGGCGCCCGAGTGGTGGCCGTGACACGCCAGGGCATGGACAAGACACACAGCCGAGGCCGGGACACCACGCCGTTCCTGCTCACGGTCGAACACCCGGGCGGCGACGTCCGCGAGTACCGGGCAGCGGGTGTCATTGACGCCTCCGGCACCTGGGGCACCCGGAACCCGCTCGGTACCTCGGGACTGCCCGCTACCGGAGAAACCGCCGCGGCGGGGCGGATTTCCTCCGCACTGCCGGACGTCCTGGGCCGCGAACGCACCCGGTTCGCCGGCCGACGCGTCCTCGTCGTGGGCGCGGGCCATTCCGCTGCCAACACCCTGATCAACCTCACCGAACTGGCGCGGCATGAGCCGGGCACCAGGGTCCTTTGGGCCGTGCGGGGCGCCTCAGCCGCGAAGGTTTACGGCGGCGGCGACGCCGACGCCCTGCCCGCCCGCGGCCAACTCGGCGGCCGGCTGCGGCGCCTGGTCGAGGACGGCAGGGTGGAACTGCACACCGGTTTCGGGATCACCACCCTCACGCCGGGGGCTGCGGGCGTCACTGTCACCGCCACCGACGGCCGCAGCCTGGAGGCCGACGTCGTAGTTCCCTGCACCGGCTTCCGCCCGGACCTGGACATCCTGCGGGAGCTCCGGCTGGAACTGGACCCGGCCGTCGATGCCCCACGCGGACTGGGTCCGCTGATCGACCCGGAATTCCACTCCTGCGGCACCGTCGCACCGCACGGCGCCCGGCTGCTGGCGCACCCGGACAAGGACTTCTACATCGTCGGGATGAAATCCTACGGCCGGGCGCCCACCTTCCTGCTGGCCACCGGCTACGAGCAGGTCCGCTCCGTCGCTGCCGCCCTGGCCGGGGACCGCGAGTCCGCGGATACCGTCCAGCTCGACCTCCCGGAGACCGGGGTCTGCTCCTCCGACGCCGGCACCAGTTGCGACGTCCCAGCCGCTTCCGCAGAACTTGTGGTCGAGACAGCCGGCGCCTGCTGCGGCACACCCGAACCGGTCCTGGTGGGCTTCCCCACGGGACTTGCCCACGGCCGGTCCGGCGGAAACTGACGCCGCGGCGCGGCGGGCTGAGCCCATGACCGCCCCCGGGGTACCGCCGCGGCCTGCCGCAGCGGGCGCTCCGCGGGGTGGCCTGGTCTCGCTCTGCATCACCCAGACGACGGGGTGGGGCCTGCTCTACTACTCCCTTCCCGCCGCCGTGCGGCCGATCAGCGAGGACACCGGCTGGGATCCTGCCCTCGTGACCGGATCCTTTTCCGCCGGGCTGCTGGTGTCCGCCCTCGCCGGCATCCGCGTTGGCCGGATCCTGGACCGCACCGGGCCGCGGACCCTGATGGTCAGTGGCTCACTGATTGGTGTCCTGGCTCTGGCGCTGGTCGGCCTGGCCCCGAACTTGCCCCTGTTTGCAGCCGCGTGGCTGCTGGCCGGAACTGCCCAGGCCGCCATCCTCTATCAACCGGCGTTCACCGTGATCAGCCGCTGGTACGGCCACGACAGGGTCCGCCCGCTCACCACGCTGACGCTCGTGGCAGGCTTCGCCTCCACGGTATTCGCCCCGCTTACCGCAAGCCTCACCGCCGGCATCGGCTGGCGCAGCACCTTCCTGGTCCTCGCGGCGCTGCTGGGGCTGGTCACGGTCCCGCTGCATGCACACTTCCTTAACCGCTCCTGGCCGGCTGGGACCAACCCCGCCGTGCCCGCCGAGGACCGTCGCCGGGTTCGCGCCATCGCCGGCAGTCCAGAGTTTCTGGGGCTGCAGGCGCTGATGGTGCTGCTGTGCCTGGGCCTCTACACGGTGACGCTGAACATCATTCCGCTGCTGATGGAAAAGGGTGCCAGCTACGCCACCGCTGCGCTGGGCCTGGGGCTGGTGGGGGCAGGGCAGGTCGGAGGGCGCCTCCTGTTCGCCCGCATTCCGGCCCCTGCCCGCAT
This sequence comes from Pseudarthrobacter linnaei, assembly GCF_055412825.1. Classification (NCBI taxonomy): domain Bacteria; kingdom Bacillati; phylum Actinomycetota; class Actinomycetes; order Micrococcales; family Micrococcaceae; genus Pseudarthrobacter; species Pseudarthrobacter linnaei. The sequence goes on from NZ_JBVAYX010000003.1 coordinate 134,645, forward strand.
GGCCACTATTGCCGGCACTGCCGCCGGCGCGGTCCTTTCGCTCTCCGTTCTCCCGGGTCCGCCCGGGTTGCTCATCGCCGTGGGAGTGCTCGCCGGGGCGGTCCGCGGCTGCCAGACACTGCTCCAGGCCATGGTCGTGGCCGAGCGGTGGGGCATGTCCAGTCTGGGCGCCCTGCAGGGGCGCTTTGCCGCCCCGCTGACCGCGGTGACGGCGCTGGCACCTGCTGCGGGCCCTGCACTGGCCGCCTGGCTGGGCAGCTATACCGCGATGTCGTACGCCATGGCGGGTGCCGCCGGCCTTGCCGCCCTGATAGTCGGGGCGTTGGTCACCGTCGGGGCGGACCGCACGGGATCATCCGGCACGAAAGGGACGGATTCCGCACCGCTGACCAGCGGAAAGTCCGGGGAGTAAGTCCCTGTTCCTGATCCAGGGCGGGCGCCACAATTGAGTATGTCCGCCGAACGCGCGAGTGGTCCGCCGCCCCTCGTGGTCGGCGTGCTCCCGGGGCAGAGCCCCGAAGTGCTGCAGACCGCTGCCTCCCTGGCCTCGAAACTCGCCGCGCCGCTGATCTGCGCCCACGTGGATGAGGCGAGTTATCTCGTGGAGTGGGATCCGGCGCGGTCCGCGCACCGGCTCTCACTGCACCCAAACACGGACAACGCCGAAATCCGGGCCGTAACCCAGGAGTTGCGGAACAGCATCGGCTCAGCCTGCGACGCCCTCGGCATCCACTGGACCCTGCGGACACTGGCCGGGGACCCGGCCCGGGCGCTGGGCCGGCTGGCAGCCGAGACCGGTGCCGCGATGATCATCGTGGGCACCCCGGAACCCGGTCTGGGTCACCGAATTTCCGCCGCCCTCAACGGTTCGGTGGCCGCATGGCTCAGCCACCATCAGGGCCATCCGATCCTCATCGTTCCGGTCCGGGCCACCGTTCAACACCGGACCAGGCACGGCTCCTGACGATGGGCCGGCGTGACCGTCCCGCTGGACCGGGAAACCGTCGTTGCCGCTTATCGGCGCAACTGCGCAACTGCGCAACTGCGCAGTGTGGATCCTCGAACGGCTGCCTGTTTCCGTCAACCGCGGTTTCGCGTGGCTGCTGAATGCCGGGAGCCTTCCGTCCGACGTCGTCAACTGTTGGGGCTTCAGCGGGGGCCCACGGATCATCAACCGCCGGCGGATGGCCGCGAAGCTGCGTCGGGTGACCCCGGCGCTGGGACGGCGGCTGCGGCGGGAGACGGAACCTGGCCTGGCCCGCCGGATGCACGTCCCGGCGCGCTGGGCTCCCTTTCTTCAAAGTGGCCATGACCCTGACGGACGTCTACGCGTACCCCGTGGCGCACTTCGCTTTCCACGCCGCCCGGCTGTGCCTGGACGCGGCTTCCGGAGACGCAACAGGGCCTTCTAAAATAAAATGAATGTTGTTATTCGGGGTGCTGGCTTTCTCCGCCCGCCGCCGCGTAAGCTTGACGCGTAGGCGGGAGAGTGACCGCCGACCCAAAGACAGCTCCGGAGTGCGTATCCCCCAATAACGCACTCCGGAGCTCTTTTGTGTCCGGAGCTGTTGCCCAGCGCCGCCAGAGATACCCCCGCAGGGTACTTGCGCGGTACCCCTGGGGGGTATATGTTGGGCTTATGAACGAGCCCGAAGTCCCCGCCCTGGAACCCGCGGACGCCGAGCCGCATCAGCAGCACGGCTATTCCTCCCACAAGGACGCCTACCTGCTGCGGCTGAAACGGATCGAGGGCCAGGTGCGCGGCATCGCCCGGATGGTCGATGAGGACAAGTACTGCATCGACATCCTCACGCAGGTCGCCGCCGTCACCAAAGCCCTGCACGCCGTCAGCCTTGGACTGGTCGAGGAGCACATCGGCCACTGCGTCGTCGGCGCCGCCGCTGAACCGGACCCGAAGCTGCGGGCCGAAGCTATCGACTTTAAGGTCAAAGAGGCCACCGATGCCATCGGCCGCCTGCTGCGGTAGCGGCAATACCACCCACCACAAATCGGGCTGACGGACCCCCAGCAGCCCACTCACAAGGAGCAAGCCATGAGCACCGTTTCCACCACCGTCAACGTTTCCGGCATGACCTGCGGCCACTGCGTGTCCTCCGTCAGCGAAGAGCTCGAATCCCTGGCCGGCGTCGAAACGGTCGACGTCGACCTCAACTCCGGGGGCATCTCCACCGTCACCATCACCTCCACCGGTGCCCTGTCGAACGCCGAGATCGGCGAGGCCGTTGCCGAAGCGGGTTACCTGGTCGTGTCCAACGAAACCTGAGCACCACCGCCCCGGCACACCCGCAGCGCACACGACCAGAACAGACAGGGAACACCGTGACTAGAGAGCAACTGCTGGACCAGCCCGGAAACCGGGTGATCGAGCTCGACATCGAGGGCATGACCTGCGCCTCCTGCGTCAGCCGCGTCGAACGCAAGCTCGGCAAGCTCGACGGCGTCACCGCCACCGTCAACCTTCCCCTGGAATCAGCCCACGTCACGGTCCCCGCGGCCGTGACCGACGACCAGATCACCGCCACCGTAGCGGCAGCAGGTTACAAGGCCACGGTCCGCACCCCCCTGTACCCAGCCACACCGGTTGAGCCGGGCGGCACGGCCGTGCCGGCACAGCCAACCACCTCCGGTGACATGTCCCCGGGCGGCGCCGCCGGGGACACGCGGGAGCGCGCGTCCGAGGAAGGGCCGCTCCGGCGGGGTTCCCAGGCCGAGCAGGCCAGGTCAGGGGGCCGGCGGGGAGCAACGGCCGAGCACGCGGAGCATGTCTTGGGCGGAGCCGCGGCTGGGGACCACCCGGTGTCGGCGGCGGCCAGGCTCCGCCCGCGCTTGATCGTCGCGGCCATCCTCACCGTCCCGGTCTTCCTGATTTCAATGTTCCCGGCCTTCCAGTTCGCCAACTGGGGCTGGGTCGCGGCAGCCCTGGCCCTGCCAGTGGTCACGTGGGCGGCCTGGCCGTTCCACCGGGCCGCCGCCGTCAACGCCCGGCACCTCGCCTCCACGATGGACACGCTCGTCTCCATCGGCGTGACCGCGGCATACGCTTTTTCGGCCTGGCAGCTCTTAGCGGACCCGCGGATGACCGCGCACCCGCAGGGTATGGACAGCATGGAGGGAATGGGCTCCGGCGGGCTGTACTTCGAGGTTGCTGCCGTCGTCACCACCTTCCTGCTGCTGGGCCGGTACCTGGAGGCCAATGCCAAGCAGAAGGCCGGAAACGCCCTCAAGGCGCTGCTGAACCTGGGCGCCAAGGACGCCACGGTCCTCCGCGGCGGCCAGGAGCAGCAGATCCCCGCCGATCAGCTGGGGGTGGGCGATGTCATGGTGGTGCGCCCCGGCGAGAAAATTGCGACCGACGGCGTCGTCGTCGAAGGATCCTCCGCCGTCGACGCCTCGCTGGTGACGGGCGAGTCCGTACCGGTGGAAGTCGGCCCGGACAGTCCGGTCACAGGCGCCACCATCAACACCTCCGGCCGGCTGCTGGTCCGCGCCACGCGCGTCGGCGCCGAAACCACCCTCGCCCAGATGGGACGGCTGGTCTCCCAGGCCCAAACCGGGAAGGCGCCGATCGCGCGCCTCGCGGACCGGATCAGCTCGGTGTTCGTCCCGGTGGTCCTGGCCATCGCCGCGGTCACCTTCGGCGCCTGGCTGCTGGCAGCCGCCCCGGACATCAGCGACGCCGAACTGCGCGCCGCGTTCACGGCCGCCGTCGCCGTGCTGGTCATCGCCTGCCCGTGCGCCCTGGGCCTGGCCACCCCCGTGGGATTGCTCACCGGAACGGGCCGGGGAGCGCAGCTGGGCATCCTGATCAAAGGGCCGCAGGTGCTGGAGGACACCCGCACCGTCGACACCATCCTGCTCGACAAGACCGGCACCGTGACCAGCGGACACCTGGCCGTCGACGGCACCGAGGCGTTCGGATCCTTCAGCCCGGGTGAGGTGCTGCGCCTGGCCGGAGCGGTCGAGGCCGCCTCCGAACACCCGATCGCCCGCGCCGTCGCCGCGGCCGCGCTCTCGGCGGAACGCCGCGACAACGACGCCGGCGCCCTTCCCGCCGTCGCCAGCTTCCGCTCCGCACCCGGCGGCGGAGTCCAGGGAACCGTCGCGGGCCGGCTCGTGGCGGCCGGCCGCACGGGCTGGCTGCAGGAGAACGGCATCACGCCGACCGCAGCGCAGCTGGCGGCCCTGGGCGACGCCGAGGGCTCCGGCGCCACCGCGGTCTGGCTCGCCGTGGACGGTGAGCCGGCCGGAATCATCAGCCTGCGGGACACGCTCAAGCCGGGCTCCGCAGCCGCGATTCTGCGGCTCCGGGAGCTCGGGCTCCGTCCGATCCTCCTGACCGGGGACAACGCCGCCGTCGCCACGCAGGTGGCAGCCGCCGTCGGCATCGCTCCGGAGGACGTGTACGCCGGGGTGCTGCCGGAGGGGAAGGTCGAGGCCGTGCGGAAACTGCAGGCCGCCGGCGCCACCGTGGCCATGGCCGGCGACGGCGTGAACGACGCCGCGGCGCTGGCCCAGGCGGACCTCGGCATTGCCATGGGCTCCGGCACTGACGTCGCCATCGAGGCCGCTGACCTGACGGTCATGGGCAACGAACTGGGGCAGGTCGCCCAGGCGATCGAGCTGTCCCGCCGGACCCTGGCCATCATCAAGACGAACCTCTTCTGGGCCTTCTTCTACAACGCCGTCGGGATCCCGGTGGCAGCCCTGGGCCTGCTCAACCCGATGATCGCCGGCGCCGCAATGGCCGCCAGTTCCGTGCTGGTCGTAGCTAACTCGCTGCGGCTGCGCAGCTTCGGCAAGTAGGCCCCCCTTGCGGGGGTGCGCCCCTCAGGCCGCGCCGAAGCGGACGGCAGCCCTGGCCTTCGCCTTGGCGGCTTCCTCCCTGCGGTCCCTTGCCGGAGCGTGGGTCACCAGGGAGTCCAGCAGGTGCTCGGTGGCGTGGGCAATCTCGTGCACCGCCTGGTTGAAGGCCTCTTCGTTGGCCTTGGACGGCTTGGTGCTGCCACTGATTTTGCGCACGTATTGCAGCGCTGCGGCCTCTACTTCGGCGGTGGTGGCGTGCGGTTCGAAATTATGAAGGGTCCGGATATTTCGGCACATAACTCCATGCTAGGTGCCATTGAGCCCGGGATCGAGGGCATGGGGAGGGCTGCCCATCGACACGTTTTCGCCGGGCAGGATAGTTTGGGTGCATTGGATCTTCCGGAGCAGCCGGGATCCGCCGGGGCGCCTTCAGGGCGCGGGTTCCGGTTTTACCACTTGAGGAGATTTTTCGAATGGCTATTTGGGGTGCAGACATTGCTCAGCTCAAGACTCTTGGGACGAAGCTGCAGGCAGGTTCGACGGAAATCGACAAGCAGAAGTCACTGCTGACCAAGGTGCTCGAGGGCACCGACTGGAAGGGTCCGGACGCCGACAAGTTCCGCAGCGAATGGAACGGCCAGCACGTTTCCGCACTGGCGAAGGTCTCCCAGGCGCTGCAGGAAGCCGGCAAACAGGCCAGCCGCAACGCCACCGAGCAGGAAAGCGCTTCGCGCTAGTCAGTAGCCCGCAGGATCGAACTGGCCCGGACGCAGCAGCGTCCGGGCCAGTTTCGTCGGACCCTGCCTAGGGCACGGGTTCGACGTCGTTCGCATGGTCGAGCGCCGCAGGACCGGCCCCGGATGGGGTCCGGAGCTCGTCCAGCCGGACAAGGACGACGCCGCCGACAATCAGCAGCCCGCCCATGAGCTGGATGGGGCCCGGCAGTTCACCCAGCAGCAGCCACGCCCAGACGACGGCGAACAGAACCTCGGTGAGCGAGACGAAGGATGCCACTTTGGAGCCGAGTGCGCGCGCCGCCACAATGCCGGAGACATAGGCGAGCACGGTGGCCAGCACCACGAGTCCACCCAGGGCCACCCACCAGGGGGTGACCCAGGGGCCCAGCCGGGTGTCGGCCGTGCTGAAGGCCATCGGCAGCAGACCGGTTGCCGCGGCAAGCCACATGGTGACGGCGCCGACCATGAGTCCTCCGGAGGCGAGGACGATGGGCGGGAGGGTGTCGTTTTCCTTGGCCGTGATGAAGAAGTAGATCGCCAGGCAGACCGCGGCCGCCATCCCCCACAGCACGCCGATGAGGTCGATCTTGACGGCCCCCGTGAGGTCCAGGACGAGGACCAGCCCTCCCAGGGACAGCAGGGTACCGGCAATTGTCAGGGGACGGGGGCGTCTGCGGCTCGCGGCCCAGAGCCACAGCACGATGATCACGGGAGCCAGGTACTCCAGCAGCAGGGCGACCCCTACCGACAGGCGGGCCACCGCGTTGAAATAGAACAGCTGGCAGGCCGCGACCCCGATGAGGCCGAAGAGCAACACCGTGAGCCAGTTGTCCCTGAGCTGGTGCCAGCGCCCGCGCAGCGCCGGAATGGCAGGAACGGCCAGGATGATCGCCGCCCCGGTCAGGCGGGCTGTGACAGCAGCCCCGGGGGTCCAGCCGGTCTCCAGCAGCGCCTTGGCAAAGGACCCCGAGAGGCCGAACACGGCCGAGGAAAACAAGGCAACTCCCAGGCCCGACGCCATGAAAGCAGATGCCGCACCGGGCTTGCCGGCACCGGGTTTTCCGAGGGTGCGCATTCCGGAATCGGTCGAGGCCGGTGCGTCGGCGGTGCGGCGTGCGGCAGACACGGGCTGCCTCCTGTCAGGAGTAAAGTATGGTTATGCTCATGACGGTACGCCATGTTAACGTAAGGAGTCAAGATGCTTTTTGCCCCTGACACAGAGGTGGCCTTGCGGTCCGTCGTCAACCTGATCAACTCGGCAGCCAACGGGGATGAGCACCTCTCCACGACCGGGGACCTGGATCGTTTTCTGGAAGCCGAGGGATTCACCGGTTCGCGGACCCGGGACGCGGCCGAGCTGGCCGGCGTGAAACGCCTCCGCGGGGAGCTTGCCGCACTCTGGTTCGCGGACGAATCCGCCGCTGCGGAAACCGTGAACCGGCTGCTGCGGGAGGCACGCGCGCTCCCCCAGCTCGTCAAGCACGATGCATGGGACTGGCACCTGCACGCCACGACCCCGGACGCACCGCTGGCGGACCGGATGAGCACGGAAGCCGCGATGGCCCTGGTCGACGTCATCCGCAGCAAGGAGATGGACCGGATGCTGGTGTGCGCCGCAGAGGACTGCGACGCCGTCGTGCTGGATCTCAGCCGGAACCGCTCCAAGCGCTACTGCGACACCGGTAACTGCGCGAACCGCGCGCACGTGGCGGCCTATCGGGCCCGGAAGGCGGCGTCCTAAGCGCGTCATAAAACGCACTGCCGCGACGCGAGCGGGCGCGCCCATCAGAACCGGACTAATTTCCCCATAGACTGGATTAATTCGCGCAGCCATCAGGCCGACGCAACCCAATCTAGGGACATCAAGTACATGGCACAGCGCCCCTCGCACAAAAACGTCACGGCAACACTGGGGATCACCGGAATTTTGGCGGTCGGACTGGCCGCCTGCGGCGGGGGCGGATCCTCGCCCGCCACCACCAGCTCTCCCGGGACCGCGACCCCTGCCGCCAGCAGTGCAAGTGCCAGTGCAAGTGCCACGCCCAGCACGGCAGCCTCGACCGCAGCCGCGGCGGCGGCGCCCGTGGTCGGCACACTGACCGCGCCGGGAACCAAGCTCAAGGCCGGAGAATCTGCCGTCACCCACACCAACACGGGCAAGGATAAGGCGGACCCGAAGTACACCGAGGCTGTCTTCACCTCGACGCTGACGGGTGTCGTCGCGGGAACCCCGGACGACTTCGCCAAGTTCAAAGACGCCGCGAAGTTCGCCGGGCAGACGCCCTATTTCGTCTCGGTCAGCCACCGGATGGACAGCCTCAGCAGGGCATCCCTCGGCATCAGCGAACCCAGGGTCACCGCCCAGCTCAAAGACGGCTCCGACGCGCAGTCACTCATCGTCTTCGGCGCCTTCGACCAATGCGCCAGCACGCGCCTCGCCACCACCGGCACCGGTGATTCCCTGAGCCTGGTAGTGGGCAGCACGATGGTGTCCTGCCAGGTGTTCCTGGCCCCGGCCGGCGATGAAATCACGACCGTCGAGTACACCGATTCCAAGTACATCTACGCCAACTACAGCGACAACCCTTACCTGAAGAATCCGATTTCCTGGACCAAGTAGGAAGATTCGCCGTGGCGCCGGGACCGGCGCCGGGCAGGAAGGACGGCATTCGCGGACTTAGCGGACGTCGTCGCCTGACGCGCGGGGGCCGGCATCCGGGGTTCCGGCGTCCGGCCGGGGCTGCGCCTGGTGGCCGCCGTGGCCGGAGTGCCGGGAGCTCAGGTTGACGCCTGAGCCCTTTCCGAGCTGTTCATCGTTGGGCTTGTGGCCCATCGAAAGCATGGCAAGGACCACCAGGATCACAATGAAGGCAATGCCTGCGGCAGTGAAGGCCAGGTCAAAGCGCGGGGTCTTGGCGCTGCCGCCGGACGCGAACATCAGGGTGGCAACGAAGGCCAGCACTGCCCAGAAGGCGGAGAACATGAGCGGTCCCTTGACCGAGGTGCGCAGCTTGCGCGGTTCTCCAGATTTCTGTGCCAAGGTGCTTTCCTCCTGCAGCCGACGCCGCCAGGCGTGGCAGTTGTGATGCCGCGATCGTTCTACGCAAGGTAGAACCTGTCGGTACTAGTTTACGGCCTTCGCGGAATCGGCCCGTGCATCGTGCCGCAGGGTCAGCCCGGCCAGCATCCAGAGCACACCGCTGATGATGGCACCGCCGCCGGCGACACCGAGCAGTGCATGCGGACCGAGGTCAATGAAGAACGGCAGCAGGCCGGCGGTGCCCACCCCGACGACGCCGGAGGCGATCCAGTCGCGGGCCAGCACGGACCGGCCGCGGTTGGTGATACCGAGGTAGAGCTCTGCTGCGCCGGCCAGGCCCAGGCCGAGGGCGGCCAGGACCCCGAAGAGCAGGTTGCCGGACATGAGCCCGACCGCGGCGCCGGTTCCGGTCAGCACGGCACCGGCGGCTGACGTGACTTTGCTGGACGCGGACCCGGTGCGGAGCCCGGTCTTGTTCACGCTCCAGAGCAGCACCACACTCGTGGCCAGCAGGTAGATACCGCCGGCCCAGCCCATGCCCGCGGTGGAGGGCGCAGCCCAGAACACGGTCACCGCACCGAACCCGAGCGCGACGGCGGCCCGGACCAGCACGGGCTTCCAGAGGTCCGCAGCGGCGGGCTGGGCGGTGGAGGCATCAGGGTCTGCGGGGAGAGTCACCCGACCAGTTTAGTGCGAAGCCGCACCGGCGCGCGCCGCTATGCCGCGCGGGCCTGGGGGTACGGAGCGAGGGCCGGGCGGAACGACTCAGTGTGGGCCGAGCACCATCCACCGGTCCGTCCGCGCGCGGACGCCCAGTGTCACAGCCCTCGCGGCCATGTAGCCCAGTGAGAACGCCGCCCACAGCCAGAGCAGACCCGCGCCCCCCGCGGCCCCGGACTGCCGGACGGCCAGCAGCAGCGGCAGATACACGGCGAGATTCACAACACCGGCCAGCGCCAGGTACTTCGCGTCCCCCGCTCCGATCAGCACGCCGTCGAGGACAAAGACATAGCCGGCGAGCGGCTGCCCGGCCGCGAGCACCCACAGCGCCAGCGTGAGCGCGGCCCGGACCTCGGCGTCGGACGTGAAGAGCAGGCCCGCCCACGGTGCCGCGACGGCGAGCAGGATCCCGGCGAGTGCCCCGAATCCGAGGCCCCAGCGGACCATGGTTCCCGTGAGCTCGCGCACGGCCGCGGGGCGGGAGGCTCCGAGTTCCTTGCCGATCAGCGCCTGCGCGGCAATGGCCAGGGCGTCGAGGGCGAAAGCCAGAAACGTGAAGATAGTCATGGCGAGTTGGTGGGCGGCCAGGTTGACCGGCCCCTGGGCCGTGACCACCGCTACCGTGGCGAGGATCGCGATGCGCAGGCTGAGCGTCCGCAGCATCAGCCACGAGCCCACTCTGGTCAGGGCCCGGATGCCGCGCCAATCGGGCAGCAGGGACACGCCGTGGTTGCGGGCATTGCGTTGGACCATGACCACGTAGACCAGGGCCATGGCCCATTGGGCGACGCTGGTGCCGATTGCGGAGCCGGTGACGGACAGCTGCAGCCCGTAGACCAGTATGAGGTTCAGGACGACGTTCAACGTGAAACCGGCGGCCGCGACGAACAGCGGCGTGCGGGTGTCCTGCAGGCCCCGCAGCACGCCGGTGCCGGCAAAGATGAGCAGCATCGCGACCAGCCCGGGCATGGACCAGCGCAGGTAGTCGACGGCAAATGTCCGTACGTCACCGGTGGCGCCCATCAGGTCCAGAAGTGGCTCTGCGGCGAGGAAGCCGGCGGCGGCGAGAAGGACTCCGAGCAGCAGGGCTAGCCAGACGCCGTCCCGCCCGGCGGCCAGGGCCCTGGGCAACTGACCGTTGCCGATCGCCCGCGCCACGGCCGGTGTGGTGGAGTAGGCCAGAAACACCATGAGGCCCACCACGGTATGCAGCACCGCGGATGCCAGTCCGACGCCCGCGAGCTGGGCCACGCCGAGGTGACCGACGATTGCTGCATCCGCGAGGAGGAACAGCGGTTCGGCGATGAGCGCACCAAAGGCCGGGACTGCGAGGCGCAGAATTTCCCGCCGTCGGCCCGCCGCGGAGGGGAGGGCTGCGGGAGCAGGGGCGGAGGCTGGCACGGAACCACCCTAGCGGCAGAGCCGGCGTCGCACAGCTTCGCTTTAGTTGACTTTTCAACTACTCGCCGGAAGACTATAAGTTGAATGTTCAACTAAATCCTCCGCGGCCCACACCGCGCCGCGGTCCTCTTCAGAACGGCATCCCCATGAACCAGCCCGCCCTCACCACCACGGCCCGCACCATCCTTCGCATCGTCACCGGGTTCCTCTTCGCCGCCCACGGCTGGCAGAAATTCAATGAGTTCACCATTGCCGGCACGCAGGCCGCTTTCGCGCAGATGGGCGTTCCGGCCGCCAGCCTGGTCGCTCCTGCCGTCGCCGCGCTGGAGCTTGCCGGGGGCATCGCCCTGATTCTCGGCGTACTTACCCGGGTGTTCGCCGCCCTGCTCGCGGTGAACATGCTCGGCGCGCTGTTTCTGGTCCATGCCCCGGCGGGAATCTTTGCCGCCACCGGCGGCTACGAGCTGGTGCTGATTCTGGCCGCGGCCGCCCTGGCCGTGGCCCTTGTCGGCGCCGGCAAAGTCTCCGTGGACAAGGCTCTCTTCGGCCGCACCGGCGCCAGGCTCAGCATCCTGGCCTAAGGACGTCCCCGCGCCGGGCGGGCGGTCACGTCCAGGCGGGCGTCCGGCAGGCAGGCGCCAGGCGGGCGGTCACGTCCGGGCGGGCGTCCGCCGTCATGCCCTGCGTGGCGCCACGGTCAGCGTTTGTGTCCTCGCCCGCGACGCTTCCGCGGCCCGTCAGTAGACTCACAGCATGAGTGAGACTGCTGCCAATGCCGTGACCCTGCGCTTCCTTGCCGCGCCCACCGACGTCGGCCACAGTGGCTCGGTTGACGCCGGCACCGTGCTTGAGTGGGTGGACAAGGCCGCCTACGCGGCCGCGGTCGGCTGGGCCAAGTCCTATTGCGTGACGGCCTACGTGGGAAACATCCACTTCGCGGACCCGGTCAACAGCGGGGACATGGTTGAGGTCACGGCCACGATTGTCTACACGGGCCGGTCCTCCATGCACATCCGCACCGTGGTGTCCTCGGGCGACCCTAGGGGTGGCCCGGCCACGATGCGCAGTCAGTGCATGGTGATTTTCGTGGCCGTCGGCGCCGACGGCAAGCCCATCCCGGTGCCGCAGTTTGAGCCGACGACGCCGCAGGAAATCGAACAGCGAGACCATGCGCTGGCGCGGATCAAGGTCCGCGAGGACATTGTCCAGGCAATGAGCGGGCAGGAATATACCGGCGCCGGGACCGCCGAGAATGTTGTCCTCCGCTTTGTGGCCGCACCCACGGATGTGAACTGGGGTGGCAAAGTCCACGGCGGCATCGTCATGAAATGGATCGACGAAGCGGCCTACGTCTGCGCCTCGCGGTACTGCGGAATGGACACGGTGGCCGTGTTCTCCGGCGGTGTGCGGTTCTACCGTCCGCTGCTCATCGGCCACGTGGTGGAGGTCGAGGCCCGACTCGTCTATACGGGAACCAAGGGCATGCACATCGCGGTCCATGTCCGCTCGGGAGATCCCAAGGGACGGGAGTTGGACCTCACGACCTACTGCCTGACCGTGATGGTGGCGCGCGACGAGCACGGCACGTCCGTCCCGATCCCGCAGTGGGTGCCGGTGTCCGAGGAAGACAAGCGGCTGCACGCCCATGCCCGCGAACTGCTGGAGATCCGGGGCCGGGCACCGGGGAACCGGCTGCCCAACCACCTGCTTCGGGCAGGCGGCGAGTAGCCCCTAGAAGCCGCCGCCACCGGCGTCGGCCGCCATGTTGGCAAACCGCGAGTAGTGGCCCTGGAAGGCGACCACGATGTCCTTGGTGGGCCCGTTGCGGTGCTTGGCGATGAGGATGTCCGCCTCGCCGGCACGCGGCGACTCCTTGTCGTAGACGTCTTCACGGTGCAGCAGGATGACCATGTCGGCGTCCTGCTCAATGGAGCCTGACTCACGGAGGTCAGAGACCATCGGCCGCTTGTCCTGGCGCTGCTCGGAGCCACGGTTCAGCTGCGACAGGGCAATGACGGGGACCTGGAGTTCCTTAGCCAGCAGCTTCAGCGCGCGGGAGAACTCGGACACCTCCTGCTGGCGGGACTCCACCTTCTTGCCGGAGCTCATCAGCTGGAGGTAGTCAAGGATGACGAGTTTGAGATCATGCTGCTGCTTCAGGCGCCGGCATTTGGCCCGGATTTCCATCAGCGACATGTTGGGGCTGTCGTCGATGAAGAGCGGGGCGTCATTCATCCGGCCCATTGTGGTGGCGATCTTGGACCACTGTTCGTCCTTGATCGTGCCCTTGCGCAGGTCCTGAAGACCGATCGTGGCCTCCGCGGACAGCAAACGCATGGCGATCTCGTTCCGGCCCATTTCCAGGGAAAACATCACGGTGGCGAGGTTGTTCTTGATGGCAGCGGAGCGGGCGAAGTCCAGCGCGAAGGTGGACTTACCGACGGCGGGGCGGGCAGCGATGACGATCATCTGGCCGGGGTGCAGGCCATGCGTGAGCTCATCGAGTTCGTAGAAGCCGGTGGGAACGCCCGTCATTCCCTCCTCACGGTGGCCGGAGGCTTCGATCTCGTCCACGGTGGACTCCATCACGTCCTTCAGGACAACGTAGTCCTCTGCAGTGCGGCGCTCCGCCACGGCGTAGATCTCGGCCTGCGCCTGGTTCACCAGGTCTTCGACCTCTCCGTCCTGGCCGTAGCCGAGCTGGACGATCTTGGTGCCGGCGTTGACCAGGCGGCGCAAAACCGCGCGTTCGCCCACAATTTCGGCGTAGTACCCGGCGTTGGCGGCGGTGGGAACAGTCTGGATGAGCTCGTGAAGGTAGGCCGGGCCGCCGATCCTGTTGATCTCGCCCCGCTTGGTCAGTTCATCCGAGACGGTGACGGCGTCGGCAGGTTCGCCGCGGCCGTAGAGGTCGATGATGGCTTCGTAGATCGTCTCGTGCGCCGGGCGGTAGAAGTCCACGCCGCGGAGGATTTCGACGACATCGGCGATGGCGTCCTTGGACAGCATCATGCCGCCCAGCACGGATTGCTCGGCGGGTATGTCCTGTGGCGGCTTGCGGCTGCCTTCGGCTCCCCGAGTCCCCTCGACTGAGTCCAGATGCGTAACTGACAAAACTGCCGTCCTCCATTGTGTGCCTCGGCGGATGTCCGTGCGCCGGCGACGCGTGTGCCATGGGCCTTGGTCCCCGCCGTCGTCGACCCCGGGTGTAGGCCCTGCGGGTTAACTACTATCAGCGTGCTCCGACACTTTGGCCGCCTCCCGGAACTGCCGGTTTTGCACAGCCCGGATCCAGGCCTGAGGGGCCGGGCTGAAAGGGAAGCCAGCGGCGGATTTTCGGTATCCAAGGCTCGATATCCAGCAACGTTATCCCCCGCCGGGGCAGGCACCAACCCGGCGGCCCGGCCCCCCTGTGGATAACCTGTGCACTACTGCCCCCTGCTTGTGCACAGCCTGTGGGAACAGCTGTGGATAGAATGTTTCTTACCGCTGAAATATGCTTCTGAGGTGCGGAAACACTGGGATCTGCGTGTGGACACAAAAGAATTTCCGGCCACGTTCATCCACAGCGGCCGAACTGCGGCTGGGGATAGCCGGCGGCCCACGAGGGCACACCAGGCCGGAAATATGCATATTTGGTGATGGTCCTCACACGCATTCCCTGGCATTGACGCCACCGGCGACGCACGGTAGGCCGATCGAAGAATGTGCTGTGGATAACTGCGATCTGGCATAAGCTCTTCACATGGGCGATGTACTGCTAGTCATACTGCCTGCCCTCATCCTGGCAGCAGTCCTCTGGGCGTTGGCCGCGGCCCTCAGACCCCGCGATTTCGGCATGTCCGATGCGGAGCGCTACCAGCAGGAACTGGCCGTCCGCTCCCAGGCCCACTACGCGGCCCAGGTCCAGGCCGCCACCGCCGCCCGGGCCCGTGTCGACGCCGTCACCCGTCCCAGCCAGAATGAACAGCAGCAGTCACAGCAGGCGGACCATGCCCGCAGGGCGTTGCGCGCCCAGGTGGGCTCCGCGCCCGCCGCCGGACAGCCCGGGTATCAGGGCCACGTGCTCCCCGGCGGCCAACTGAACCCACAGTTCGCCCTGCAACTCCAGTCGATGGCAAGGAACGGCAAGAAGCTCCAGGCCATCAAGCTGCTGCGGCAGACGACCCATTCAGATCTTTTGACCGCCAAGAAATATGTAGATCGGCTGTAGTTTCATGGAATCCCTGCTTATCCCTCTGCTAATTCTGACGCTCGTCGGTGCCGGTGTCCTGCTGGGCGCCCGCGCCCTCGGCCGCCGCGACAAGCAGACACGGCGGGAGGCTGCCCCTCAGCCGGGCCGCGACCCGGTCGAACTCGCGCGCACCGCCGCGGCCAAACTCAACCAGGAACAACACCGCCGGCTCTACGCGTTGATCGCCCAGGGACAGGCCATGGCCGCCATCAAGCTGTACTTCGAGGCCACTGGAGACGGACTGCGGGCCTCACGGGATGCCGTGGGGGCACTGGCTGCCCACCCGCAGCCCTTCCGGCCTGAGGCGCCCGAGCAGGGGCCCGTGGACGACGACGACGACGCGCCGCAGCGTTTTGCCTACCGATACCGGGCGATCGCCAGCAAGGGCGACGTCACCCGCGAGGTCAGCAGCAACATGCTCAACGACGAGATTTATGGCAGGATCCGCACGCTGGCCAGAAGCGGCGAACCCGAGGCAGCGGCGGAGGCCCTCACCCGGCACTCGGACATCTCCATCAAGCAGGCGCGCGAATTCATCGCCCTCCTCGAGGACTGACCCCGGCCCCCAGGGAACTAGAAGTCGAACAGCTCCCCGAGCCAGCCTTCCTTCTTTTTGGGACGGCGGCGGTCGTCATAACGCGGCTGCTCATAGCGCGGCTGGTCATAGCGCGGCCGGTCACGGCGGTCGTCATAGCGGCGGTCATCGGGTCGCCGGCTGTCCGGACGCCGCTCATCGCGGCGCGGGTCCACGTTGTACAGCGGGGGCGGAATGTGCCCGGGCGTCACCGGCGGCAGGGGCGGCGGCGGGGACGAGACTCCCGGGCCCATGGTCTCCGCCGCGCGGTCCAGGATCTTGTCCAGCTCGCCCCGGTCCAGCCATACCCCGCGGCACTGCGGGCAGTAATCGATCTCGACGCCACCGCGTTCGCTCATGACCAGCTCAATTGAATCCACAGGACACTTCATGTCCCGCACAACGAGCCGGGACCCTAATTCGTTCGCCGCTGGACCCGTCAGTGCCGGCCCGAGATGCCGGCGAGCAGCTGTTCGAACGGCAGCGACTCCGGGGCAGGCTGCTGCTGCTGCGGCTGGGCACCCTGCAGCAGCGCGACGAACTCGGCCGCCGC
The DNA here is from genome assembly GCF_055412825.1 of Pseudarthrobacter linnaei. Taxonomy (NCBI): domain Bacteria; kingdom Bacillati; phylum Actinomycetota; class Actinomycetes; order Micrococcales; family Micrococcaceae; genus Pseudarthrobacter; species Pseudarthrobacter linnaei. Next base: position 150,728 of record NZ_JBVAYX010000003.1, read on the forward strand.
CCGGTCGATCCGCGTCGAGAGGGGTGAACCGCCGTCGTCGTTATTGCCCCAGTCCTGCGGGCCGGCAAAGACGGCAGTGTTGGCGATCCGGGTGCGGAGGTAGCTGAACAGGGGCCGCATGGCGAAGTCCAGAACCATCTGGTGCCGGTCGGTTCCGGCGGTGGCGCCCAGCAGGACTGCCTTGCCCTCGAGCGATTTGGGGTCAAGGACGTCAATGAAGGACTTGAAGAGGCCGCTGTAGGAGGCGCTGAAGACCGGGCTGACGGCGATAATGCCATCCGAGGTCTCGACTCCGGCGATCACCTCGGCCAGCTTCGGCGCGGCGTAGCCGGTCACAAAGTTGTTCGCGATATCCACGGCGAGGTCGCGTAGTTCCAGCACCTGGATTTCGGCGGCATAGCCGGCCGCGGCCAGGTGGTGTCCCGCGGAGGCGGACAGCTGGTCCGCCAGCAGGCGGCTCGACGACGGGACGCCGAGTCCGGCGGAGAGAACGGTGATGCGGCGGGATTCCACTGGGATGCTCCTCGAGTTGCGTCAGGCCACAAACGCCGAAACATGCGTTTGCATCTATCTGGACAAGTGCGGGTTCGTGCCGTTTATTCCCGTCCCCTGTTGCGCTGTCACTTTTGGGTCCCAAAACGACGGAATGGCAGCCAGACGTGACAGGGCAATGAGCCCCGGCCTGACGTGTGGGCCGCGGGCCGGCCAGTCAGAGCAGGACAAACCCCTCGATGCAGCTCACCGAGCTCCCGCCGACCCAGATGTCGTCCCCGGCCGCGTCGATGTGCACCCGGCCGGCACGTCCCAGCGCCGTTCCCTGCGCTGCGACGTAGGATTCCGGGGCCCGGCCGCTGCGGATCAGCCACTGGGCCGCGCCGGCGTTGAAGCTGCCGGTGGCCGGGTCCTCCGCCGCGGCGTCACCCGTGATGAAGGTGCGCACCTCGAAGCCGACCTCCGATCCGGCGCCGTGGGGGCCGATTACGCCGACTTTGAGTCCCGCCATGGCTGCGTAGTCAGGCCTGATGGTGAGCGCCAGCTCCGCCGACTCCAGCAGCACACCGATCCAGTCCGGGCCGTTGACCAGCCAGGACGCATCCAGCAGCGCCTCCCGCGGCATTCTGAGGCCGGCGGCGATGCGGCCGAGCTCCGTCTCTGCGACCGGCCCCGAGCGGGTCATGGGCGGGGCCGCGAACGCCAGGCGGCCGCCGTCGCGCTTTACCTGCACCAGTCCGGCCCCGCACTCCTGGACGAGCATCCCGTCCTGCCGGGGGATGCCGCCGGCTTCCAGCCAGGCATGCGCCGAGCCAAGGGTGGGGTGGCCGGCAAAGGGGAACTCTTCGCTGCCGCTGAAGATCCTGACCCGGTAGTCTGCCCGGGGGTCGGTGGGCGGCAGCAGGAACGCGGTTTCAGCGAGGTTGGTCCAGTTGGCGAAATGCTGCATCACCTCCGCTGTGAGGTCCCCGGCGTCGAGAACTACGGCCAGCGGGTTGCCCCGGTAGGCCTCGGCCGAGAAGACGTCCACCTGGGCGAAGGGTCGGAGGCGGGGCGCGGGTGCGGTGATTGAGGTCACTGCCGCAGGCTATCACCCGCGCCGGTGCGGCTGACAAGGCTGCCGCGGCCTGCGAGACTTCCCGCATGGCTGTGAACAAGACCCAAACCAAAACCGAAAACAAGACGACGGAAACCGGTGCGTCGGTCGAGGAGTTCCTCGCCGCCGTCGAGCATCCCGGCCGGCACCGGGACGGGCTCCGGCTGCTGGAACTGATGGCAGAGGCCACCGGGCAGCCGGCAGAGATGTGGGGCCCAACGATCGTCGGCTTCGGCCGCTACCACTACAGGTACGCAACCGGCCGCGAGGGAGACGCCCCTGCCGTCGGCTTCTCGCCCCGGAAAGCCAGCCTGTCCCTCTACGGGCTGAGCTACGGGCCGGAGTCAGCCGAGCTGCTGGCGCGGCTGGGGAAGCACAAGACCGGTGCCGGGTGCGTCTATGTCAACAAGCTCGACGACGTCGACGAGACGGTGCTCACCGAACTGGTCCAGCAAGGCTACCGGCACATAACAACGGTCCTTCACCACCCCTAGGCAACTCGCAAGACCTTGCAACGCGGGGTCACTTCGCGCCGGTGGCGCGGCCCACGTTGGGCCGTAGGTGACCCCGAGTTGGAGTTAAAGCAGAAGGCCCCCGCGACCGGTTCCGAAGAGGAATCCGAAGGCGGGGGCCTTCCAGCAGTTCAGGACTGCGTAGCCGGTGAGGGCTACTTGCCTGCGACTACGTCGAGTTCGATCACAGCGGCAACGTCAGCGTGAAGACGGACGTTGGCCTGGTAAGAACCAACCGACTTGATGTGCGTCGGCAGTTCAACCTTGCGCTTGTCGATGCGGCCAAGGCCAGCGGCCTCAACAGCGTCGGCCACGTCGCCCTGCTTGACGGTGCCGAACAGACGTCCAGTCTCGCCAGCCTTGACAACGAGCTTGACCGGCTTGGCGGAGAGTGCAGCGGCCTGCTTCTGAGCGTCTTCCAGGGAAGCGTGCTCGCGGGCGGCGCGGGCAGTCTTGATGGACTCAACCTGCTTCTCGCCACCCTTGGACCAGGTCAGGGCGAAGTTGCGGGGCAACAGGTAGTTACGTGCGTAACCGTCCTTGACCTCGACAACATCGCCTGCAGCACCGAGACCGGTTACTTCGTGGGTCAGAATGAGCTTTGCCATATTAGTTAATCCCTTCCCTAGCCGCGGCCAGCGCCGGAGTAAGGCAGCAGTGCAACTTCGCGGGCGTTCTTGATTGCCTGGGCGATCTTGCGCTGTTCCTGCACCGTGACGCCAGTGACGCGACGGGCGCGGATCTTTCCGCGGTCGGAGATGAACTTGCGCAGCAATGCTACGTCCTTGTAGTCGATGACAGTGATGTCAGCGGCCTTCAAGGGGTTGGACTTTGGTTTGGGCTTACGGAGTTCAGCCTTAGCCATCGTGGAGCTCCTATTCGATGGAGCCCGTGGATATTGATCCACGGGATGGTGGTGATCCGACGCCGGTTGGCGCCCGTCCGCCTTGCGGCGTTCCGGCGGGCTCCGTCATCGAACCTTAGATGTTGTTTAGAAGGGAGGTTCGGAATCCGGGCCGTTGCCCCAGCCGCCGCCTGCATTGCTGACACCGGGCGTGGCCCAGGGGTCATCCTGCTGTGCGGGCTGGTTGCCGCCCCAGGTTCCGCCCGAGTTGCCGCCCTGGTTGCCGCCCTGGTTTCCACCAGAGCCGCCACCGAAGCCGCCGCCACTGGTGCCGCCGCTGCCGCTGCCAAAGCCACCCTGGGCGCCGTTGCCGGCACCCCCACCGCCGGAGCGCTGGGTGCGGTTGACCTTGGCGTTGGCGTAGCGCAGGCTGGGGCCGATTTCATCGACCTCAAGCTCGATAACGGTGCGCTTCTCGCCTTCTTTGGTTTCGTAGGAACGGCTCTTCAGCCGGCCGTTAACGATCACGCGCATGCCCTTGGTCAGGGATTCGGCGACGTTTTCGGCGGCTTCGCGCCATACCGATGCGCGGAGGAACAGGGTTTCCCCGTCCTTCCACTCATTGGACTGGCGGTCGAAGGTGCGGGGAGTAGAAGCGATGGTGAAATTCGCTACTGCCGAACCTGACGGTGTGAACCTCAGTTCGGGGTCACTGGTGAGATTACCGATGACCGTAATAGTGGTTTCGCCTGCCATCTACTGCCTCCTTGTTCGTTCCTGCGGGGTGAAGAGTGAAAATCGGGAGCTGAGATTACTCAGCAACGACCTTCTGGACTTCGGGGCGGGTGATCTTGGTGCGCATGATGGTCTCATTGAGGCTCAGCTGGCGATCAAGTTCTTTGGCGGTAGCCGGCTCAGCGGTGAAGTTCACCACGGCGTAGATACCTTCAGTCTTCTTCTGGATTTCGTAAGCCAGGCGACGACGGCCCCAGATGTCAACCTTCTCGATGGTTCCACCATCGGTCGTGATGACGTTCAGGAACTTCTGAAGCGTTGGCTCAACGGTACGCTCTTCGACCTCGGGGTCGATGATTACCATCAATTCGTAAGGACGCATATGTGAACCCACCTCCTTTGGGCTAAGCGGTTACGGCATTTCCGTAACAGGAGGTTCATTTGCGGTGCCATATGCCCGCATCACCCCCAGGAACGGGGGCAGGGCGCAACACAGACTTCAATAGTTTAGTGCACCGGGGCCGGATTCCGCGATTCCATGCCTGCCCAGCGTAGGCGGGGCCGGCACGTCCCGGGAAGCGGGCCAGCCTCCATGTGGACAACCCTGTGCCAAGATCGGGGAATGAACAACGGTTCCCCGATCCGCGGCGACGCCCGGCCGGTGCGGCGCAGCCGGCTGCGCCTGGCGGTCATGCTTCTCGCCGGGGTGCTCGCGGCCACGACGACCGGACTGGCAGGGTACTGGGTGGCGGCCCCGGCTGCCGGCTGGGGCATCGCCGCACTGACCTACGTCGTGTGGGTCTGGCTGGCGGTCGGCCGCTTCAACCCTGCTGAGACCCGGACGCATGCCACGGTGGAGGATCCGTCCCGCGGCATCACCGACCTGCTGATCCTGGCGGCCAACGTCGCCAGCCTTGGCGCGGTGGCCGCCGTCGTCGTCGATTCCCATGCCAGCGGCGGCGGGTTGCGCTTGGGCGGCGGCCTCCTGGCGCTGGCGTCGGTGGCCCTGTCCTGGATGCTGGTGCAGACGCTGTTCACGCTGCGGTACGCCGAGCTCTACTACGGCACGGGCGGTAAGGCCGGGTCGGAAGTGGGCGGCATCGACTTCAACCAGGAACGGCCCCCGCAATACACGGACTTCGCCTATCTCGCCACGAGCCTCGGCATGACGTACCAGGTCTCGGACACTGCCCTGCAGAGCCACGGCATCCGGGCGGAGGCGCTCAAGCACAGCCTGCTGTCCTACCTCTTTGGCACCGTCATCCTGGCCACGACGATCAGCCTCGTGATCAGCCTGGCCTTCTGAGCGACTACGGCGCAGTGCGGAAGAACAGCTCCGTCACCTTCGCCAGCCGGTGCGGATCGTCCACGCCGCAGAGCTCGCGTGCCGAGTGCATCGACAGGAGCGGCACACCGACGTCGACCGTCCGGATGCCCAGGCGGGTGGCGGTCAGCGGGCCGATGGTGGAGCCACAGGGCATCACGTTGTTCGAGACGAACTCCTGGTACGGGATGCCGGCGTCCGCGCACAGCCGCGCCCAGAGGGCGGCGCCGGTTGCGTCCGTGGCGTAGCGCTGGTTGGCGTTGATCTTCAGCAGCGGGCCGCCGTTCAGGGCCGGCCGGTTGGCCGGGTCGTGCCTCTCGGCGTAGTTGGGGTGGACGGCGTGACCGGCGTCGGCGGACACACAGAACGACGCCGCGAAGGCCTGCCGCCGCTGGCTCGCCGAGGCACCCAGACCGTCGGAAATGCGCACCAGCACGTCCTCGAGGATGGGCCCGCTCGCGCCGGAACGGGAGGCCGAACCGATCTCCTCGTGGTCGAACGCGGCCAGTACGGCAATCGGCGCCCGGGCCGGCAGCGGCGCGGCGGCGTGGGCGATCAGTGCGGTGAGACCGGCATGGGTCGCCGACAGGTTGTCCAGCCGGCCGGAGGCAAAGAACTCGCCCTTCGCGCCGAACACGGCGGGGCCCTGGGTGTCCGCGATAACGACGTCGTAGCCGCCGATCAGGGCAGCGTCCACGTCCGAGCCTGCAACCCGGTCCGCCAGCAGGCCCAGCAGGTCTACGCCCGCCGGGTCGCCGAGCCCGTAGACCGGGTTCATGTGCTGCTGCTTGTCCAGGGCCAGTCCCTCGTTCACGGAGCGGTCCAGGTGGATGGCCAGCTGCGGGAACCGCAGGAGCGGGCCGGTGGCGGTGAGGTGCTGGGTCCCGTCCCGCATCACCAGGCGCCCTGCGAGCTGCAGTTCGCGATCCAGCCAGGAGTTGAGCAGCGGGCCGCCATAGACCTCGACGCCGGCCTGCAGCCAGCCGAACTTGCCAGTGGTGGGCCTGGGCTTGAGCTTGAACGACGGCGAATCGGTGTGCGCGCCCAGAATGTTGAAGCCGGTGGTCGGACCGGCCGTTTCCGGTGTCACCCAGGCGATGATCGCCCCGTCGCGGACCACGTAGAACTTTCCAGTACCGGCGGCCCCGTGCCAGGGCCGCAGCTCGTCGAGAGCGGTGAATCCTGCCCCGTCCAGCCGCCGGGCGGCCTCGTGGACGGCATGGAAGCTCGACGGCGACGCGGTGACGTACGCGCCGAGGTCCTGGATGTGGGCTGCGGCGTTGGACTCTGACGACATGGCTCCGAGTCTAGCGTCGTGCCGTTGGCCGGACGGCCCAGGTGCGGGCTGAGCTCTCTGGACATGCCCTCCGCGGGCGCCCGGCACTGGGCATGTTCCACCCGGCCCGTTGGACATGCCCTCCCCCGGCCGCGCCGAGTGTACATAATGCCACTATGTCCACTGCAGCGCGGCAAGGCTGGGCATGTCCCGTGGTGCTGAGGGGTCCGGGGCGGGGACGGGAGTCAGGACGCCGGGCCGGCACCCACGGTGGCGCTCTCGGCGCGCGCCACGGTCTGGGTATCGGCCGCGGCACCGCCGTCGCTGATTGCCGTGGGCTTCCCGCCGTTCTTGCGGTAGCGCCAGAGGCCGATACCGACCACGACGGCGGCGAGGGCCAGCGAGAGCAGCAGCGACTCGCGGGTGGTATCCAAAACCATCATGCCGACCAGCAGCGCCACGATGCTGATGATGGCAACCCAGGTCAGGTACGGGAACAGCCACATCTTCAACTGGAGGTCCTTGGCCGCCGCGCCCATCCGGCGGCGCAGGATCAGCTGCGAGCCCGCGATCACGAGCCAGACGAACAGGGCGATGGCGCCTGAGGTGTTGACCAGGAACAGGAACACGGTGTCCGGGGCAATGTAGTTCAGTCCGACGGTGATGAAGCCGACCACGGTGGAGGCCAGAACGGCGGCGGCGGGAACGCCACGCTTGGAGATCCGCATCCAGGACCGCGGCGCGTCGCCGCGGCGGGAGAGCGAGAACAGCATCCGGCTGGCGGTGTACAGCCCGGAGTTGAGGCAGGACAGCACGGAGGTCAGCACCACGATGTCCATGATGGTTCCGGCGCCGGGGATGCCGTACAGCTCGATCACGGCAACGTACGGGCTCTTGGCCACGGAAGCGGAGTTCCAGGGCAGGAGCGTGACCACGATCGCGATGGAGCCGATGTAGAAGACGAGGATGCGCCAGACAGTGGACTTCACGGCCTTCTTGACCGCATCGACGGGGTTTTCGGATTCACCGGCGGCGATGGTGGCGATTTCAGCACCGAAGAAGGAAAACACGACTACGAGGATGCCGGCCAGCACGGCGCCCGGCCCGTTGGGCATAAAGCCTCCGTTTTCGAGCAGGTTGCTTACCCCGGGGGCCGGAAGGCCCGGGATGAGGCCGAGGATTGCCGCGACACCGAAAAGCAGGAACAGCACGATCGCCGCGACCTTGATGGAGGCGAACCAGAACTCGAACTCGCCAAAGGACTTCACTGAACTCAGGTTGGTCAGGGTCAGGACCACCATCAGCAGCAGTGCCCAGATCCACTGGTCGATCCCTGGCACCCAGCGGTGCATGATGGCCGCACCCGCCGTTGCCTCGATGCCGAGCACAATGATCCAGAACCAGGCGTACAGCCAGCCGATGCTGAACCCTGCCCACCGGCCAAGGGCCTTGTCCGCGTAGGTTGAGAATGAACCGGTTTCCGGATTGGCGGCCGCCATTTCCCCTAGCATCCGCATGACCAGGATGACCACGAGTCCAGCCGCCGTATAAGCCACCAGGATCCCGGGGCCGGCCTGCTGGATCGCCGCGCCGGAGCCGACAAACAGGCCTGCACCGATCACGCCCGCGATGGCGATCATGGACAGATGCCGGGGTTTCAGGGATTGGGAGAGTTGCTGGTCAGCCTGCATGAAGCGCCGTCCTTCGTGGATTGTTCGGGTCCGCGGATACATCGTGAAAACTTGTGCGGCGGACCACATTGACGTTTCACCCTAGACCGGGCGGTGAGGCGCCTGTTCTGTGCAGTCCTACAAATGACATGCGGCCGTTCCGGGCAGAACTCCAGCAAAGAGGCCCATTAAGCAAAGGAAGTTGCCTCACGGGCAATTCAGAAATGTGCCTGAAACCACTGCTTCGGGCTCCCCGGGCCGCCGCGCCCTGCCGAGGCTCAGTAGTCCGGGTTGCTGGGCACCACCAGGCCGGTCTCGTAGGCGTACACCACGGCCTGGACCCTGTCGCGCAGATGGAGCTTGGTGAGGATCCGGCGCACGTGCGTCTTGACCGTGGCTTCGGACAGGAAGTACCGGTGCGCAATCTCGGCATTGGACAGCCCTTCGGCCATCGCCCCGAGCATCTCGGTTTCGCGCGGGGTCAGGTCCTCCAGCAGCGGATCCCGGGCCGGCCGGACCCCGGCGGGTGCCCCGCCGGACGCCTCCTGACCTGGTGTGCCGCCGTCGGCCAGGCCTTTCCCGTTGCCCCGGACATACGTTTCGAGCAACCGCCGCGTGATGCGCGGCGCCACCACCGCGTCGCCGCTCGCCACGACCCGGACGGCACTGATCAGTTCGGCGGGCGCCACGTCCTTGAGCAGGAACGCCGAGGCCCCGGCCTGGAGCCCGGCGAACGCATATTCGTCGAGGTCGAAGGTGGTGAGGATGATGATCCTCGCGTTGGCCCCCGACTGGGTGATGGCCCGCGTGGCCTCGATCCCGTCCAGCACCGGCATCCGCACGTCCATCAGCACCACGTCGGGCGCAAGCTCCCGGACCTGGCGGATCGCCTCGGCGCCGTCGGAGGCCTCGCCCACGATCGCCAGATCGTCCTCGCCCTCCAGGATCAGGCGGAAGCCCATCCTCAGGAGCGGCTGGTCATCCACCAGCAGGATGCGGATCGGTCCGGTTTCGCTCATCGGTTCCCCTTGACTCATATGCCCTTACTTCCGTTGTCGCCGTTCCAGTGCAGCACGGCGTGCACCCGCCAGCCGTGGCCCGCGATCGGCCCTGCCTCCACGGTGCCCGCGTAAATCCGTGCCCGTTCCAGCATCCCGGCGAGGCCCCGGCCCGTGCCCACGGATCCGGGGGACTGCCGCACCGCCGGAGCCGCTGCCGAACCGCCGGAGTCGACGGTGCCCTTGCCGTCGTCGACGACGTCGATGGTGACCGTGGGGCCGTTCCGGGCAATGGCCACATCCACCCGGCCCAGCGATCGGCCATAGCGCAGCACATTCGTCAGGGACTCCTGCACAATCCGGTACACCGTCAGCTGGAACGCGGCGTCGTCCGGCAGCGAGGGGCCGGTGTGCGTGTAGTGCAGCGGGAGCCCCGCGGTGCGGAAGCCCTCCAGGAGTTTGCCCAGATTGTCCGCGCCAGCCAGCGGTTCGCGCCGCGCCTGCCCCGGGGCCGAGTCGTCTCGCAGCACACCCAGGACGCGCCGCATGTCCGCCAGGGCGGTGCGGCCGGTGCGGGAAAGTTCCCCGAGGACCTCCGCCGCCCGCGCGGGGTCCTTCTTGACCACGACGGCGGCCCCGTCCGCCAGACTGACCATCACCGTGAGCGAATGGGCCACGACGTCGTGCATTTCGCGGGCGATGCGGTTGCGTTCGGTGACCGAGCCGAGCTGCGCGGTCCTCGCGGCCCAGGCGGCAATCTCGTGCTCATGCTCGCGCCGCTGCCGGACGGAGACACCGAGTCCGGTGGCGATGACAGTGGAGAGGCTGATGCTCACGACGGCGGCGATGCTGGTGATCAGCTGGAAGTTCTCCGGCGTATTCACTCCCATGTCCGGCAGCCGGCCATCGAGCGGTCCAACGGCCAGCAGGAAGTACACGAACACCAGCGGTGCAGTGGCCGCCGCCAGGCACACCAGGGCGACCCGGCGGCTGCGTGCCGCCGCCACGGCGTAGAGCGCAAACCACAGTCCGGCGGAGACGTTGGACCCCCACGGGTGGAGCACGGTCACACCCAGCTCCAGCACCGCAACGACGGCCACCACCCGAACCGGATGGCTCCGCCGGAACATCAGCGCCGCTGCGGACAACACGAGCAGCACGGCGGCCGCCCACACGCCGTCGCGCACGGCCTCCGCCGCGGCGGGGGTCACCAGCAGCAGGTAGCAGGCGACTACCACGGCATCCATGGCCCGCGGGTGCTGGAACAGGTAGCGCCGGACGCGCCCCCGGCGTCGGGCGGTGATTTCGGCGAAGGACGCGTCAGCCTGGCCGGCTGGCGCGTCCTTCACGGGAACTGCATCGCTCATGCTCTGAGCCTAGACGGTGGGCCCGGGGGCCTAGACGTCCCGCTTCTTCAGCAGCACGGCAGCCAGGACCACCGGGACGACGACCCAGGCGCCCAGCACCATCGCGGCCTGCCAGGCTTCCAGCGTGTCCGGGACGTGCTGCACGGCAGTCATCGGTTCGACCGTGTTGCCGGGCAGGTACTTGCGGGCCTCGACGAAGAAGTCGCCCGGAATCAGCTGGAAGGCGATCGGTGCCACGAAGAACAACCCGACGAGGCTCATGATGCCGCCGGCGGAATTGCGGATCAGCGAGCCCAGGGCCATGCCGATGGCCGCCACGGCGGCGACGTAGAGGCTGTTGACCAGCAGCATCTTCACCGACTGCGGGCTGGCGAGGTCCAGGTTGAGGTTGTAGTTGTCCAGAATCGGCAGCGACACCAGGCCGGCCAGGTACACGGAGGCCGCGGTCAGGACGAACGCCGTCACCATGACCACGAGGAGCTTGGCGGCGTACGCCGGGATCCGCTTGGGGACGGCGGCGAAGGTGGAGCGGGCCATGCCGGTGGTGAACTCGGAGCTCATCAGCAACACCCCGAGTGAGCCCAGGATCAACTGGGCAAACGCGATGCCGGACGTGGGGACACCGACCGTGAGGTCCCCGCCCTGGGCGGCGAAGGCAGCGGCCGCCTGCGGATCCGTGGCCGCGGCCTCGGCGAACTGTCCCGTCCCCCACGCGGAGAGGGCTCCGAAGCCCACGACCACGAGGACGGTGCAGCCCAGCAGGATCAGGGTGGACAACAGCGTGCGGAACTTGATGAATTCGGAGTTCAGTACCCGGAGGAAGCTCGGGCCCGGGCCGGTGCTCGTACCGGACATCCCGCCGGGGGGGACCTCACCGGTGCCGGCGTGCGCGCCGCGGCGGGAGGGGTCGAGGGTGGTTGAGCTCATGGTTTAGTTGCCTCCGGACTGGACGGGGGCCGCAGCGCCCGTGGTGATCAGTGAGTGGTATTCGACATCATCCTTGGTCAGTTCCATGTAGGCCTCCTCGAGGCTGGCCTGAAGCGGTGTAAGTTCGTAGACCATGACGCGGCTGTCGAGGGCCGCGCGGGCGATCTGGCGCGGGTCGAGGCCGGTGACCTCGAGCAGTTCGTTCTCCTGCAGTTCCACGGAAACGCCGTTGCCGGCGAGCAGGTGCATCAGCTGGTCCGGCTGGTCGGTGCGTACGCGGGTGCGGATCTGGCCCTTTCCGGTGATGATTTCCTGGATCGGCGCATCGGCGATGATCCGGCCGCGGCCGATCACGATCAGGTGGTCGGCGGTGACGGCCATCTCGCTCATGAGGTGGCTGGAGAGGAACACCGTGCGTCCCTCGGAGGCCAGGTATTTGACCAGGTTGCGGACCCAGACAACGCCCTCCGGGTCCAGCCCGTTCACGGGCTCATCCAGGATGACCGTCTGCGGGTCGCCGAGCAGCGCCGCGGCGATCCCGAGCCGCTGTCCCATGCCGAGGGAGAAGCCGCCGACCTTCTTTTTGGCCACGTCGGCCAGCCCCGTCATCTCGATGACGTCGTGCACGCGTTTTTTCGGGATGCTGTGCGTGGCGGCCATCGCGAGCAGGTGGTTGTAGGCGGAGCGGCTGGTGTGGACGGCCTTGGCGTCGAGCAGCGCGCCGACGTCGCGCAGCGGCGCGGCGTGCCGGGCGAACGGGGTGCCGTTGACGGTGACGGTGCCCGACGTCGGCCGGTCCAGCCCCATGATCATGCGCATGGTGGTGGATTTGCCGGCTCCGTTCGGGCCCAGGAAGCCGGTGACCCGGCCGGCTTCGACGGTGAAGTTGACTCCGGCGACGGCGGTCTTGTCGCCGTAAACCTTGGTCAGGCCTCGTGCTTCGATCATGGAAGCGTTCCTTTAGCTAGCAGTGGGGTTGGTGTACACACCACGCTACCGAGGCGGAGCGCCGGTTTCGCCGGTCTAAGGGATGATTCAGGGTCGAATCAGGGTAGTCCGGGAGGATGACGGTGCCGCCGTCAGGATGCCGGCGAGTAGTACGTCAGGGCGCCGGGCGTCACCGAGAATTCGACGCTGCGCACCCCGGGCATGACCTCCCCGTCGACAGCCAGGACCATGCTGGTGTCCCCCGGTTCCACCCGGATGCTGCTGGATTCGCTGAGGTGGGTGATCCGGGAGGTGGCGACGGTTCCGGTCAGCACGGACCACAGCAGCCGGAGCCGGGCGAAGGATTCGTCGGCGGTGATCATCCTGAGGTCGAAGACGCCGTCGTCGAGGACCGGGCGGACCAGCGGGGCGTGGTCGCGGGGGTAGTAGCGTCCGCGGCCGATATAAAGGATCCACAGTTTGTGCCGCACCCCGTCGACGATCAAGGTGGTGGGCGTCCCGGCGGCGAAGGTCCGCAGCATCGCGACGACGCCGGCCAGGGGCTTCCCGAGGGCCGGCTGGAGCAGTTCGCGCCGGCGGACCAGGTTCGGGTAGAGGCCGATGCTCGCGGTGTTGAGCATGGTCAGGTGCAGCAGCTCGGGGCTGGCGGGAAGTCCGCGCGCCACGGACACCAGCCCAACATCCGCCCGTGCCGCTTCGCCGCGGGACGCGGCCCCGACGGCGGCCGTGAGGTTCGGAGTGCCGGCGTCCCGGGCGAAGTGGTTGACGGTTCCGCCCGGCAGGACCAGGAGCGGAAGGGAATGTTCGACGGCGGCCGCGGCCGCCGTGCCGACCGTTCCGTCGCCGCCCCAGACGCCCAGGGCAACAATCCCGGGCCGGCAAGCAACCCGTGCGATCTCCTCCGCGAGGTCCTCTGCCTGGGTCACCTCCGTTATATACGCCTTTGGGAATACCTTTTGGAGGGCAGCTGCGGTCTCCTCCGCGTACGAGCCGCCCAGCGTGTTCACCGCGATGCCGAGGCCCCCACCCTCCGGAAGCTCCGCAGCTTTCATAGGAGTGCGCCGGAGCTCGGGAATCGGCGGCCGGACGGGCCACCACTTCCGTGTGACCAGGGCGGCCCCCGCACCGAGCGCCGATCCGAAGAACACATCCGAGGGCCAGTGGGCGCCCGTGTGGACCCGGGAGTACGCGACGCCGGCCGCGAGGGGGGCCAGTGCAGCGCCGAGGGCCGGCCGGACGAGAGCGGCACCGAGGGCGAACGCCACGGCCGAGGCGGAGTGTCCCGAAGGCATTGAGGAGCTTGTGGGCTGGGGATGGACAAACCTGAAGACCGGCAGGTGCTCGGGCAGCGGGCGGGCCCGCGGCAGCAGGGTTTTGAACCCGAGATTCGTGACCGCGGAGGCGACGGCCTGCGCCAGTATGCCGTGGAGCGCGGCGCGCCGCGTCCTGCCAGGGAACAGGGCCATCACCGCGGCGATGCCAAGCCAGAGTTTGCCCTTGTTCGCCGAAGCGGAGAGTTGCCGGAAAAAGTCGTCATGAGTGCCCCCGGGGAGGCCGGACAGGGCGCGTACGAGTTTCCGGTCGAATTTCCCCAGTCGGATCGGAGCCTTCCTCAGCATGCTGCGCATGCGACCACCTTACTGCCGGATCGCGGCGGCACCCGGTCCGACAAGGCGGATTCCCAAGGTCCTCCGAAGGCAGGGTCCAGCCCGCCGGGGCGGTTCAGTTGGTTAGGATGAGGCGATGACCCGAGTGCTGGACCCTCAGCGATTGCCGCCGGGCCGCGTGCTGGCGGCAAGTACCGCCCTGCTCACACTCGGCGCGGTCCTCGGGGGACTGCTGCTGGCGGACGCGCGGCTGCCCCCGTTCCAGGGCCTGGACGAAGGCTGGGGCCGCTGGATCACGTCCCTGCGCAGTCCGTTCTGGGACAGCCTCAACGTCTTCCTGAATCTGGCCGGCTACCGCGGCGTCCTCCTGCTTCACGGCCTGCTCGTCGCGGCCCTGCTGCTGAGGAGACGCCAGCAGACAGCGATCTTCAGCGCTGCGGCAGGCCTCGCCGTCCTGATTTTCACGCAGATCCTCAAGGCCGGCATCGTCCGTGACCGGCCGGACAACACGGTGGTCCTGACCGACACCGGCTCCTTCCCCTCGGGCCATGTGGCGAGCACCGCGGCGTTCCTGGTGGTCGTGGCCCTGCTGGTGGGCCGGGCCTGGGCAGGGGTGCTCGCGGGGTTTGGGGGGCTGACCATGATGATCAGCCGCACGTATCTGTCCGCCCACTGGCTCGCGGACACCGTCGGCAGCATATGCCTGGCCGTCCCGGTGGTGCTCCTGCTCTGGCTGGTCTTCCAGGACATATGCATACGGGAGAATGGGGACGCCCGCCGCCTGCTTAGCTGGCGCGCAAGGGCTTCGCGGCGCCGGCGAGCAGGAGCGCACCCAGAATCGGGATCATGATGGCCAGCAGGGCCAGCCGGATTCCGATCAGGTCACCGAGGTAGCCCAGCAGCGGCGGACCGGCGAGGAACGCGACGTACCCGATCGTGGAGACGACCGACACGCGGGCGGCGGCGTGCTTCGGGTCGTCGGCCGCAGCCGACATCCCCATCGGGAACGCGAGGGCAGCCCCCGCTCCCCAGAGCACCGCGCCGGCCGTGGCCGTCCAGATGTCACCGGCCAGGACGAAGAGCCCGAGCCCTGCGGCGGCGGCAGCCATGCTGGCGCGGAGCACAGGCACCCGGCCGTAGGCGTCGATCGCCCGGCCGCCGAAGAAGCGCACCGCGGTCATGGCCAGGACAAAGCCCGCGAACAGCAGCGCCCCGGTCGATTCCGTCGCGTCCAGGCCATCCACGGCGGCTTTTGCGATCCAGTCGTTGCCGGCGCCTTCGGTGAGCGTCGCGCCCAGCACCACGACGCCGATCAGCAGCGTTCGTCCGTCCCGCCAGGCCGAGACGCCCTTGGATTCCCCGGCTTCCCCGGCCGCCGGCACGGGCGCCGGGAGGTGCGGCAGGAAGTAACGCGGCGCAGCCAGGGTCACGACGGCGACGATGGCGGCGATCACCAGCAGGTGCGCCGGGAGCCCGACGCCGAGGCCCGCCAGTCCGGCGCCGATCACGGCGCCCAGGAACGCACCCCCGCTGAAGGCGGCGTGGAACTGCGGCATGATGGTGCGCCCGAGCCGGTGTTCGACGTCGGCTCCTTCGATGTTCTGGGACACGTCCCACAGCCCGATGCCCATGCCGAAGAAGAACAGCGCGACGGCGGTCCCGGGGACTGACCCGGCCAGCAGTGCCAGTGCGACACCGACACCGGCCAGGGCGGCGAGAAAGCCGGCGGCCCGCACCGCATTGGCCGTTCCGATCCGGCCCACCACATGGCCGGCGGTCGGCAGTGCGATCAGCGAGCCCGCCGCGACGCACAGCAGCAGGGTTCCCATCTGTCCCGAGGAGATGTCCAGGATATCGGTCACCGCGGGGATGCGGGCGGCCCAGCTGGCGAACACGAGCCCGTTGATCCCGAAAATCAGGAAGGTTGCCGCGGCTGCGGCGTTGAGCTGTGGGCGGGTCGCCGTCTTGGTCATACGATCACTACTTCCACCGAGTGTTGGGTGAGTTGGGCAAGGTCTTCGGTACTGAGCTGTTTGTCGGTGACCAGAACATCCACGGCAGCCAGGGGCGCGACGAGCGCGACCGCGCTGGCGTTCCACTTGCTCCCGGAGCAGGCGACGATCACCCTGCCCGCGGATTCGAGTCCGGCGCGTTTCACGGCTGCATCCTCGAGGTCATGGGCCAGGAGCCCGTCTGCGAGGTTCAGCGCGCAGGGCGTGAGCACGGCTGTATCAAACCGCAGCGAACGGATGTTGGACTCCGTCATGGGCCCGCGGAAGGACAGTTCCCCGGCGATCAGGCTTCCGCCGGGCAGCAGCAGTTCGGGATGCCGGCCGGCGGCCGGGGCTCCTTCGGTCAGCGCGTTGACAGCCCGCAGCGACATCGGCATCAGGGTCATGTCCCGCTGCCGCAGGTGCCGGGCCACCTCGGTGGCCGTGGTGCCGCTGTCCAGCCAGACGTGCCGGCGGTCCTGCAGCAGGGCGGCGACGCCGGCCGCAATCCGGATCTTGGCGGCGGGGTCCTCGATCTCGCGTTGCCCGTATTCGGGGTTCTCACCGCGCAGCACCAGGCTGCGCGCCCCGCCGTGGACCCGGCGGAGCACGCCGTGGAGCGCCAGGACGTCCAGGTCACGACGGATCGTCGCGCCGGAGGCACCGCATTCGGCCATGAGCTCATCGACCGACATCTGTTCCCGGTGGCGCAGGAGTTCGCCGATCCGGCGGTGCCGCTCCGCAGTAGTCATGAACAAATGCTAACGGATCATGATCATTCAATCATTTCCTGCGTAAAGGTAAGCTACGCGGGGTCACTTAGCGCCCATAAACCCCCGGGGAATGGGCGCTAAGTGACCCCGCGTTGCTGTGGTCAGCGGGTGACCTCCTCCAGCAGCTCCAGCACATGGCGGTACTGGGCGCCCGTGGCGCGGGTCATGCCCAGTTCGCACGTCCGGTTGCACGATGCGTGCGCGGCAGCGCCCATGTCCGCCACCTCCGCGGCCTGCTTCGCGGTGGCCGACGCCGTCAGTTCGGGGTGCAGCATGCCCCGGTCGCCCGCGAACGCGCAGCAGCCCCAGTTTTCCGGGACCTCGACCCGCTCGGCAACGGCCCCGGCGACGGCATCGAGGGCATCGTTGAGGCCCATCCGGGTGGAGGAGCAGGTGGGGTGGAGGGCCAGCGACGCCAGCTTCGCGTGCTCGGGCAGCCGGGGCAGGATCCGCTCCGCGGCGAAGTCCACGGCGTCCACCATGTACAGGGCCCGCTGCCCGGCCGCGGGTGCCTCCGCCTCCACGGCCTGGCGCAGGCCCTCGGTGCAGGAGGACGCGTCGCAGACGATGGGCAGTTCGCCGTCCCGGGTTGCCTCCCGGAGGGCGGCCAGGGTCTTCTCCCGCATCGTTTCCTGGCCGGCGGCCATGCCCTTGGAGGACCAGGGGGTGCCGCAGCACAGGCCGTCGATGCCGTCCGGGACCAGGAGCGTGAGCCCGGCCCGGGCACAGAGCTGTTCGAAGCTGTACTGGACACCGTGCCCCGCGGCGCCCTGGGCTGCTCCGGCAGGCCCGAACATGGTGCCCACGCAGGCAGGGAAGTAGACAGCATCAACCGCGCCCGCCGGCGTCGGACGCTTCCGCACGGAACCGCCGCCCGGCAGCTCGGCGGAATACAGCGGCACGGTGTCTGCTCCGAGCACCGCCCGCGCTGCCGTGTTGGGCGGGGCGATGGCGGCGGCCGGGAGCTTGTCGACGACCGTCAGCGCCAGCGAGGCACCACGGGTGACCCCTTCCCAGTGCCTGGCGGCGGCGTTCCACGCCCCGTTGGCGAGCGGACCGGCGCCGGCCTTCCGCAGGCGTTTCACGAGCGACCCGGTATTGATGTCCACCGGGCAGGCGGTCTGGCACATCCCGTCCACGGCGCAGGTGTCGACCGACTCGTAGTCGTAGTCCTTTTCCAGTTCCCTGACCAGCGCCGTGTCCCCGGCCAGCCGGGCCGATTCGATGGCGCGCAGCGTGACGATCCGCTGCCGCGGCGTGAGGGTGATGTCCTTGCTGGGGCACACCGGCTCGCAGTAGCCGCAGGAGACGCAGCGGTCCACTTCCTCGGCGACGGGGGGTGCCGTTTTGATGTGCCGCAGGTGCGCCAGCGGGTCCTCGTCCATCAGGACCCCCGGGTTGAGCATCGCGGCGGGGTCGAAGAGCCGCTTGATGCCGCGCATGACGTCGTAGAGCTCGTCGCCGTACTGCCGGCGGACGTAGGGGGCCATGACGCGCCCGGTCCCGTGCTCGGCCTTCAGGGATCCGCCCTCGGCCAGGACGAGGTCCACCATGTCCTCGGTGAAGGCGCTGTAGCGGTCCAGCTCCGCCGCCGTGGCGAAGCCGTCGGTGAGCATGAAGTGGACGTTGCCATCCTTGGCATGGCCGAAGATCACACTGTTGCTGTAGTTGTATTTGCCGAAGAGCCGGATCAGTTCCCGGCAGGTGCGGCCCAGCACCGGAACCGGGACCACAATGTCTTCCAGCAGCGCGGTGGTGCCCTGCGGCCTGGCCCCGGCCACCGAGGCGTAGAGGCCCTTGCGCAACTGCCAGAGCTGCCCCCGTTCCCGGGCGTCGCCGGTGAACCGGGCGGGGGCGGACAGCCCCAGGCCCGGGAGGATGCCCTCGCCGTGGCCCTGGAGTTCCGCCAGGTGCCCGGCGCTGCCGGCGGAGTATTCCACGAGCAGGGCGGCGTGGTCCCGAACCGCCAGATCCTGCACGACGGCGGGCGTTCCCTTGAGGCTCTGGCCCACCTTCAGTGACAAGGCATCCATCAGCTCAATGGTGGCGGCTCCGGTTTCGACGAGGGAAGGCAGGGCCGCGTTGGCGGCCTCCAGGTCCGGGAACACCAGCAGGCCCGCGGCCGCGTGCTGGAGCCGCGGGATGGTGCGGAAAACCGCCTCGGCCACGAAACCCAGGGTGCCTTCGCTGCCGACAATCAGGTGGGCCATGATGTCCACCGGGGTCCGGAAGTCCAACAGGGAGTTCAGTCCGTAGCCCATCGTGTTCTTCATGGAAAACTGCTGCCGGATCCTGCCCACGGAGTCCGCGTTGGTCCGGACCCGCTCAGCCAGCCGGGCCAGTCCGTCGTAGAGCTCCGGCTCGAGAGCGCGGAGTTTCTGGTCGGCGTCCGCCGCCCCGCTGTCAATGACCGTGCCGGAGGGCAGGACCACGGTCAGCGACTCCAGGGTGCGGTAGGTGTTGTCCACGGTGCCGCAGTTCATCCCGGAGGAGTTGTTGGCCACGACGCCGCCGACCGTGCACGCCGCCTCGCTCGCCGGATCAGGGCCGAACTTACGGCCGTAGCGGGCGAGTCTGGCGTTCAGCGCCCGCACGGTGACGCCGGGCTGGACGCGGACCCGGGCGCCGCCGTCGAGCACCTCGATGTCCCGGAAGTTGCGGCGGACGTCCACAAGCACGCCGTCGGTGACCGCCTGGCCGCTCAGGCTGGTCCCGCCGGAGCGGAAGGTCAGCGGCACGCCCTGGGCGGCGCTGGCGCGCAGCAGCCCGCCGACCTCGGCAGCGTTCCCGGCCGTGACGACGGCCTGCGGGATGAGCAGGAAATGCGAGGCGTCATGGGCGTTCGCGTGCAGGTCGATGGCCCGGGTCTTCACCTGGGCGGGATCCTGCACCGCCGAGCGGAGGGCTGCCAGGTCCAGGGGATCCATCAGGGGACCATCCAGCCCAGGACGGGTGTGGACTGCAGGAAGATCAGCACGGTGATGAGCGCCAACAGGCCCAGGCTCCAGCCGATCAGCTTGCGGAACAGCGTTCCCTCCGCGCCGTCCAGGCCGACGGCGGCCGCAGCAACGGCCAGGTTCTGCAGGGACAGCATCTTGCCCATCACGCCGGCGGAGGAATTGGAGGCGGCCATCAGCACCGGGGACAGTCCGGTCTGCTCCGCTGCGGTGGCCTGCATCTGGCCGAACAGGGAGTTGGAGGACGTGTCGGACCCGGTGAGGGCGACGCCGATCCATCCGATCAGCGGCGAGAGGATGGCGAAGAAGCCGCCCGCGGAGGCCAGCGCGAAGCCCAGCGTGGTGGTCTGGCCGGAGAGGTTCATCACGAAGGACAGGCCCAGGACGGCGGTGACGGTGACGATCGTCCAGCGCAGCTGGACCAGGGTGTCCCGGTAGATGCGCAGGCCCTGCGACGCGGTGACCTTGTACAGCACCATGGTGAGCAGCCCGGAGAACAGCAGCAGGGTGCCGGTGGCCTTGAGGTGGTCGAGCTTGAACTTGGTGGCCGCGACCGGTTTGCCGGCCGAATCGGTGATGTCCAGGCCGGGCCAGGCGAACGTCACGCTGCCGACCTGGCCCAGCCAGGTCTTGACGAACGGAAGCTGGGCCACCGAGAACACCGCGATGATGATCAGGTAAGGGGCGATCGCCATCCAGATCTGCCGGGGTTCGGGCCGGGAGTTGTCGGTGGGCACAGTGGTCACCGCGGCGTGTCCGGCGTCGGATCCGGAGCCGGTTCCGGAGCCGGAAGAGTGTCCGGCGGACCCGCCGTCCGGCGTGCCTGCCGTCACGGCGACGGCGGCGTGGGCGGCTTCCGGGGCACCCTCGACGGCACCTTCGACCCCCACAATTTCCTTCGGCTGCCAGACTTTCAGCATCAGCAGCACGGCCGCCACGGTCACGACCGCGGCGACAACATCGGTGAGCTCCACGGCGAAGTAGTTGGAGGTGACAAACTGGGCCGCGCCGAAGGCGACGCCCGCCACCAGGGCCACGGGCCAGGTCTGCTTCACGCCGCGCCGGCCGTCGACGATGAACACCAGCAGCAGCGGAACGATCAGGGCGATGAACGGCGTCTGGCGTCCGGCCATGGAGGACAGATCCTGCAGCGGCAGACCCGTGACGCCGTTGAGGGCGATGATGGGCGCGGCCATCGCACCGAAGGCCACAGGTGCGGTGTTGGCCAGCAGCGAGACCACGGCGGACTTCATCGGTTTCATGCCTGCAGCCATCAGCATGGCGGCGGAGATGGCCACCGGGGCGCCGAAGCCGGCCAGGGACTCCAGCAGGGCGCCGAAGCAGAAGGCGATGAGGATCGACAAGATTCGGAGGTCGTTCGAGATGGAACGGATGGTGCGTCCCAGCACTTCGAACCACGGGGTGGCCACGGTCAGCCGGTAGATCCACAGCGCGTTGACCAGGATCCACAGGATCGGGAACAGGCCGTAGAAGATCCCGGCCGCGGTGGCGCTCAGCGCCTGATTCACCGGCATCTGCCAGCCGACGATGGCCAGCACGAGCGAGAGGGCCAGACCGGCCAGGGCAGCCACGGGGGCCTTGACCTTGAAGACGCCCAGGAGGACGAATAGCAGGACGAGGGGAAGCGCCGCGCAAAGGGCTGAAATCACTAGGGACCCGGCTATAGGGTCGAGGATCTGCTCAAACATGAGTCTCCAGATTGTGTTAGGCGTCACAACACCGTGGCGCCTTTCGATTGTCTTACAAGTACACATGATCGTCAAGAGAGGCTTGTTGTCTTGTCTGGCAAGATTGGGAGTGAATTAAGAAAGTCTTGGCGGGAAGGGAGCTCCGGTGGCCGGGCGAATTGCAGCAGTCTCGATCGTGGACGCGGTCGCTGCGGATCTGCGGAGCCGGATATTTGCCGGCGAACTGGGATCCGGGGATGCCCTGACGGAGTCAGAGGTCGCCTCCTCCTATGACGTGGCGCGGCCCACGGCGAAGGCCGCGATCGAGAAGCTCGTGGCCGAGGGGCTGCTGGACCGGGGGACCCACAAAACCGCCCGGGTGGTCGACCTCGGCCCGGACTCAGTACGGGACATCTACCTGGCCCGCGCGTACCTGGAAAGTGAAGTGCTCCGCCGGCTGGCACGCACCAGGGACGTGCCGGCAGCGGCGGTGCAGGCCAACCGCGACATCGCGGCGGTGCAGTCCGGCGCTCCGCTCGACGTCGTCGAACCCGACATGCGGTTCCACACCAGCCTGATCGACGCCGTGGGCAATGAACGGATCAGCAGGATGTACCGCTCGCTGGTGGGCGAAGTGCGTCTGTGCATGGTCCGGGTCCAGTCCCTGCAGCTGCTGGACACCGCGCTGATCCGGGCTGAACACCAGAAAATCCTCGAACTGATCGAGGCCGGCGAGGGCGAGGACGCGGCCGAACTGCTCGACGAGCACCTGGGCAGAGCCCGGGAACGGCTGGTCGCCGCCATGGGGGGGAACTGCCGGGCCGGAGGCCGACCAGCCGTCCGGGCTGCTGAAGGAGTAGCGCGGCCCACCCGTCAAGCAACACGGGGTCACATATCGCCCGTTCCCGAGGGAATTACGGGCGCTGAGTGACCCCGCGTTGCTGTTTGGTCAGCGGACGCGCTCGACGCGCTTTTCGTCCCAGACGGGCTCGGCCGATTCGTAGACCTTGCCGTCCGAGCCGAAGATCAGGAAGCGGTCAAAGGTCCGGGCGAACCAGCGGTCATGCGTGACGGCCAGAACCGTTCCCTCGAAGTGGTCGATGGCGCGTTCCAGCGCTTCGGCCGAGTGCAGGTCCAGGTTGTCCGTGGGCTCGTCGAGCAGCAGCAAGGTGGCGCCGGAGAGCTGCAGCAGCAGGATCTGGAACCGGGCCTGCTGCCCGCCGGAAAGCGATTCATACTTCTGCTCCGACTGTGACGCCAGGCCGTACCCGTCGAGTGCGCCGGCGGCGGCCTCCCGGCCCAGCCCCGAGCGGTGTTCGTCGCCGCGGTGCAGGATTTCCAGCAGCGTCTTGCCCAGAAGATCCGGCCGGATATGGGTCTGGGCAAAGAAACCGGGCCGGATGCGCGCGCCGAGTTTGACGGTGCCGTCGTGCGGGACCTCGGCGATGTCGACGTCGGAGACCGGCAGGTGCTCCCGTTCCGGGTCGGTGCCCCCGGTGGCGAGCAGCCGCAGGAAATGGCTCTTGCCGGAGCCGTTGGAGCCAAGCACGCCAACGCGGTCGCCGAACCAGACCTCGGTGGAAAAGGGCTTCATCAGCCCGGTGAGTTCCAGTTTTTCGGCCACGACGGCACGCTTGGCGGTCCGCCCGCCCTTGAGCCGCATCCGCACGTTCTGCTCGATCGGCAGCGCCTCGGGCGGGCCGGCTTCGAGGAACTTCGCGAGGCGGGTCTGCGCTGCCTGATACCGGTTGGCCATGTCGGAGCGGAACGCGGCCTTGTTCTTGTACATGTTGACGAGTTCCTTGAGCTTCACGTGCTCCTCGTCCCAGCGCTTCCGGAGCTCCTCGAAGCGGGCGTTCCGGTCCGCGCGGGCGTCCACGTAGGAGCCGAAGCCGCCGCCATGGATCCAGGCCCCGGCGCCGTTGATGCCCGGTTCGAGGGTCACGATACGGCCGGCGGCATTGTTCAGCAGTTCGCGGTCGTGGCTGATGAAAAACACAGTCTTCTTCGACTCGTTGAGTTTGGCCTCGAGCCAGCGCTTGCCCGGGACGTCGAGGTAGTTGTCCGGCTCGTCCAGAAGTAGCAGCTCGTCGGGGCCGGCAAAGAGGGCCTCAAGCACCAGGCGCTTCTGTTCCCCGCCGGAGAGGCTCGACGCCGGGCGGTGCTGCGCGCGGTCAAAGGGCAGGCCGAGCGCGGCCATGCAGACTTCGTCCCAGACGGTCTCGACGTCGTACCCGCCGGCGTCGCCCCAGTCCACGATGGCCTGGGCGTAGGCCATCTGGGTGGGCTCGTCGTCGTGTTCCACCATGGCCAGCTCCGCCGCGTCCACGGTGCGGGCGGCGGCGGCGAGGGCGGGAGGCGCGGCGGAGACCAGGAGGTCGCGGACGGTGGATTCGTCCCGGACCTGGCCGACAAACTGGCGCATGATGCCCATGTTGCCGGATCGGCCGATCACGCCTTCGTCGGCGATGAGGTCGCCGGAGATGATCCGGAACAGCGTCGTCTTGCCGGTTCCGTTGGGTCCGATCAGCGCCGTCTTGGTCCCGTCCGGGACCTTGAAGGTCACGCCGTTGAGCAGCTGCGTGCCGTCGGAGAGGAAGTAATCGATGTTGGAAACGTCAATATGAGCCACCCTTCCATCCTCCCACGGCCGCCGTTGCGGCCCGTCGACGGCCTCAGCCCGCGGCGGTGAGGAACTCCTTCAGCAGCGGACCGGAGACGGTGGCGCCCAGCCCGCCTTCCTCGACGAACACGGCGACGGCGAGGTCCCCGTGCACGGCCACGATCCAGGCGTGGGTCTTGGGCGGGTTCTCGCTGCCGAATTCGGCGGTCCCCGTCTTTGCCGCCACCGGAGCGCCCGGCACGGACGCGAGGAAGCCGGTGTGCCCGGAGGTGACCACGGCACGCATCATGTCCGCCAGGGCGGCCGCCTCGGCTGCGGTGACCGGGGTGCCGGAGGTTGGCGCCGGCGCCGGTGCGGAAGCTGACGGCGTGGATCCGGCGGAGGGGCTGGCTGAGGCTCCGGTGGCTGCCTCCCCTTCTGCTCCCGGGTTCAGCACGAGCTGCGGCGACACGGGCGCACCCTTGGCGACCGAGCCCGCCATGATGGCGGCGGCCAGCGGGGACATAAGCGCCTTGCCCTGGCCGATCATCGAGGCGGCGTGCTCGGTCCCGGCGGACTCCCCCGGAACCGAACCCAGGAACGCGCCAGCGCCCAGCGCCGGGGCTTCCACGGCGACGCCGAGGGAGGTGGCAGCGGCTTCCAGCTGGGCCTGGCTGACGTTGTCGCGGGCGTTGATGAACGCGGTGTTGCAGGAGTGCGCGAAGGCATCGCGCAGCGTCACGGATCCCAGCGAGGAGGCTGGGTAGCCTTCGGCGTTCTTGAAGGTCCGGCCGTCGACGGTCAGGGTGGCGGGACACTCCACCGTCGATTCCGGGGTCATGCCGTTGCGGATCATGGCCAGGGAGTCCACGATCTTGAAGATGGAACCGGGGGCGTACTGCCCCAGCAGGGCGGTGTCGTAACCGTTGCTTCCCGGTCCCGAGGCCGCGGCCAGGACGGCGCCGCTGGAGGGCCGGAGCGCAACAATGGCCGACGCCGGGCCCACCTTCGCCAGGATGCCCTCGGCCAGCTGTTGGAGGTTGGGATCCAGCGTTGTTTTCAGCGGCGTTCCCACCTTCATCTCGAGCTGGAAGAGGGCCCGGCGGCCGCCGTTGGGCAAGGTCTGCCGTTCCTCGGCGGTGAGGCCTGCCTTTTCGGCATAGACCTGGATTCCGTTGCTGCCGCGCAGCTGTTCGTCGTACTGCTGCTGCAGGCCACCGGTGCCCGTGGTGTCTCCGGCTTTGAGCGCACCGCCGGATTTCTCGATCTGTTCGGCATTCGCCTCGGCTGCGGTGCCCAGCAGGGCGCGGGCGAAGGTGCGGGTGGGTGCCAGGGGCAGGAAGTCGCGGATGGCGCGGGCGCCGGGAATCTCGCCGATCTGATCGTCGGTGATGGTCCGGCCGTCCTCGCGCAGGGTGATCGCGGTGACGAAGGCCTCAGGGCCGGCCGCCTGGACCTGCTGGACGTAGGCCGCGGGGTCCGCTCCCACCAGCTGGGCGAGTTGGGTGGCTGACTCCGCCGGATCGGCCGTGGCCAGCAGGGGCTTGTCAATGCCGACGTTCACGACCGGCCGGTAGGTGACCAGCTTGGCGTCACCGGCGCCCAGGATCTCCGCCCGCGACGGGGACTGGGACAAGGTGCCAAGAATCTCACCCTCGGCCAGCCCTGGGACCAGGGTGGCCGGGTTCCAGACGGCCAGCCACTTGTCACCGGACTTTTTCAGCTGCGCGGAGGTGGTGTACTTCCACTCCCCGGAGCCGATCTTCCAGCTGTAGTTCAGCGGGACCGTGGCCGTGCCGGAATCCAGCGTCAGCTCGCCGCTTTCCACCGCAGGCTTGGCCGGGTCCAGCGCCTTGAACACCTCGTTGAGCTGCTCATTCGCGGCGCCGGCGTCCTTGCCTTCAAAGGCGACGGAGCCGACGTCGAGCGCCGAAACGGCGGACGCAAGCTGCTTCGCGGCGTCGCGCGCGCCGGCGCTGCCGTCGTCGCAGGACACCAGCGAGGCGCCCAGCATGAGACCAACAAGGACAGCTGAAAGTTTAGATATTTTCCCCATCGCGCCATTATGCCCCGAGCCGCAGACAAAGCCCCTGTCACGTTAAGCTTCCGGACCATTGGGGGTTCCCGCTTCGGCCCCGACGTTCCCGCCCGGTTACTTCGGACCGCAGTCCGCCCGCAGACCGGCCCTTCCGCGCAATTCCGGGAGTCCGCCGCAGCCTGCCACGCCGCTGGCACCGGGTAACTGGGAAGGAGGGCATCTTAGAAGGAGGGCAACCGGGAAAGAGCGCGACGGAGGCGGCCGGGCTCAGAAGCGCCGGATGATCCGGCGCTGCGCGGCCACGGAGATCGCCGCGGTGCGGTTGTCCACACCGAGCTTGCCGTAGATGTGTACCAGGTGGGTCTTGACCGTTGCCTCGGAGATAAAAAGCTGCTTCGCGATGGCCCGGTTGCCCAGTCCGGTGGCCAGCAGCTCCAGCAGCTGGATTTCGCGCACGGACAGGGCCGGTTCGGGATTGCGGATCCGCCCCATCAGCCGGGCGGCCACCTCGGGGGCCAACGCGGTCTGGCCGGCCGCCGCGGCGAGCACCGCCTGGCGGATCTGCTCCGGCGGGGCGTCCTTGAGCATGTAGCCGCTCGCTCCGGCTTCCACCGCAGCGAGGATATCGGCGTCGGAGTCATAGGTGGTGAGGATGAGCACGGGCGGGGCCGGCTGGCCGGCCTCGCCCGCCTTGATCCTGCCGGTCGCCGTGACGCCGTCCATGCCGGCGCCCATCTGCAGATCCATCAGGACGACGTCGACCGGCTCGCCGAGGGTGCGGAGCCGGGACAGCTCGGCGAGGGCTGCGCCGCCGTCGGCCGCCTCGGCGACGACGGTGAGGCCCTCGAAATCTGCCAGCATGGCCCGCAGCCCGGCACGGACCACCGGGTGGTCGTCCACCAGCAGGACGCGGATGTCGTTCACGCCCGGTTCCCTGCCGGGGAGTCCCCGAGCGGGAGCCGGATGGCCACCACCGTGCCTTCGCCGGGGGCGGATTCGATGTCCAGGCTGCCGGAAAGCGCGGCCACCCGTTCCCGAAGCGATTTGAGCCCGTAGCCCGAGCCGTCGGGGCGCCCGGCGGTGCCCGTGACCGCCAAGGGGTCGAAGCCCGCGCCGTCGTCATAAATGTCCATCGCCACTTCGCTGCCCAGGAAGGACAGGGTCACGACGGCGGTGCCTGCCTGGGCGTGCACCCACACGTTCGCGAGGCTTGACTGCGCGGCCCGCAGCAAGGTGGTGCGGTACGGGTTGGGCAGGTCCACCGGGGTTCCCTCAAGGTCGAAGCGGCAGCGCAGCCGGGTCCCGCGGGCGGCCGCCTCTGTTTCGGTCTTTTCGCAGAGCCGGCGCAGGCTGTTGACCAGGGGATCCTCCGGTGGACTCCCCGCCAGGGTCTCCACCGAAGTCTCCCCTGACTTCTCGTCGGTATCCTCCGCAAGGGCGGGGGGCTGCAGGCCGCGGACAAAGTTTCGCGCCTCGGCCAGATTGGCCGAGGCCGTCTGCTGGACCGTCCGGAGCCGGTCCCGGGCCGTGGCGGTGTCCCCGTCATCGAGGGACTTTTCCGCCGAGCGGCCCATCAGCACGATGCTGGAGAAACCCTGGGCCAGGGTGTCGTGGATTTCGCGGGCCAGCCGTGCCCGCTCGGCCAGCGTGCCGGCGTCGTGCTGGCTGCGGGCAAGCTCGGCGCGGGTGCGGCGCAGCTCCTCGGCGGCGAGCCGCTGTTTTTCGGCTTCCAGATACAGCGCCCGGTACGCCAGGCCGGTGACCACCGCAAAGGCCGCCCCGAACGCCGGTCCCAGCACCATCGGCAGCTGCAGGGCGCCGCCGTCCGCTCCGGAATTGTGGAACCACAGCGCCATGATGACCAGCACCGTGCTCAGCGCGATCGCCGGCAGCGCCAGCCGCAGCGGCAGTACCTGCAGCTGCAGGAAGAAGAGCGGGAAAGCCAGCCAGACGAAGTCGGCGCTGGCCCAGATCAACAGCAGCCAGAGCAGGCAGACGGCCGCCAGCCAAAGGCGCGCAGACGGCCGCGGATCGAACCGGGACGGATCCGTGGAATGCCGTTTCTCCAGGACGGTGCCGAGCACGTAGACGGCGGCAAGAATCAGCGCCAGGCCCAGGGCGAGCCAGCCCGTGCCCTGCAGCCCCGTGCCCGCCAGCCGCACCACGGCAACCAGGAGCAGGACTGCGAAGCCGCTGTGCAGGCACACCCGCAGGACGCGCAGTATCACCGCGGCATCCGGCGTGCCGGCGGTGGCGGACCCTGCCGGGCCGCTGCGGGCCATGTCATCCATGCTTTCAGCGTAGTGCCGGGGCGGGCCGATTCCGGTCGAACTGCCTGCCGCCGGGCCACTATCAACCTTTTGGTTGACCCGCGGGTCAACCACTCCGGCCCGCAGTCCCCACCGGGCGGGCGATGCCGGCGACGCGGCGCAGCGGGAGGCTTGGAACACGGCCACCAACCCCCGAAAAGGACTGCCATGTATCTCGCTCTCCGCGACCTCCGCTTCGCCAAAGGACGCTTTATTCTGATGGGCGGAGTCGTCGCACTCATCACCCTCCTGCTCGTGCTGCTCTCCGGACTCACCGCCGGCCTGGGCAACCAGTCGACATCGGCCCTCGCCGCACTCCCCGCGGACCAGATCGTCTTCGGAGCCCCCGCCGGCGACAGCGCCAAGGCATCCTTTACCGGGTCCGAGGTCACCCGCGGGCAGCAGTCAGAGTGGGCCTCCCGGGACGGCGTGGCCCACGCCGAACTGCTGGGCATCAGCCAGAGCCGGTTCCAGGCGATCGGCCCCGCAGGCACCCCTTCCGGGACGGCCAGCGTGGCAGTCTTCGGCACCGACGGCACCGGCCTGGCGCCTGCCCCTGTCGCCGAGGGCACGGTCGTGATCGGCAGCAGCCTCGCCGAGGAACTCCAACTGCGCGCCGGCAGCCCCGCCACAGTCGGCGGAACCGAACTGACCGTCTCGGCCGTCGTCCCGGACCAGTGGTACTCCCACACCGGAGTTGTCTGGACCACCCTCGGTGACTGGCGGACGCTGGCCCACGTCACCGGCACTGATGCCGCCGCGACCGTCATCGCGGTTACCGCCGACGACGGACAGACGCTCGACGCCGATGCCGCCAACACGGCGGCCGGGACGGTCAGCACCACCCGGGACGGGTCTTTCCAGGCCCTGGGATCCTACAAAAGCGAAAACGGCTCCCTGCTGCTCATGCAGGCGTTCCTGTACGGGATCTCGGCCCTGGTCATCGTGGCATTCCTGACGGTCTGGACAGTGCAGCGCACCCGGGACATCGCGGTCCTCAAGGCCCTCGGCGGGACCTCCGGCTACGTCCTCAAGGACGCCATGGTCCAGGCGGCGTTCGTGCTCCTCGCCGGAGCCACGGCCGGGGGTGCCGCCGGCGTGGCTGGCGGCGTCCTCGCGGCCGGGTCAGCCCCGTTCCTGCTGACCCCGCAGACCACCCTGCTGCCGGTGGCGGGCATCGTGGTGCTCGGACTGGCGGGCGCGGCCGTGGCGGTCCGGAGCAGCACCCGGGTCGATCCGCTGCTGGCTCTGGGCGGCAACTAGCCCCGTACCGCACCGCACCGCACCGCACCGCACCCAAACATTCCATGAAAGGCATACACCGTGAACACCGCCCTGCATCTCGTCAACGTCACCCTGGAGTACCCCGATGGCGACGGCACCCTCAAAGCGCTCGACGACGTCAACCTGAAGCTCGGCCGGGGGGAATTCCTGTCCCTTGTTGGACCTTCCGGGTCGGGGAAATCCTCCTTGCTGGCCGTTGCCGCCACTCTCGTCCGGCCCACGGCAGGGCTCGTGATGATCGACGGGATCGATGCCGGCGGACTGTCCGGGGCACAGCGCACGTCCCTGCGCCGGGACATGATCGGCATCATCTTCCAGCAGCCGAACCTGCTGCCGTCCCTGACCGCTCTGGAGCAGCTGGTGATCAGGGACCACCTGCGCGGCAGCCCGGCGAGGGCGGCCACTGTCCGTGCCGCCGCGCTCCTGGATCTCGTTGGGCTGGCCCCGGCAGCCGGGAAACGGCCCCACCAGCTCTCCGGCGGCCAGCGGCAGCGGGTCAATATCGCCCGTGCCCTGATGGGGGATCCTGCCGTACTGCTGGTCGATGAACCCACAGCCGCCCTTGACCATGGCCGCAGCGAGGCGATTGTGCGGCTGCTACGCCAGGTCACGGACGAGTTCGGCGTGGCGACGGTTATGGTCACCCACGACACCGGCTTCGTCCCGCTGACGGATACGGTCGCCAGCATGCGTGATGGCAGGATCTCCGCCCTGCAGCCGGTCAGTCCTGCCCGGGTCTGAGATGTTAGGCACGGTACGGCAGAAACCCTAGACCCGGAGGGACGGCACCCCGAGGCCGAATATGTCCCGAAGAGCATATTTGGCGGCGTGGAATCCTGGCATGCCGGTAACGCCGGGCCCCGGCGGGGTGGAGGAGGAACAGAGGTAGACGCCGCGCAGCGGGGTCCGCCAGGGGACCGGGCTTAGGACAGGCCTCCTGATGATGCCGCGAAGGTCCATCAGGCCGGCACTGAAATCCCCGCCGACGTAGTTCTCGTTGTACGCGCCGAGTTCAGCCGCTGTCGTCACGTGATGGCCGAGGACGAGGTCGCGGAATCCGGGGGCGAAGCGCTCCAGCTGGGCCGTGACAGCCTCCGCCATGTCTACAGTGGATCCGGCCGGCACGTGGCAGTAGCTCCACAGGATGTGCCGGCCCTCGGGTGCCCGTCCGGCGTCGAAGCCCGATGGCTGGGAAACCAGGACATAGGGCCGTTCCGGATGCCGCCCCGCGGCGACGAGGTTTTCCGCCTCGGCCATCTCCGCGCGGATGCCACCCACGTGGACCGTGCCGGCGTCGGCCAGTCCGGGGGCCGCCCACGGCACCGGGCCGGAAAGGATGAAGTCGACCTTGCAGGCCCCGTTTCCGAACCGGAACGACTCAAGGGCGCGGCGGTAGCGGTCGGGGAGCCTGCCCTCCGCCATTCGCAGGAGCCCGGGCGGCGCGACGTCCAGCAGCGTGGCGCGGACCGGGGGCAGCTCCGCCAGGGATCCGATCCGGGCCCCGGTTTCCACCGCGCCGCCGTGCGCTTCAATGTCCGCCACCATGGCCTGCGCGATCGCCGCGGAGCCGCCTACCGGAACGGGCCAGCCGACCGTGTGGGCCAGGGTCCCCAGCATGAGGCCGGCTCCAGCCGGAGCGGGGCCCGGGAGCTGCCCCACCGCGTGCGCGGCGACCCCGGTCAGCAGCGCGGGCGCCAGATCCTCCCGGAACCGCAGTCCCCACAGCGCTGAGCCCTGCTCCAGGACCCGGGCACCGAACAGGGCGGCCGCCACCGGGTCGTGCGGAATCCGCAGGAGCTGGTTCAGCGTCAGGTCCGTGATGCCCTCCGCGCGCTGCACGAGCGGGGCCATCAGCCGCCCGAAGGCGCGGCCATCGCGTCCCAGGCCGGCAACCGTGCGCTCGAGTGAGCGGTACGCCAGCGCCGCCCGGCCGCCGTCCAGCGGTGTCCCGTAGGAGACCTGGGGAACCTCAAGCCGGATCCGCCGGGACAGCTCGAACTCCCGGAAGAACGGCGACGCCAGGGCCATCGGGTGCACCGCCGAGCAAACATCGTGAAAGTGGCCGGTCTCCATGAGTTCCGTGGTGCGCAGCCCACCGCCCGGGGTGGGCGCCGCCTCGTAGACGTGCACCTTCAGTCCGGCGCGCGCGAGCGTCACCGCCGCGGCGAGCCCGTTCGGTCCTGATCCGACGACAGCGACGTCAGGCATCCGCGGTCCCCTTCCGCCAGGGCAGCACGGAAGCCGCGGGCCGCAGCAGGTCTACACGCAGCCGGTCCGGAGCCCCTTCGAACGGCCCGGCCTGCGGATCATCCATCCCGTACCGGCGGACCATATCGTGGCTGGGGTCCCAGACCTCCCAGGCCACCCTCGCCATGAGGTAGCCGGTGGCGATCATGTGGAAGACCACGGCCAGGACGTAGTAGGGCATATCAATATTGTGCTGGGAGACGCCGCCGCTCGTCACCTGTCCGAGGTACATCCAGACGGCTGCCCAGTGCAACGCCTCGAAGGTCTGCCAGATCAGGAAGTCGCGCCAGCGCGGCCGGGCCAGGGCAAGCAGCGGGATGAGCCAGATGACGAACTGGGGTGAGTAGACCTTGTTGGTCAGGATGAACGCCGCCACAATCAGGAAGACGAGCTGCGCGAGCCTGGGCCGCCGGGGCGCGGCCAGGGCCAGCGCGCCGATCAGCACACAGGCCAGCACGAAGAGGTTCAAGGCCAGGGTGTTGATTGCCTCGGGATGCAGGGGGAGCCAGCCCAGCCGGCCGGCGACGAGGTTGTAGGCAAACCAGGGCGAGCTGTAGCCGGCCGGCCGGTCCTCGGTGAACTGGTAGAAGTATTTCCAGCCTTCCGGGTCGGCGGCGGCAACCGGGATGTTGACGACCAGCCATGCGGCGGCGGCCGCACCGGCCGTGACCAGGACCGCCCGGATCCTCCCGGTGCGCAGGGCCAGGAGCAGGACCGCGCCAAGAATCAGCACCGGGTAGAGCTTGGTTGCGGTACCCAGCCCGATGAAGATCCCGGCCAGCACGAGCTTGTTCCGGGAGAAGCAATACATGCCCAGGGCCAGCAGCCCAACAGCCCACATGTCCCAGTTGATGGTGCCGGCCAAGATGAGGCCGGGGGCCACCGCAACCATGGCAGCGTCCCAGGGCCGACGGCGGGCCATCCGTGCCGTGGCGAGCACCGTGACGATCCAGACGGCCAGGATCAGGGCGGCGTTGACGTCGAAGTAGGCCAGGATGCGGCTGGCCGAGACGCCCTCGCCGGGCACCAGCAGGGCCGTGGCACCGGCGATGAAGCCCATGAGGACGGGGTACTCGAAGACCGTCCCCTGCGTAATGAAGGGGAACGCGCCGTCGCCGAGGCCGCGGTTCCTGAACAGTTCCGGGAAGTCCGAATAGCAGGTTGCGTAGAACTGGCCCGGGGTTTCCCAGCCATTGCCGCGGCAGAAGGACTTGATCAGGATGCCGACCACGGCTGCCAGGACGGTCAGCAGGATCAGGACGCGTTCGACGGTGAAAAATCCGGGGGAGATGATGCCCGGGGCAGCGCGGCGGCCCATGGGTCCACCGATCAGCTCCGTGAAGTTCCTCAGCAGGGGGTCGCTGCGGCTCGGAATGACCAGTCGGACACGTCTGCGGTGCTCCGGCGGCTTAGTCTCCTGCATGAACCCGAGCTTACCGGGGCCGCTGCGGGTGCCGGTGCTGCGACGGGCAGGCAGCTGAACGGGTGCTTAAACGGGGGAGCCCACGCGCCGCCGCGTGGGCTCCTTGCGGATCAGTTCCGATGTCAGTCATCAGTTATTCCTTCGATGCCTGGACCTGCATCAGCGGATGAGGCCAATCTGGTGCATGACGACGTAGACGTCTTCACGGTTCCGGTCGAGGAGTTGTCCGTTGAACAACGTCGTGCGCCGTGGGGCCGGTTTGAGGGCCCGGCGCAGTATCCTCTGGAGTTTCTGCTTCATGGTGGTCACCTCCCTTCGCCGGCTCGTGCTCTGTGGTCGGGCTGTGGTGCTGGCAATTGTCACGGTGGGCCTTTCATTGGTACTGCGGGAACGGGGGTAATTGGGCATGCCAATTAAGGCCTCTGTGAATTGAGGAAGAAATGACCGTAATTGGACAAGGAAATGCCCGGCGCTAATTAAACGGTTTCGCAAAAGCGGAAGGAGGCCCTTGGACGCAGGCTGCCCGCAACCCCAACAGGAAGCTGGGTTCCGAACTTTGGGGAGGCTGCGCAACCGCGTGGTTCGGCCTGGTCAGTCCACTGTCACGGAACTTCCGGGAAGGGGAGTGCCGGCATCGCCCTGGCTCCGCTTCCCAGGTCTAAGACCTGGGCGCGGCCGGAAGGGTCAGGAGGCAGTCGGGCCGAAATCTGGGCGCGGTGCAGCGTCGGAGGCCGGGGTGGCGGCGAAGTACATCCATCCGCTAGTCAAAGTAATCATTTATCCCAACCTCCTTTTCTGTTATGCCGTGGCTCCCGCCGACCGGCCGGGCGACGCGCGCCTCGACCCCGGCAGGACGCCCTGGGGTCAGAAATAAAAATACACCAGAAATGCAGCATTTGACTACCGTATTCATAAACTTTCTTGAAGTTGTTCTCTAAATCCTGATTACAGTCCCCAGCGGACCACTGCCGGGGTCTTCTTATCCCAGCCGAGCGTGCAGACTTTCGCGGTTCCAAGGATAAAGTGCCGCCCCTCATGGGGATCGAGCCCCAGCCACCGGGCGGTGAGGATCCGGGAGAAGTGTCCATGGGCCACGATGAGCACGTTGTCCAGGCCGGATTCCAGGACCCGCGCCACAATCTTGTCGGCGCGCGCGGCGACGTCATCGAGGCCTTCGCCGTTCGGCACCCCGTGGGTCCAGATCAGGTATTCCGGGTTGTCCTTGCGGATGAGGTCCGAGCTGATGCCCTCGTAGTCTCCGTAGTCCCACTCGACAGCGAGCGGCTCCAGCTGGGCGTCGGGGAAGCCGGCGAGTTCCGCGGTCCGGCGTGCCCGCCGCAGCGGGGACGTCAGCACCAGGTCGAAGTCGACGGCGTCGAGCATTTTGCGTGCCTCCACGGACTGCTGCTCCCCCTCCACGGTGAGCGGGAGGTCGGTGAGGCCTGTGTACTGGCCGCTCTTGGACCACTCCGTTTCGCCGTGCCGCAGGATCCACAGCTGCGGGCGGGGAGCGTTGGAAGCTGCAATCACTTAGGACTCCTCAGTTGAGAGTACGACGGCGGACTCGGGCTGTGCAGCCCACCATTCGTGCAGTTTGGCCTCGGCGACGGCGGGTTCCAGCGGGCCGTGCTCCATCCGTTCCTCCAGCAGGAATTTGTAGGCTCGGCCGACGGCGGGGCCGGGCTTGAGTCCCAGGAGCTCCATGATCCTCCCGCCGTCGAGGTCCGGGCGGACCGCTTCCAGTGATTCCTGCTCCCGCAGGGCCGCGATCCGGGCCTCGAGATCGTCGTAGGCGAAGGCGAGCCGCTCGGCCTTGCGCTGGTTGCGGGTGGTCACGTCCGAACGGGTCAGCCGGTGCAGCCGTTCCAGCAGCGGACCGGCGTCGGTGACATAGCGGCGGACGGCCGAATCGCTCCAGCCTGCTTCGCCGTAGCCGTAGAAGCGCATGTGCAGTTCCACCAGCTTGGCCACAGCCTTGATGGTGTCGTTGTCGAAGCGCAGCGCCTTCATCCGTTTTGTCGTCAGTTTGGATCCGACCATGTCGTGGTGCCGGAAGCTCACCGCGCCGCCGGGTTCGAAGCGGCGCGTGGCCGGCTTCCCGACGTCGTGCATCAGGGCCGCGAACCGCAGCACAAAGTCCGGACCGGGCACCGCACCGTCGGCATCCGTTTCGAGCGCTGCGGCCTGCTCCAGGACCTGGAGGGAGTGCTGATACACGTCCTTGTGCCGGTGGTGCTCATCCGATTCGAGGCGCAGCGCGGAGACCTCGGGCAGCACGAAGTCTGCCAATCCGGTGTCCACGAGCAGGTCCACCCCGGCCCGGGGGTGCGCCGCGCAAATGAGCTTGACCATCTCCTCGCGGACCCGTTCCGCGGAGATCATGGTGATCCGCTCCGCCATCCGGGACATCGCCGAGCGGACGTCCTGGTGCACCGTGATCCCCAGCTGCGCCGCGAAGCGGGCGGCACGCATCATGCGCAGCGGATCGTCGGAGAAGGAGGATTCCGGCGCCCCCGGGGTGGCGAGGATGGAGGCGTGGAGGTCGCGGACCCCGCCGAAGGGATCCACGAGCTCCAGCGCGGGCAGGCGCAGGGCCATGGCGTTGATGGTGAAGTCCCGGCGCAGCAGGTCATCCGTCAGCGATGTTCCGAACGCCACCGCGGGTTTGCGGGAGTCGGGATCGTACGCCTCGGCGCGGTAGGTGGTGATTTCGATCTGGAAGCCGGCCTTGCGCATCCCGATGGTGCCATAGGCGCGCCCGATTTCCCAGTAGTTGTCAGCCCACTTCCTGATCAGGGCAACCGTCTGGTCCGGGGTGGCGTCGGTGGTGAAGTCCAGGTCGGGGGACACCCTGCCCAGGAACAGGTCGCGCACGGGCCCGCCCACCAGGGAGAGTTCGTGGCCGGCGTCGACAAACCGCTGCCCCAGTTCCAGGACCACCGGGTCTACCTGGAAATCAACAGTGTGCGGGTCAGTCTCGTGATGTGCGTGCGCCATAGTTCCTTAAGCTTGTCAGAAATCCCGGCCAGCACCACACCGAATGCTCCCCAAGTCCGGCCGCTGGCACCGAACCTAAGGGACGGAACGGGCGATCCACTTTCCCGGCCGTCCACTTTCCTGCCATGTTTAGGTCATCAAGTGCGGACAAGAGTCGTTAGAGTGGACTTCATGGCCCATCCCGTACCGAGCGCTCCCGGCAGGAGGACAAACGCACCGTTGCCGTCGGCAATCGGTGCCAATGTCGCGCCGGTGCAGCACTCCGGACAGGCCTCCCTCCCCACGGTGGAGGAAATCTCCGCCGGCGGCGTTGTAGTGGACACTTCCGACGGCGAACTCCGGGTTGCGATCATTGCCCGCCTTAACCGCGGCGGGCGGTTGGAATGGTGCCTGCCCAAGGGCCATCCGGAAGGCAAGGAAAGCAACGAGGAAGCAGCCGTGCGGGAGATCGCGGAGGAAACCGGCATCGAGGGCAAGATCCTCGCACCGCTGGGAAGCATCGACTACTGGTTCACGGTCAGCGGCCACCGCGTCCACAAGACCGTCCACCACTACCTGCTGCAGGCCACGGGCGGGGAACTGACGATCGAGAACGATCCGGACAAGGAAGCCGTGGACGTCGCCTGGGTCCCCATCCTTGAGCTGGCCCGGAAGCTCTCCTTCCCGAACGAACGCCGCATCGCCGACCTCGCCAAAGAAGTCCTGCCGGAACACCGCTAGGCCCACACAATCCCCCCTTAACGGCCGCGGATGGCGGCTAAAGCCGTGCCCGGGTGAGACGATGAAGACGATGTCATCAGCCAAACCCACCCCCGCGCACTCCGGCCCCGCCGATTCCCAAGCCGTCCAATCCGGAGAAGTCCGTTCCAGCGCCATCATGGCTGCGGGAACGCTCGTCTCGCGTTTCCTGGGCTTCGCCAAGACCTGGATGCTGGCGGCCGCCCTCGGGCTGGGCTCCACGGTCAATGACACGTTCATCAACGCGAACAACCTGCCGAACCTGATCTTCCTGCTGGTGGCAGGCGGCGTCTTCAATGCCGTCCTGGTGCCCCAGATCATCAAGGCCAGCAAGGCTCCGGACAAGGGGGCGGACTACATCAGCCGGCTGCTGACGCTCGCCGTGCTGGTGCTGCTGACGCTCACGCTGGCAGTAACGCTGCTGGCGCCGTGGGTCATTGAGCTGACGACACAGGGATACTCCCCGGAACAGAAGGCCCTCGCAGTGTCCTTCGCGTTCTTGTGCCTTCCGCAGATCTTCTTCTACGGGCTGTACGCCCTGCTGACCCAGGTGCTCAACGCCCACGGCGCGTTCGGGCCCGCGATGTGGGCGCCGATCCTGAACAATATTGTCGCGATCGCGGGCCTTGGCATGTTCATCTGGACCTTCGGCGCCAACGCGGCCAACCCCCACACCCTGGACACCTGGGGCTCCACCCAAACCTTCCTGGTGGCCGGATTCTCCACCATCGGTGTCATCGCACAGACCGCCATCCTGCTGGTCCCGGTCCTCCGGCTCCGGCTCGGGCTGCGGCCGCGCTTCGGCTGGCGCGGGGTCGGCCTGGGCCAGGCCGCCAGGCTGAGCGTCTGGACCCTGGCTACGGCCGCCGTCGGGCAGCTGGCCTTCCTCTACGTCATGCGCATCGCCACGATACCGGGCGCGGAACGGCTCCGGCTGGACCAGGCCGGGGACCCGGCCGCCGACACGCTGCCGGGCAACGCCGTGCTGGAAGTGGCAAGCCAGCTGTATCTGCTCCCGCATTCGATCATTGCGCTGTCGCTCGCCACCGTGCTGTTCAACCGGATGACCCGGGCCTCGCAGGACGGGGACCATGCCGCGCTGCGCAGCGCACTCTCCCACGGGCTCAGGACCATGGCGGTGGCCACCGTGTTCGGAGCCCTGGCCCTGTTCGCGTTGGCCGGACCGCTGGGCATGTTCTTCTCCGGCGGGGTGCCCCAGGACGGCGTCATGCTGGCCCAGACGCTGACCATCCTGGCCCTCAGCACACCGTTCATGAGCGCCAACTTCATGATGTCCCGGGTGTTCTACGCCAACGAGGACGCCCGGACACCGTTCTTCATCCAGCTGGTGCTGGCCCTCGTGAACGTGGTTGCCGCCTTCACCATCCAGTTCCTGCCGTTCGATCAGATCATCTTCGCCATCGCCGTCCTCTACACCGGCGGCAATATCCTGTCCGTGATCGTCAGCGCGATCTTCCTGCGCCGGCTCCTGGGACACCTGGACGGACCGCGGATCGCCAACGCCTACATCCGGATGGGCTACGCCGCGCTGGGTTCCGCCCTGGCCGGTGCCGTGGCTTTATGGCTGATGGGCAGCTACAGCCGGGACGGCTTCGCCTGGAGCAACCCCGCCGCGGCTTTGGTGACGATTGTCGTCGTCGGGCCCGTGATGCTGGCGGCCTACCTGCTCCTGCTGAAGCTCTTCCGGGTAACCGAGCTGAGCGACCTGCTGCAGCCGCTGCTGGGGCGCCTGCGCCGCCGGTCGGCTGCGGAGCCCTCCGCCGGGACGCTTCCTGACGGCGCCGCTGCAGCCCATCCGAGGCCGGAACGCGCCACTGTCGCGGTGGATACCGGACTCATTCCAAGGATTTCCGGGGAATTCGACGCCGCCTCCTTCCGAGCCGGGCCCGACCTGTCCGAACAGGACGAACGGTCCGGCCGCTCCGGACCGGAAGGCGGCTACCTCCCCGCCGAGGATCTGCCCGGCACCGCGGAGGGAGGCCTGGGCGGCGATGTTCCCCTGCCCGGGCGCCGTACCTATCAGGGCCCCGCGGGGCACAACCCCTATTTCCCGTTCGGGGGCAAGAAGAAAAAATAGTAACCGGCCGGGTCCCCGGCGCCGTGCTTCCGTGGCCGGGACCGGCGCATCGGCTAGGATCAAAGACTAACAAGGGGAGTTGCAGACCAGAGGTCCACCGGCTTTACCGGACGGCCTGCGGTCACTGATGAAGTGATCAGCTCGGCAGCCCCCGGACAGTCTAGGAGGAGCCCGTGTCCCACCCGATCGATGTCGGATCAGTACTAGGTGGCCGTTACAAGGTCACAGCCACTGTACTGACCTCACATGACCAGGATCTGGTGCTGGACGGTGTGGACCAGGTGCTCAACCGTGCCGTGAGCATCCTCGTGGCCGGCCCCGACAACGCCAATCAGGTGGCCCAAAGCGCCCGCGAAGTCGCCACAGGGGAACGACCCGGCCACGTACAGATCCTCGATCTGGGGGTCAGTGAAGACACGACCTACCTCATCACCAACCACACCTCGGCCGCTGACCTGCTGGACCTGGTGGTATCGTCCCACCCGCCCTACGTCGAGCCGTTCTTCACGGACACGCTGGGCAGTGAAATCTTCGGTCAGCCGCGATCCCACGAGCCCGAAACCTACGACGGCCTCTACGACGAAGAAGAGGTAGATGCGGGGTACATCAACTACGGGCAGAACCAGAAGCCCGCCGCGCCGGTGCAAAAGGCCAAGCCACCGGTTTCCCCGGCCCGCCCGCCCTTGCGTCCGGCATCCTTGCCCCCTGCCGCCGGCGCAGCCGGTGCCGCGGGGCTGGCTGGCGGCGCTGGACTGGCTGGGGGCGCCGCCGACGGCGGAGCCGCAGCGGCCGCGTCACCCGGCCCGACGTCCCCCGCCACCGCGCCCCAGGCGGCCGCCCCCCACGTGACGGCTCCCCAGCCGGTCCAGGGAGGCTCCCCGAAGCCCGCTGCACGTGACTCCGCTCCGCCGACTCCTGCGGAAACACCCAAGGTCTCGCTGTGGTCAAACGACGACTACGAACATCCCGCCGCCGACAGCGAGCGGACTTCCCAGGAGGGCCAGACACCGGCATCTGCCGCTGCGGCCGGGAGTGCCTCCGCCGACCGCGCCCCCCGGGTCTTCCCGGGCTCGGCCCGGAACAGCGACTCCGCGGCAGATGATGAGTACTACGGCAAGGACGAGGAACCTCAGCGCGAGCCCCGCTCCATGCGCTGGCTGGTTGGCGGCCTGCTGGCCGCGGTCCTCGTGGTCGGCCTGGTTCTGGCCGTGACCAATCTCGGCAGTCTCTTCACGACCACTCCTGCGCCCATCGCAGGCGGCACTACGTCAGCCAGCGCGCCCGGTCCGACGTCGGCAAATCCGTCAGGTACCGCCAGCGCCGCCCCGGCCTCCGGTCCGCCCGCCATCGAGGACGTCACGCGGCTAGGCAACTTCGACTTCGCCGGCACCTATGACGGTGACCTGGTCAAGACCTTTGACGGCAATGCCGCAAGCTACTGGTCCGACATGGAATTCGCCACGGACAACTGGGGAGGCCTGACCACCGAGGTTCCGCTCGTCGTCAAGCTCGAGAGCCCCGCCAAGGTCTCCTCGGTGACGCTGAGCCAACTGGGGGCGTCCGGCGGCAGCATCAGCGTCTACACCAACAACCGTCCGTCCCTGGACGGTGCCAAGCAGGTTGGCAGTAACAGCTTCACCTCCCCGGATCTGACGATGCCCCTGCAGGAACCCACCACCGCTGAATATGTCATCGTCTCCATCAAGACCCTGCCTAAGCTGGCGGCCCCGAAGACCCGCTACGGGTTTGGGCTGCGTCTGGCCGAGATCAAGGTCCAGTAGCAGGGCCGGTCATCAGGGCAGTTTCCCGGCGGTCCTCGGTGCGCAGGACGGTATCCTGAGTGACGGTGTCCTCCGGTGATG
The DNA here is from genome assembly GCF_055412825.1 of Pseudarthrobacter linnaei. Taxonomy (NCBI): domain Bacteria; kingdom Bacillati; phylum Actinomycetota; class Actinomycetes; order Micrococcales; family Micrococcaceae; genus Pseudarthrobacter; species Pseudarthrobacter linnaei. The sequence continues at coordinate 191,531 of NZ_JBVAYX010000003.1, forward strand.
CCCTAGTCCGACCGGAATATTCAGCACCAAGAGGTAGTTGTGCCATGTGGCCGGCCATCCAGGCGGGCGCATCGACAAAGGAAGAGGTTCACCGCTAAGTGAGCAACGCAGAAAACACCGCGTCCGAAGTACGTGATGTCATCATCGTAGGCTCCGGCCCTGCGGGCTACACGGCCGCGGTGTACACGGCGCGCGCCAACCTGAAGCCGCTGCTCCTGGCCGGATCGGTAACGGCCGGCGGCGAGCTGATGAACACGACTGACGTCGAAAACTACCCGGGCTTCCCGGATGGAATCATGGGCCCGGACCTGATGGAAAACTTCGAGAAGCAGGCCGCACGGTTCGGCACCGAAATCCAGTTTGAGGACGTTACCGAACTGGCACTCGACGGCGACATCAAGACCGTCACCATCGGTTCAGGGGAGATCTTCCGGGCCCGCTCCATCATCCTCTCGACCGGTTCCGCCTACCGTGAGCTCGGCCTGCCGAACGAGAAGCGTCTCTCCGGGCACGGAGTCAGCTGGTGTGCAACCTGCGACGGTTTCTTCTTCAAGGGCCAGGACATCGCCGTGATCGGCGGCGGTGACTCCGCCATGGAAGAGGCACTATTCCTCACCAAGTTTGCGAAGTCCGTCACCGTCGTCCACCGCCGCGACGCCCTGCGTGCCTCCAAGATCATGGCCGACCGCGCCCTGGCCCACGAGAAAATCAGCTTCGTGTGGAACACCGGCGTCGAGGATGTCCTTGGCCAGGACAAGGTCACCGGTCTCCGGCTGAAGAACCTCCTGGACGGCACCGAGACAGAGCTCGCCGTCACCGGCGTCTTTGTGGCGATCGGCAACGATCCGCGCACCGATCTCGTCAAGGGCAAGATGGACCTGACTCCCGAGGGCACAATTGCCGTCGAAGGCCGCACCTCGCAGACCAGCATCAAGGGCGTCTTCGCCGCTGGCGACGTCATCGATCCGACCTACCGCCAGGCCATCACGGCTTCGGGGTCCGGCTGTGTAGCCGCCCTCGACGTCGAGCACTACCTCGCAGACTTCCACGCCTAATCGGCGCGCAGCCACCTACCGAAAAGAGACAGGGCCATGAGCAACGCAAAAGACGTAACAGACGCTAGTTTCGGCACCGACGTATTGGCTTCTTCAAAGCCGGTCATCGTGGACTTCTGGGCCGAGTGGTGCGGTCCGTGCCGCAAACTCGGACCGATCCTCGACGAGATTTCCGTGGAATACAGCGAGAAAGTGGACGTCGTCAAGGTAAACGTCGACGACAACCCGGCGATCGCGGCGCAGTACGGCATCACGTCCATTCCCGCCGTCTACCTGTTCCAGGACGGGGAAGTGAAGGGCACCGTCATCGGGGCCCGCCCCAAGCAGTTCTTCGAGAAGGAATTCGCGGACGTATTGTCCTAAGTACCGTCCCGGTCTGTGCCCAGTGCAGACCGGGCGCCAAAGTGGCCCCACTTCCGCTGCAGGAAGTGGGGCCACTCTCTTGTGACGTGGGAAGGTGCAGGGCCCTGCGCGTTGGATCTAACCTCACCCTGAGTTCAAGCACCGAACTGAATCCGTCTCAACAACCCCAATGTGGTGTTTTCGCTGGCTAAATGGTCCGGTTCACGCGGACCCCTGCCGGGCCGCTCCCGGCCCAGACCGTGAGTGCACTATACCGGTGGCCAGTGGCAGGCACTATCAGCCCATGTTTCACGTGAAACACAATGCGGCCCGGGTCGCCTGAACAGACAAGACGATTTTTGTCTGCAATAGGGGAGCGGGCTGGGGTTACCTGGTTTCACGTGAAACATCGGCATCGGAACGATCGCCTGTCCTTGAAATCACCGCTTCGAAGTCAGGCTGTTCCAACCCTGGTTCATGCAGCCACCCGGGCCGTGGCCGGAGCCACAGCTAGCAGCGTGACGGTCCGGAACGGCAGCGCGCTGGCGTAGGGGCCGGAATACCCGTCACCGCTGGCAGGCCGCTTGTACGCCACGCAGAGACTCAGGCTGTCTACTGCTCCGGAGTGCGAATCCTGAGCGCGCCAAGCTCCCAGCTTAGCCCGGTGTAGGCCGGGAAACAGTTCCGAGCCCTGGGCAGTGACCTTCGCGAAAGGCCCTCGAGGTGGCGACGCAGGCAAATTGGTGGCCTCCAATGACTTCCGGCACCCCTGATACGAGCACACGGCCGGGTATCCAGAATCCGGGGCGGCAGGCCTAGGAGGCCCGCTGCTCGTTCCGACGGTTCACGTGAACATCCACCACAGTCGGATACGAGCGGCTACGGGCACTTTCTGAAGCCCCGGAGGGACAACCTGTTGTGCCGGTCACCCAGGAATAGCAGGCAGCGTTTCACGTGAAACGTCCCCTAGCGGCCCGTGCAACTCCGACAATTCCGTTGCATCCGACACCCAGGCTCGCCGATCCCTGGTGGAGATGCAGCAGACCCGCCGCGTTTCACGTGAAACATGCTGAGTGCGGGACCAAACCCCAAGAGACGCGGGGAGTTTAGGTGCAACAGAATTCGGTATAGGACCGCACACTCCGCGGGCTCGATAGGCGTTTCACTTGTATCGATTCGGACCGAAATCGGCAAAATGAACGCGTTTACCCCGCGCAACTTAAAACCGTGCGATTCGATACCCAACTCTCAAGTCTGGCGGACTATTACCATTGCGGCGAACAACCGAGGCTGTCCCGTCGTGCGCTATCTCTCTTCGTTGAGGACCTTCCAAGAGCTCCCGATGCGGTGCCCAATCAAGACTGCCGCCGGATAGGACACCCGGAGTTCCGGGCTGTGACGGTTCATCACCGGCAGGACTTCCATCGAGGTGCTGGATTTGGCTCGAATCGTGGCCATACAGATGTCAGTTGTGCGTTTCACGTGAAACACTACGTATCTGAATCCGCCCGGCCAGCGCCACTGTCAGATCAATAGAGGAGTTCCCGGCAGACCAGGGACTCATTCGCCCGGGACCGCCCTGAAGGCTTCCACACCGCGCTACCGCGGCGGTGAGCCGCACACAGACCCCCCGCCGATGCCGCGGCAGGCGGTACAGGCGATCGTCCCAGAGTTTAGAGAGCACTGTGCCGGGGCACACCGAAGATCCCGGGCGTCAGGCCGACAGATCTCCGATTGCCACCTTCATTGAAATCCTGAAGCACACCGCAGCCGGCCTCTGGGCCGGGATCTGCTTTTCCGGAACTGGCCGGTAGCTCCGTAGCTCCTCCTCCGGTGTTGTGGCCACTCTCCGCTTCGCCGCGGACGACTGCCCCAGGTGAGTCTGGCAGGGATATTCCACCGGGCAGCAACCACCCGATACCCGGTCCATCGACTGCTCCGGTGCCCTCGCCACGCGGCAAACAACACGTTGCAGAGAAAACCGAACACCGGCTGGTTCCGCAGCTCCCACTCAACAAGCGAAGCACGGGAACTCACCTGCCAGGGGAATTACTTCCTGGTTCGGATAGGGAGGCCCTGTAACGGATGTGGCGCCGCGTTCTGGCAGTGTCCGCCTCGAGAGATTTCCGGGGTACATCCAGAGAAAGTGTTGCTTAGGCCACACAGCGTAACGGCACGTAGGGCCGCGCCTGATGACGCCGGGCCGATGCCCGGTGACCCATATCCTGTAGCCGTTCGCCTGTGATCTACACGCAGTGCAGGAAGAGATTTGGTGCAGGACGCCTCCGCCCGAGCACGTGGCATTTCCGGGATAGTCCCTGCCCGGCCCAGAGCGTTCGTGTTGCCGCCAGAGATGTAAACGGCGTAGCGAGCTCTCAAAGGCCCACTTCGGACTTCCACTGGCGTCCGGTCAATCCGGCAGCTCAGCCAACCGTACCCCTGGGTCCTCGTCGGCAGCGGGCCAGTATGAAGCAACACAAGATGGGGAAGGGCTGGCCAGCCGCTATCTTGTCGCTACGCTGAGGCGTGTGGGAGGACGCTCCTGCCGATGATTGTGGCTGGAAATGGGGGTATCGGGGTTCACCGCAAACGGCCCGGCAGGATCTCCGATCGTCACTACTCACAAGTTTGTCCACAGCTGTTATGCACATTGTTATCCACAGGCTCTGAGTGATTTGTCACAGCCCCTATACGGGGTCCTGCACCGCGATGGGAGGTTAGGTCCGTCCCTGCCATCTGGACCCGTGGTTTACAGCGCTCCTTGGGCCTGAGGTCCGTCACCGGCGATACGATCGCGATATGCCGAATTCCGGCAAACCCCGCACAATTGCACCAAAAATGAACCGCGCGCGGGGGATTTTGAGGGCACAGCCGCGCGTGAATGAAGGCACTGCTCCGGGGCGGTGATTGTTTCACGTGAAACGGCCCCAACGCCAGTCGCGGGAAAGATGGCTCCGCTGGTCAGCGACCCACCATCCGCCCGGTCGCCGGGAGTCCGCTCGAACGTCGCGGTCACATAATCAACAAAGTTATCCACAGCAGTATCCACCGCGATATCCACGCCCGGGCGCGTTCAAGACACCACATTTGGGCCGGTCCACCGCCAGGTCGCCGCCCCTGGCACTGCATCCTCATCGCTGGAAGCGCCGGATCAGTCGGCCGTTGCGCACTTAGACAAGCCGCGCCACACTTGCCGCAACAAGAACCGAGGGTTGGCGCAGCGAGGGCCAGCCAATTGGGGCATGATCCATGCCTTCCACGCTGATGCTCCGTCGTTGGACGCCAGGGCGATCCGGTTGAGCCTCGCTGATGGATCTCAGCTCAGCTCGGAACATCTTCCCTGGGGGAGCTCACCATCCGGCTGCCTGGATGGAGTCGAAGACCTCCCAGGCCCCCAGCCAACTCCACTCAACACCGGCACCCGACACCCGATAGGGACCGCCCGCCGATGCCGGTGCTGAGTCATACTCCCAGCATGACCCCGCCGATGGGATGTGGCATCGGAATCAGACAGGATCCGGTCTGATCCCAAAGTGCTTACCAAGCGGGCCGCCTCTTCTAAAGGGGACAGCAGTGGCTGCTTTGCTGCTACCCATCCCTAGGATCGGGCCAGACTTACTCCGGCGGAAGGAGCCCCTGGAGGTCCGTCAAGAGCCCCGAAGGCTTCCCGGCCCCGAACCTGCCTGTGTGGTGCCGGTCCACGCCGCATCAATGCCGCATCTACCCTGCAATCAAGTAGAACCCAGGTGTCCCCTGATGGCCGCGGAGCCGCCTGCCGGCAGCGGCTTTGCCGGACTTCACCAAGGCTGCCGTTCCCTCGGTACATCACTCCATGCCAGGCCGGCGGCGCCGATAGCGCTGGACCAGTAGTCCGTGACGCGGCATGCCGAGCTGATGAAGATGCCAGCCTTCGCGGATCGGTCAGGAGAATTCCAGGGCCGGCGGGTTGGGGGTGTGAGCTCCTCGACCGGCAGTACCAAGCTATGGATTCGTGGACCAGGTAATACCAGGGACACTCGCGCCACGGGCCGTACAAGGCTCCACAGGCCCCGTGGAGCCCTTTGGGGGAGTCATCGGCACAATCCGTACCTTTCCGGCATGCGAAGCCGCCCACGCGGCACCGGCATCCGCGAACGGCAGGGCCGCTTCCACCGGTATGGCGCGGAGCTCCTTCCCGAGGCGTGCCCTGCAGAAAAGACCAATGATTGCGCAAAAACCGGCTAGGGAGCGCCCTACACCACGGCTCCGCATGTTTCACGTGAAACCTGGCTTCCGGACACACAATTTCATCAGCCACCCTTAGTTGAATGCCAATCGCGGCTCTCGGCTCTACAGGCGAATGTTCCCGTATAAACAGGGCGAGCGGAATGCCACGGTATTCGGATTCTCTGTTACGTCCCGGAAAGCCGCTGGTCGCCTCAGCTGCTCAGGAATATGTGTCCGAGGCTCCTCCAGCCATACTCGGGAAAAAATTGGCCTTCCACCCCGGCGAGGTTCCGAGGCAGGGAGACCACATCTTGTTCAAATCCCCACGTCCCGGTGAACAACCTTGTTTCACGTGAAACGTCCGGATACCTGTCCAGCCCGAGCTGCCAGATTAGGAATCACCCAGTACCGCGGCACGCACAGTTTGAGCGAGCCGGTGCCAGCAAACAGCGGATTAGGGGCCCTGCAGGCATGCCCACAGGGGATCGGGCTCGGTGGCTTCGAAAACTGGAGACGGACCGTCCGCTTTTAGAGCCTGCCGTAATGCAGCACTTGCCTCATAATCAACGGTGCAAATTCCCTCACTAGCGGCAGCGCGATCAGGCGCCACCGCCGATGCGATGCCGGAATGAGTACCGGTCGGGCTCTAACCAGGCGCCAAACCCCTGGTTCGTGCTGCTTCGCGGGGTGCGGCGAGAGCGCAACACCTGCAGGTTCCGGAGAGAAGCCACCTTCTTGCCCAGAGCGGAAGACTTCTGCAGTGGCGGGCAGTTTCCTTGCGCACCGTACGGTCTCCAGCGCGTACAAACAAGCACACTGCCGCAGCGGACCGCACCCCGGCCAACAACAAAGGGACCTGTTTCACGTGAAACAGGTCCCTTCGACGACGCGGGTCGGTTAGCTGGAGGCTCCCGGCGACAAAACATCCATGATCCGGTTGAGGTCCTCCACGCTCGCGAACTCAATACTGACTCGGCCCTTGCGGGCACCAAGGGAGATCTTGACGTTGGTGTCGAGCCGGTCAGAGAGCGAGGAGGCCAGGTAGTCCAGACGCTCGTGCCGCGCCCCGGGACGCGGAATGTTGTTCTTCGGTGTGCCCGACGGATTCTGATACAGCGTCACGGCCTCTTCCGTCGCGCGGACAGACATGCCTTCGGCGACGATCTTCTGCGCCAGACGTTCCATGGCGGCAGCATCCGGAAGTGCCAGGAGTGCGCGTGCGTGTCCGGCAGAGATGACACTGGCAGCTACACGGCGCTGGACCAGCGGCGGAAGCTTGAGCAGCCGGAGCGTATTGGACACCTGGGGACGTGAACGTCCAATACGGTCGGCCAGTTGCTCGTGGGTGGTGCCGAAATCCTCCAGTAGCTGCTGGTATGCGGCAGCCTCTTCGAGCGGGTTCAGCTGGCTCCGGTGCAGGTTTTCCAGCAGGGCATCGCGGAGGAGGTCGTCATCGGTCGTATCGCGGACTATGGCGGGGATGGTTTCCAGTCCCGCGGCCTGTACTGCCCGCCAGCGCCGCTCGCCCATGACGAGCTCGTATGGTTCTCCACCTTCTTCAGTTGAAGTACGGACAACAATTGGCTGCAGGACACCGATTTCGCGAACCGAGTGAACCAGCTCCGCCATGTCGTCCTCATCGAAGACTGAACGCGGCTGCTTGCGGTTGGGGTGGATGTCGGTGACCGGGATTTCAGCAAACCGGACGCCGGGCACCTCAACGAGGTCGACACCCTGGTCCTCCGGTGAGGGAACAGTCCGGTCGACTGCCGGCTTCTCGGCGGCAGACTTAGTTGCTGCGGCCTGCGTCTCACCCTTGGCCGGAGATGTCTTCTGTACCGTTGTCCTCTTGGCCCCGGGAACAGTCTTCGCGTCCGGCCCATTGGAGGAGGGTCCCGCCGGTGACGGTGTGGAGGTGGGCGCCTGCAGCTTTGCAATTCCTTCCGCCTCGGGAACTGTGGAGTGTTCTTGCGTGGCCGCTACCTCGGCTGCCGGTGTCCGCTTTCGGGCCTCCGGAAAGAACAGATCCACGGGACGGGACGGCGCCGACCCATTGCCGGAAGCCGCAGCGGAACTTGGAATCAGTGCCCCAAGTCCACGGCCGAGGCCGCGTCGCTTATCGCTCATGGATAAATCCCTCCATTGGAAGAGCCCCGCATCACCGGGCTCTAGCTATTGCAATTCTCGAAAAGATTCTAACGTTCCGCGATTTCGGCTGCGGCTTCCAGGTAAGACAGGGCCCCGCTGGATGAGGGATCATAAGTCATCACGGTCTGTTGGTAGCTGGGAGCTTCGGAAATGCGCACCGACCGGGGGACGACGGCGCCGAGGACCTGTTCGGGGAAGTGCTCCCGCACCTCTGCAGCCACTTGAGCGGCAAGGTTTGTGCGGCCATCGTACATGGTCAGAAGAATTGTGGACACGACCAGATCCGCATTCAAGTGTTTCTGGATCATTTCGATGTTTTTCAGCAGCTGGCTCAGGCCCTCAAGGGCGTAGTACTCGCACTGGATCGGGATGAGCACCTCACTGGCTGCACAGAAGGCGTTGACAGTCAGCAGCCCCAGGCTCGGCGGGCAGTCGATGAAGATGTAGTCAAGCCGCTCCTCACCGTTCTTCGCCCGTTCCTTGGCGTATACGTCAATCGCACGGCGGAGGCGCTGCTCGCGGGCCACAAGACTGACCAGTTCGATCTCGGCACCGGCGAGGTGGATGGTGGCAGGTGCGCAAATCAGCTTGGCGATGTCCGGGCAGGGTGCTACAACGTCCTGCAACGGGATGTCGTTGATGAGCACGTCGTAAATGCTGTCAACGTCGGCGTGGTGTTCAATTCCGAGGGCAGTCGACGCGTTGCCCTGCGGATCGATGTCGATGACCAGCACATTGAGGCCGGCAGCTGCCAGGGCGGCGGCGATGTTGACTGTCGTGGTCGTCTTGCCGACGCCACCCTTCTGATTTGAGACGGTGAAGATGCGGGTCTTCTCCGGCTTCGGCAGTTCGCGGCCCAAAAGACGTTCCCGGCGTTTGTTTTCACGGGCGAGCTCGCGGGCGATGGGGCTGGAATCGTCGATGGAATCCAGGACGTTCGCGGGGGCTGCAACAGATGTTTCACGTGAAACACCCGCGATGCCGATGTTTTTCGCAACCGAAACCGTGCGATTTCCGGAGTAAGCGGGAGCAACCGTGGGCGCAGCGAAGGCCCGTGCGGACCCCAGGGACACAAACGGGGGAATCCGTTGTGTGGAGGCTTCGCTACTGGTCACTGTGACACACTCACTCTCGTTCGGCTCTTTATGCCGGTTACTAGCCTAACCTCTTACCCTTGGCGTCCAAGGGCACCGGGCTGATGCTAGGCAATCTTTTGAGGCTTATTCACAACGATTCGGACAATGGTTGTGGGTTCTTCGAGGAGGTCCTCTCCCACCAGTACAACGGAAGTCTGCGTACCGCCAAGCTTCCGGATCACCTTGGCGGCCTTTTCGATTTCCTCGCCGGCGCTGCGGCCTTTGATTGCGACAACTTCACCTCTGCCCGCCAGCAACGGAATGGTCAATCCTGCGAGGTTGGAGAGGGCGGAAACGGCGCGTGCCGTGACAACATCGGCATCCACCATACCAACCGCCAGCTCGGCGCGAGTGCGCATGATCGTCACGTTATCGAGCCCGAGGTCATCCACGACTTCCTGAAGCCAGATGACACGGCGTTCGAGGGGCTCGATCAGGGTCAGTTCCAAATCCGGCCGGGCAATGGCCAGGCACAGTCCGGGAAGGCCGGCGCCGCTGCCGACGTCGGCCACATGGCTTCCCTCGGCAATCTGGCTCTCGATGACGGCACAGTTCAGCACGTGGCGGCTCCACAGCCGGGGCACTTCGCGGGGCCCGATCAGGCCCCGTTCCGTTCCGGATGTGGCCAGATGTTCCACATAGCGCCTGGCCAGGTCCAGCCGGTCCCCAAAAATCTTCTCTGCTGCCTGCAGTTCGGCGGGGGTAATCTCAACCATCGACATATCCGTTGGCTTCAGTCTACGGAAACGACGATGTGGCGGTCAGCGCCTTCGCCTTCGGACTCGCTGATGAGCCCCAGGTCGGCAACGGCGTCGTGCACAATCTTCCGTTCGTAGGCGCTCATCGGGGCGAGGGCCACGGTCTCACCGTGTTCCCTCACTGAAGTGACAGCCTCTTCGGCAATCTTCTGCAGCTCCCCGGCACGCTCCGAGCGGTAGCCGTTGACATCCAGCACCAGCCTGGAACGGTTTTCCGTAGCCGACAGCACAGCAAGCCGGGTCAGTTCCTGCAGGGCTTCGAGGACTTCCCCGTCTTTGCCTACGAGGCTGTCGAGGCCGGCCGACTCTTCCTCAGCGACAATTGAGATGTAGGTGCGGCCATTGCGTACTTCAATATCGATGTCGCCATCGATGTCCGCAATGTCCAGCAGTTCCTCGAGATAATCCGCTGCGACGTCGCCTTCTTCCTCCAGGCGGCTGGCCGAATTGCCCTTGTCCCCGGAGCCCTCGGCGTCATCGGCACCGACTTCTGAGTCACCGTCGTGCTCGGCCTGCTGGACCACACCCAGGGCGCCGTCCTGTTCTTCGATGGCTTCAGTGGAAATAGCGTGTTCGGTGCCTTCGGCAGACATTACTTCCTCTTTCTGTTCTTGCGTTGTGGCTGGACGCGCTGGCTCTTGGCCACGAGGGCCGCGGCGGCGGCAGCTTCAGCGGCCTCGGCCTCGGCTTTCTTGGCGCCCGTCAGGGGCAGCGCCGGCAGGCCCTTGGCGGCACGGCGGTCGGCCAGGGCCTTCGCGGCGGGGGATCCCGGCGTCGGCATGCGGCGGATCACGAAGAACTGCTGCGCCATGGTCCAGAGGTTGGTGGTGGTCCAGTAGATCAGCACGCCGATGGGGAAGTTGATGCCGCCCACACCGAAGACGATCGGCAGGATGTAGAGCATCATCTTCTGCTGCTTCATGAACGGGCTGGCCATCGCCTCTTCGGACATGTTCTTGGCCATAATCTGCTTCTGCGTGATGAACTGCGAGGCCGTCATGGCCAGGATCATCACGATCGACAGGATCCACACCGCGACCACGTTGCCGCCGGGAGGGGTGCCGTGCAGCAGCGTCGCGGACAGCGGGGCGCCGAAGATGCTGGACTTGTCGAACTGAACCACTTGCTCGTGGCTCATGGCACCGATGCCCTTGCCGCTGTTGGCCGCCGACGTAATGCCGGACAGCACGGTGAAGAGGGCAAAGAAGAACGGCATCTGGATCAGCATGGGCAGGCACGCCGAGAACGGGTTGGTGCCGTGCTTCTTGTACATGGCCATCTGTTCCTGGGCCATGGCCTGGCGGGACAGCTGGTCGGTCTTGCCCTTGTACTTGTCCTGCAGCTTCTTCAGATCCGGCTGCAGCAGCTGCATGCCGCGCTGGGCCTTGATCTGCTTGACGAATACGGGAATCAGGGCGGCCCGGATCACCAGCACCAGCCCGATGATGGACAGCGTCCACGTCCAGCCGTTGGCGGCGGGCATGCCGAGGGAGCTCAGGCCGTCGTGGAAGACCACCATGATGGCGGACACAAGCCACTTGAACGGAAACATGATTGTTTCAAAGAAATCCATACGATATCCCTATTCGTTAGGCCGCAGAGCGGCCTTCTCCATCAGTCTGAGCAGCCAGGTATTTGTCCGGATTGTTCAGCACAACAATTGTGGGGGTTCGGCCTGCGGGCCACTCGCAGTCACCGGCGGGGACATGGTCCACACCGCCGGCATTCCAGGGATGGCAGCGCACCAGACGCTTGGCCGCCAGCCAGCTTCCTTTGGCCGCACCGTGGACAGTTATCGCCTCAAGGGCGTAGGCCGAGCAGCTGGGGAAGAAGCGGCAGACCTGGCCGTACAGCGGTGAGACCACCTTGCGGTACGCCAGGAGCAACAGGATGAGGATATTGCGGGGCAGGTTCCAGACTGCCCGGCCCAGCCATAATGCTGCGGATTTTGCAGGAGGGACGACGGCGGCAGTTGAGTTATGCACGCGGGGTCCCTTCCTGTGTTGTCTCGTAGGAAACTGAAGAAGCAGCCTTCGGAAGGCGGCTGCCCAGCCGTTTCATGTTGCTTTCCAAGGCGGCGTCATAGTCTGACCGCAGCTGCTCGAAGCTGGCATCCGCCGAGGCGGGCAGGGCCCGGACCACGATCGCGAATCCGCTGCCATACTGCTGCAACGACAAGGCGCCGACTTCTCTCAGTCTCCTCTTAACGAGGTTCCTGACAACAGCGTTCCCGACACTCTTGGAAACGATGAATCCGATCCGGCTTGGTTCACCGGCAGCGAGAGCTGCCGTATATAACACTACGTTCCGGCGTCCATTGCGGACACCGGAACGTACGGTTGTTGAAAAATCGGTTGATGTCCTCAGACGGTTGCGGGTGGCCAGCACCTTTACACTCGCACAGGGATGTGGACCGACGAGTCAGTTATTTAGGCCGACAGCTCGGTGCGACCCTTGCCACGACGGGCTGCCAGGATGGCACGGCCGGCACGGGTACGCATACGAAGGCGGAAGCCGTGCTTCTTGGCTCGACGGCGGTTATTCGGCTGAAAAGTCCGCTTGCTCACGTTAGTTACTCCAGTGGGATCAAAGGTGCGCCCACCCGATCAAGGGGAAGAACTGGTCGACGCTAAGTTTTGTATGTGCCGCTTCCCTCGACTCGCAAGACGCTGGGCGTCGGGCGAGGTTCAAATGAGGCGAAAAGCGTACACATGGGACTTCACAACGTTAGGGCTTGCCGCCCTCCCGAGTCAAACCGGGGGTCGCGCCGCAGACTTTCCACAGTTGTGGCTAAGTGCCGCGACAGCCTGTGGATGAAGTGCATCACGCACCCCGTTTCGAACTACAACGATGTGATTATCCACAGGACAGATCCCAGCTATCTTCTGCCCTTTTGATCCCCTACAGTGGCTCAGTAGCCCATTATCCACGGACTGTGCATAACCCTGTGGATTATCCGGGGTCCAGTGCGCTGGATCGACCCGCGCGGCTGCAGGTAATGAAGGCAAGCAAGTTTGAGGAACTGATTGATGACAGTAGACGAAGCCAACCAAGCCAACACTGTCGGAAGTTCCTGGCGCCGGGTCGTGAGCCTGCTGGAGAACGATCACCGTGTGTCACCACGGCAGCGTGGCTTCGTCATTCTGGCCCAGGCCCAGGGCCTGATCGGGTCCACCCTGCTGGTGGCCGTGCCGAATGAGCTCACCCGCGAAGTGCTGCAGACACAGGTGAAGGAAGCCCTCGACGACGCCCTCCGCGGAGTATTCTCCGACGAAATCCGCTGCGCGATCGACGTCGACACCGATCTGGTGCCGCTCCACACGGAGCCGGAGCCCGCCGTCGAGCTGTCCCTGGCGGCCGATCCCTCCGTCGAGCTGAAGCCGCAGCCGATGCTGCCCAGCACTTCCCACGAATTTGGCCGGCTCAATCCAAAATATGTCTTCGACACCTTTGTGATCGGTTCCTCCAACCGCTTCGCCCACGCCGCGGCCGTCGCGGTTGCCGAAGCGCCTGCCAAGGCCTACAACCCCCTTTTCATCTACGGTGATTCCGGCCTCGGCAAGACCCACCTGCTCCACGCGATCGGCCACTATGCCCGCCGGCTCTACAGCGGGATCCGGGTCCGGTATGTGAACTCCGAAGAATTCACCAACGACTTCATCAACTCCATCCGTGACGATGAAGGCACCAGCTTCAAAACGACCTACCGCAACGTGGACGTGCTGCTGATTGACGACATCCAGTTCCTCGCCGGCAAGGACCGGACGCTGGAGGAGTTCTTCCACACCTTCAACGCCTTGCACAACAACAACAAGCAGGTGGTCATCACCTCCGACCAGCCACCCAAGCTGCTCGCCGGCTTCGAGGACCGGATGAAATCTCGGTTCGAGTGGGGCCTGCTGACGGACATCCAGCCGCCGGAACTCGAAACCCGGATCGCGATCCTTCGCAAGAAGGCCCTCAGCGAGGGCCTGTCCGCCCCGGACGATGCCTTGGAATACATCGCCTCGAAGATCTCCAGCAACATCCGCGAACTCGAGGGCGCGCTGATCCGCGTCACTGCCTTCGCCAGCCTGAACCGCCAGCCGGTCGACGTCGCCCTGGCCGAGATGGTGCTCAAGGACCTCATCACCGATGACGGGGCCCAGGAGATCACCTCCGCGCAGATCCTCACCCAGACGGCCGACTATTTCAAACTCAGCATGGAAGAACTCTGCAGCAAGTCCCGGACCAGGACCCTGGTAACCGCCCGGCAGATCGCAATGTACCTGTGCCGCGAACTCACCGACATGTCCCTTCCCAAAATCGGGCAGGAACTCGGCGGCCGCGACCACACCACGGTCATCCACGCGGACCGCAAAATCCGTGAACTGATGGCCGAACGCCGAGTGATCTACAACCAGGTGACCGAGCTGACCAACCGGATCAAGCAGCAGCAGCGTAATTCCTGATCTGATTCCTGACCTGACCGGCCGCGCACTCTTACCTTATTAACAGGCACCTGTGGACAAGCCTGTGGATAGTTAAGGGGACAACTGCGGTTAATGGGCTTAAAACCCTTAAGGCACCTGTGGATCAGCGGAACGGCCAAAAATGTTATCCCCATCCACACCCTGTTTAAAACCTGCTCCGCCCACAATCCATGAACAGGGCTTAGCCGCGGCATCGCACGGCCAAACAGGGTTATCCACAGTATCCACAGCAGTTATTAACACTACTAATCCCTAGAAAATGAAATTCCCTCAAATAACAACTTCGATCGACACCCGCACACGTCCCGGAACCGTCCCGGCCCCCGGCCAGAAACCGGCACCGGGCCGGCTGGACCGAACCACACGGATGTAACCCGGAGATGGGAGAATCACACTTCTTGCGGCTAAGCTGTCTGCAGTGTGTCCGTCCTGGACATCTTTTGTAATTCCCTGCCGGGCCCACGGCCCGGCAACCAGTGATGACAGCAGCAATGAAAGGCGGCACCCTTCCGTGAAGTTCAGAGTCGAACGGGACGTCCTGGCAGAAGCCGTGACCTGGGCCGCCCGGTCGTTGTCTCCACGGCCGCCAGTACCCGTACTTTCCGGCCTGCTCCTCAAGGCTGAAGGCGGGACGGTGAGCCTCTCGAGCTTCGACTACGAAACTTCAGCCAGGCTCGAAATCGCTGCCGACATCACCACCGAGGGCACAATTCTGGTCTCAGGACGCTTGCTGGCCGAAATCTGCCGCAGCCTGCCATCCGCACCGGTCGAGATCGAAACCGAGGGCAACAAAGTCACCCTGAGCTGCCGTCGAAGCAGCTTCCACCTGGCCACCATGCCGGAAGCCGAATACCCCCCGCTGCCGGCGCTGCCGCCGATCAGCGGTACGGTCCCGGGCGACTCATTCGCCCAGGCTGTTTCCCAGGTGATCATCGCGGCGAGCAAGGACGACACCCTGCCGATCCTCACCGGTGTGCGGATGGAGATCGAGGACGACCTCATCACGCTGCTGGCCACAGACCGCTACCGGCTCGCCATGCGTGAGGTCCCGTGGAAGCCCGTCACCCCGGGCATCTCCACCAGCGCGCTGGTCAAGGCCAAGACGCTCAACGAAGTCGCGAAGACCTTGGGCGGCAGCGGCGACATCAACCTTGCCCTTGCCGAAGACGACAGCCGGCTCATCGGCTTCGAAAGCGGCGGGCGAACCACAACGTCGCTTCTGGTCGACGGGGACTACCCCAAAATCCGTTCGCTCTTCCCTGAATCCACCCCGATCCACGCGACCGTGCAGACCTCGGAACTGGTCGAGGCCGTGCGCCGAGTCTCCCTCGTGGCCGAACGCAACACCCCGGTCCGGCTCGCCTTCACCCAGGGCCAACTGCACCTCGACGCCGGAACCGGTGAAGACGCGCAGGCCTCGGAAGAACTCGAAGCCCAGCTCACCGGCGATGACATCACCGTTGCCTTCAACCCGCACTACCTGATCGAGGGACTGAGTGTCATTGAGACCAAGTTTGTGCGTTTCTCCTTCACCAGTGCGCCCAAGCCGGCCATGATCACGGCCCAGCAGGAGGCCGACGGCGAGGACCAGGGAGATTACCGTTATCTCGTCATGCCGGTCCGTCTCCCCAACTAGCCGGCAGTTGCTTTCCGGTAGATCCGTTGGAACAGCTAGGCCCCGCTGGCTGGCGCCACCACCGAAACACCCCAGCGCAGAAAAGAGTTCATCTAAGTGCACATTGGACTGATCGGCCTTGGAAAAATGGGTTTCAACATGCGCGAACGGCTGCGCACGGGTGGAATCGTCGTCACCGGTTTTGACCGCAACCCCGACATCACCGACGTTGCGAGCGTGGACGAGTTGATCGCCGCCGTACCGGCACCGCGCCTGATCTGGGTGATGGTGCCCTCCGGCGAGATCACCGACGCCGTGATCACCGAACTTGGCAGCAAGCTCGACGCCGGCGACCTGGTCATCGATGGCGGCAACTCCCGCTTCACCGAAGACCAGAAACACGGGGCAGCACTGGCGGAAAAGAGCATCCGTTTCGCTGATTGCGGTGTTTCCGGCGGGGTCTGGGGCCTGCAGAACGGCTACGGGCTGATGGCCGGCGGCGACGCCGCGGACATCGAACGGGCAATGCCCGTCTTTGATGCCCTTCGTCCCGAAGGTGAACGCGCCGACAGCTTCGTCCATGTGGGCGGGACCGGCGCCGGACACTACGCCAAAATGGTCCACAACGGCATCGAATACGGGCTCATGCAGGCCTATGCAGAAGGCTACGAACTCCTGGCCGCCAAGGACATCGTCACCGACCTTCCCGGCACGTTCCGGGCCTGGCAGAAGGGAACCGTCGTCCGGTCCTGGCTGCTGGACCTCATGGTAAAGGCCCTCGATGAGGACCCCGGCCTGGAATCCATTGACGACTACGTCGAGGATTCCGGCGAGGGCCGCTGGACGGTGGAGGAGGCCATCGCCAACGCCGTGCCCGCCCCCGCCATCACGGCAGCACTCTTTGCCCGCTTCTCCTCCCGCGAGGACAACTCCCCGGCGATGAAGATGGTTTCCGCGCTGCGCCACCAGTTTGGCGGGCATGCGACCCGTCCGGCCAAGTAGTCCTGCCCTGAAGTCCTGACCCGGCGTGTATCTAGAACAACTTTCGCTCACAGATTTCCGCAGTTATGAACAGGTGGAGCTCCGCCTGGAACCCGGGGTTACGGTGCTGGTCGGCTCAAATGGGATCGGCAAAACCAACCTGGTGGAAGCCATCGGATACTTGGCCACTCTGAGTTCACACCGGGTCAGTTCCGATGCGCCGCTGCTGCGGTTCGGCACCGAACGGGCCATGATCCGCGCGAAACTGGTCCGCGGCGAACAGTCAACCGTGCTCGAACTGGAAATCAACAGTTCCCGCGCCAACCGCGCCCGGATCAACCGCAGCAATCCGGTCCGGGCCCGGGACATCCTCGGTATCTGCCAGACAGTCCTGTTCGCTCCGGAGGACCTGGCCCTGGTCAAGGGTGATCCGTCCAGCCGGCGCCGTTTCCTCGATGAGCTTCTGGTCAGCCTCATCCCGCGGCACGCGGCCACCCGCAGCGATTACGACCGGGTGTTGAAGCAGCGCAACGCGCTGCTGAAGTCCGCCCGCGCCGGAAAGTTCAGCACAGGGCATGAGGCCACCCTCGACGTCTGGGACCAGCACATGGCCCGGGCTGGCGCCGAGCTGCTGCATGCTCGGCTCGGACTAGTGGAACTGCTTCGGCCCCACCTCAGGAACTCCTACACCCAACTGACCGACGGGTTCAAGGAAGCGGGTGCCATCTACCATTCCACGCTGCAGGGTGCCGTGGAGGACGACGGTGTCGTGCCGGAAGCCGGCTTGCGTCGTGGATCCGTATCCGGTTCGGGCCCGGACGCTGCCGGGGCCGCCGAGAACCTCCGGCTGCTCTCCGTCAACGAACTTACCGAACGCTACGTCCGGGCCTTCGCCTCCTCACGGCGCAGGGAACTGGAACGCGGAATCTCCCTCGTTGGCCCGCACCGCGATGAGCTCGAATTGGTCCTGGGGGAAGCCCCCGCGAAGGGGTATGCCTCTCATGGGGAGACGTGGTCCATGTGCCTGTCCCTGCGGCTGGCGTCGTACTATGTGATGCTCGACGACGCCCGGACCGGAGGATCCGCCCCGATCCTGATACTGGACGACGTTTTTGCCGAGCTTGACGTCCAGCGGCGGCGTAAACTGGCCGCAATAGTATCCGGCGCCGAGCAGGTGCTCGTGACTGCCGCCGTCGAGGCCGATATCCCGGCCGAACTGGCCGGGCGGCGGGTGAAGGTAATCCCGGGAGGAATCGATGAATAAGGATACCGACGGCGGCCTGCAGCCGGGCCGGGATCCCGACGACATCGACGCCGCCCAGTCGGCACTGAACAGGATGCGCGAGGCGGCTGCGTCCCGCGGAGAAATCCGGCGCAAGGCCCCGCCGCGGCCAGGCAGCACCCCGCAGAAGACTGGCCGGAGTTCCGGCAGCACCCGCGGCTTCGGACAATTCCACGGCACCGGCCGGGACCCGATGGGGCTCGGCAAGGTGGTTGGCCGTCTCGTCGCGGAGCGCGGCTGGAGTTCCCCGGTCGCCGTCGGGTCGGTGATGGCCGAGTGGGCCACACTCGTGGGACCGGAGATTTCCGCCCACTGCACCCCGGAGAGTTTTACCGACACGACCCTCCACGTCCGCTGTGATTCCACCGCCTGGGCAACCCAGCTGCGCCTGCTCAGCCTGAGCCTGCTGGAGAAATTCCGCACCGAACTCGGCGACGGCGTCGTGACCAAGATCCAGGTCCTCGGACCGGCCGCGCCGAGCTGGCGCAAGGGCAGCCGGACCGTCAACGGACGCGGCCCCCGGGACACTTACGGATAACTCCGGATGGCTCTGCATCGCTGCCGCGGGCCCCGGCACCACCAGATCTGAAGCACTCCTTGCAAAACTCTTGAAAAATCCCCAAACGGCGTGTAGGGCGCTCAGACGCGCCGGAGTCGTATAGGAACCCGCATCCGGTAGTCCTGGAGCCTTCCAGGTGGAGCCGGTGGCCTCCCAGCGGTACTTTCCTCCCCGTTTGGCCCTCTGGAATGCGGGTTTAGTCCCTATAACACGGTAGAATCGTGGAAGATAACTGGGCGCCGGTGAAACGTTGACTGAGTCCGTTTCCGACGCAATATCCGCGTGCGGTAGACGGATCCTCGAGCCAGCATCACAACCGGTGGCATCAGTGACGTGCCCGTTGGCTGTGGCTGTTTCCTCCGGGAAGGGGCAACGGCCCGCCTATAACGAAAAAGAGGAGTCGAAAGCGCCTGTGGCTAACGACAATGCAGAGATCCCGGCAGTGGAACCAGTAGCGGCGGGAACGGCGGACACCCCGCCGGAAGCCGCAACTCCCCACGGCTACGGCGCCAGCGACATCACGGTGCTCGAAGGCCTGGAAGCTGTCCGGAAACGTCCCGGCATGTACATCGGTTCCACCGGACCGCGCGGTTTGCACCACCTGGTCTATGAAGTTGTGGACAACTCGGTGGACGAGGCCCTCGCCGGGTACTGCACCCACATCGAAATCGTGCTGCAGGCGGACGGCGGGGTCAAGGTGGTCGACAACGGCCGCGGCATTCCCGTCGACATGCACCCGACCGAGCACAAGCCCACCGTGGAGGTTGTAATGACCATCCTGCACGCGGGCGGCAAGTTTGGCGGCGGCGGCTACGCCGTATCCGGCGGCCTGCATGGCGTGGGCATCTCCGTCGTCAACGCTCTCTCGAGCCGCGTCGACACCGAGGTCCGCCGGCAGGGCCACGTCTGGCGGATGTCCTTCGCCGACGGCGGCAAACCGCAAGGCGGCCTGATCCAGGGTGAAGAGACAACTGAAAACGGCACCACCCAGACGTTCTACCCGGATGCCAGCATCTTCGAGTCCACGGATTTCGATTTCGAAACGCTCCGCGCACGCTTCCAGCAGATGGCCTTCCTGAACAAGGGACTGCGGATCACCCTCACCGATGAGCGGCGCGCCACCGAGGAACCGTCCGAGGACGGGGACCTGGACCTCGACGCCGTACCGACCGAAGGTGAAGTCCCGGCCGAGTTCCACACCGTCGTGTACCAGTACGACGACGGTCTGCTGGACTACGTGAAACACCTCAACTCCGGCAAGAAGGTCGATGTGGTCCACGAGGACGTCATCGCGTTCGAAACCGAGGACAAGGAACGGCACATCGCCCTGGAAATGGCGATGCAGTGGACCAACGCCTACTCCGAGAGCGTCCACACCTACGCCAACACCATCAACACCCACGAGGGCGGCACCCACGAAGAGGGGTTCCGCGCCGCGATGACCTCGCTGATCAACCGCTACGCGCGGGAGAAGAGCATCATCAAGGAGAAGGATGACAACCTCACCGGGGACGACATCCGCGAAGGCCTCACGGCAGTCATCTCGGTCAAGCTGGCCGAGCCGCAGTTCGAGGGCCAGACCAAGACCAAACTCGGCAACTCCGAGGTGAAGGGCTTCGTCCAGCGCGTCGTCACGGACGGACTGGGCGACTGGCTCGAACGCAACCCCGGCCCGGCCCGCGACGTCATCCGCAAGGCCATCTCGGCAGCCCAGGCCCGGATGGCAGCGCGCAAGGCCCGCGACAACGCCCGCCGCAAGAGCCCGCTGGAATCCTTTGGCATGCCCGGCAAACTCTCCGACTGTTCCTCGAAAAACCCCGAGAAGTGCGAGGTCTACATCGTGGAGGGCGACTCCGCCGGCGGCTCGGCCAAACGCGGGCGCAACCCGGAAACCCAGGCCATCCTGCCGCTGCGCGGCAAGATCCTGAACGTGGAACGGGCCCGGCTGGACAAGGCCCTGGGCAACGCCGAGGTCCAGTCCATGATTACCGCGTTCGGTACGGGGATCGGCGAGGACTTCGACCTGAGCAAACTGCGCTACCACAAGATCGTCCTCATGGCCGATGCCGACGTTGACGGCCAGCACATCACCACCCTGCTGATGACCCTGCTGTTCCGCTACATGCGCCCGCTGATCGAAAACGGCTACGTCTACCTCGCACAGCCGCCGCTGTACCGGATCAAGTGGTCCAATGCCCCGCACGACTACGTCTACAGCGACCGGGAACGCGACGCGCGGCTGCTGTCCGGCCAGGCCGCCGGCCGCCGCATCCCCAAGGACAACGGCATTCAGCGCTACAAGGGCCTCGGCGAGATGGACTACACGGAACTGTGGGACACCACCATGGACCCGGATCACCGCACCCTTCTGCAGGTCACTATGGACGATGCCCTGGCGGCGGACCAGACCTTCTCCACCCTGATGGGCGAAGACGTCGAATCGCGCCGAAACTTCATTCAGCAGAACGCCAAGGACGTTCGGTTCCTCGATATCTAGCGCCAAGGCCCTAAATATTCCCGAACTGATATATACCTGAAACGGAAAATATAGACTATGAGTGACGAAACACCAGAAGTTCCGGCTGGCCCGGCCGGTGCCGAGCCCGTTCTCGAGGGCACGGTAATTGACACCCAGGTGTTGACCGACCGCGTTGAACAGGTGGACCTGCAAACGGAAATGCAGCGTTCCTACCTTGACTATGCGATGGCAGTGATTGTGGGCCGCGCCCTCCCGGACGTCCGCGACGGCCTCAAACCGGTCCACCGCCGGGTGCTCTATGCGATGTTCGACGGCGGCTACCGCCCGGAACGGTCCTTCAACAAGTGTGCCCGCGTGGTCGGCGAGGTCATGGGCCAGTACCACCCGCACGGCGACACCGCCATCTACGATGCTCTGGTCCGCCTGATCCAGGACTGGACGATGCGCTACCCGCTGGCGCTCGGCCAGGGCAACTTCGGTTCTCCCGGCAATGACGGCGCTGCTGCGCCGCGCTATACGGAGACGAAGATGGCCCCGCTGGCCATGGAAATGGTCCGCGACATCGATGAGGAAACCGTCGACTTCCAGGACAACTACGACGGAAAAAACCAGGAACCCACCATCCTGCCGGCGCGTTTCCCTAACCTGCTGGTTAATGGCTCCTCGGGCATCGCCGTCGGCATGGCCACCAACATCCCGCCGCACAACCTCCGTGAGGTTGCCGACGGCGTGCAGTGGTACCTGTCCAACCCGACCGCAAGCCGCGAGGAACTGCTCGAAGAGCTGATCGTGCGCATCAAGGGACCCGACTTCCCGACCGGCGCCACCATCCTGGGCCACAAGGGGATCGAGGACGCCTACCGCACGGGACGCGGGTCGATCACCATGCGTGCTGTGGTTAGCGTGGAGGAACTCCAGGGTCGCACCTGCCTGGTGGTTACGGAGCTGCCGTACCAGGCCAATCCTGACAACCTGGCGATCAAGATTGCCGAGCTCGTCAAGGACGGCAAGATTTCTGGTATCGCGGACCTGCGTGATGAAACCTCGGGACGCACCGGCCAGCGCCTGGTAATCGTGCTCAAGCGCGACGCCGTCGCTAAGGTGGTGCTGAACAACCTCTACAAGCACACCCAGCTGCAGGACAATTTCGCGGCCAACATGCTGGCCATCGTCGACGGGGTGCCCCGCACACTGAGCCTGGATGCGTTTATCCGCCACTGGGTCACCCACCAGATGGATGTCATTGCACGCCGCACCCGGTACCGCCTCCGCAAGGCCGAGGAGGAAGCGCACATCCTGCGCGCCCTCCTCAAGGCGCTCGACGCGCTCGACGAAGTCATCGCGCTGATTCGGGCCTCGAACACCACCGAAGCGGCCCGCGACGGCCTGATGCAGCTCCTGGACATCGATGAACTCCAGGCCCGTGCCATCCTGGACATGCAGCTGCGCCGGCTCGCGGCACTGGAACGCCAGAAGATCCAGGACCGGCACTCCGAACTCGAAGCCTTGATCGCCGAGTACAACTCGATTCTGGCCTCCGAGGAACGCCAGCGCGGGATCATCAGCACCGAGCTGGGTGAAATAGTGGCCAAGCACGGTGATGACCGCCGCACCAAGGTCCTGCTGGGCTTCGACGGCGACATGTCGATGGAGGACCTGATTCCCGAAGAGGAAATGGTCGTCACCATCACCCGGGGCGGCTACGTCAAGCGCACCAGGAGCGACAACTACCGCTCGCAGCAGCGCGGCGGCAAGGGTATCAAGGGCGCGCAGCTGCGCGGCGACGACGTCGTCGAGCACTTCTTCGTGACCACAACCCACCACTGGCTGCTGTTCTTCACGAACCTCGGCCGGGTGTACCGGGCCAAGGCGTACGAGCTCGTGGAAGCCGGTCGCGACGCCAAGGGCCAGCACGTGGCTAATCTGCTTGCTTTCCAGCCGGACGAGCACATCGCCCAGGTGCTGGACCTGCGGGATTACCAGCAATCGCCGTACCTGGTCCTGGCCACAAAGCGCGGCCTGGTGAAGAAGACCCGCCTCGAGGATTACGACACCAACCGCTCCGCGGGCGTCATTGCGATTAACCTCCGCGACGGCGATGAGCTGGTTTCCGCCCAGCTGGTCTCGGAGACGGATGATCTCATGCTCGTCTCCCGCATGGGCCAGTCGATCCGCTTTACCGCCACCGATGAGGCCCTTCGACCGATGGGCCGGGCGACGTCCGGTGTCACCGGAATGAAGTTCCGCGAGGACGATGAACTGCTGGCGGCGGATGTGGTCACGGACGGTTCCTTCGTGTTTGTCGTGACCGAGGGAGGCTATGCAAAGCGCACCGCTGTGGAGGAATACCGCCTCCAGGGCCGTGGCGGCCTCGGTATCAAGGTCGGCAAGTACCAGGAGGAGCGCGGCCACCTCGTGGGCGCCCTGATTGTCCAGGAAGAAGACGAGGTCCTGGTGGTCATGGAAGGCGGCAAGGTGGTGCGTTCCTCCGTGGCGGGAGTGCCGGCCAAGGGGCGCGACACCATGGGTGTCATCTTCGCCAAGCCGGACAAGAATGATCGCATCATCGAGGTGGCGCGCAACAGCGAACGGGGCCTTGAAACCGAGGACGGGTCCGAAGGACAAGACACAGGCGAAGATGTCGTCGATGCTGACGAAAGTCAGGCATCGGCGGCGGATGACGTAACGTTGGCTGAAAATACCGGATCACATGAGGGGTCCGCAGCGGAAGAATCAGCACCGGCCCCGGAATCAGATGAGTCATCGGGCAATGCCGAGCTGGACGAAGACAACACCGGAGGTAACGAGTGAGTAATTCCGACTCATATCCCAAGTCGAACAGCGGCGTTCCCGGCGGAGTGCGGCAGCCTGCCGCCGCGCCCCGGGTAGGCGCGCCGTCCCGTCCCGAGCAGCGGCCCGGGGTGGCAAGCGGCGCCACGGGCACGACCCAGAGGCCGCAGGTGCCCGGCCAGGGTCCGGTCCAGGGACGCCCGGTGACTCCCGGACAGCGCCCGGCCACCCCCGGACAACGTCCGGGCCAGAACAGCCCGGGGCAGAACACCACCGGGCTGATCAAGCCGGCCCCCAAGGCCAAGGTCCGCCGCGCACGCCTGCTGGTGAGCAAGGTTGACCCCTGGTCCGTGCTGAAGATGGCCTTCCTGCTCTCGGTGGCCCTGGGCATCGTGACCGTCGTGGCCGCGATTGTGCTCTGGACGGTCCTGGACCTGACGGGAATCTTTGACCAGGTCGACGGTCTACTCGGCACTCTGGCCGGCTCCGAAGGTGGCGGCTTTGAATTGAAGAAAGTCGCTTCGCTGGGACAGGTGGCGTCCTTCGCCACCATCATCGCCGTCATCAACGTGGTTCTGCTGACGGCGCTCTCGATGCTCTCGGCCGTGCTGTACAACATCTCGGCCACCCTGGTGGGCGGCATCGGCGTCACCCTTACGGACGACTAAAACCCAGAGTTTTCCCGGAATTTTCCCGGGAAAATGCCTCGATTTGAGATCGGGCCGGGATGTGCTGTAAAGTCGTATCTCGGCCCGATGAGGCATCGGGGCGTATAGCTCAGGCGGTTAGAGCGCTTCGCTGATAACGAAGAGGTCCCAGGTTCAAGTCCTGGTACGCCCACGGAATCTGTACGGATTCAAGTGGAGGTCCGGTTGATATTTGTTTATCGCCGAACCGGAACGGGGTGCATGTGAAGAAGTTGCTCGTTGTTGCAGCTACGATCGCAGGCGTCCTGCTCTACAAGAAAGTGCAGGAATCCGAGACCCGGAAAACGGTCTGGAGCGACTCGACCGATACGGTTGAGTAGCCCGGATTCCCGGATGGGGGCCAGAAAACGGCTCACCGAACTGGGGTATGATAGTCGGGTTGCTTCTTATGGGGGCATGGCGCAATTGGTAGCGCACCTGCTTTGCAAGCAGGGGGTTCGGGGTTCGAGTCCCCGTGCCTCCACCATAGGAAAGGCCCCGGATCGCGGAAACGCGATCCGGGGCCTTTTGCATGCCCCCGGGCTGCCGGCCGGGGAACGGCTCCTTATTCCTTGGGCTTGGCGTAGTCGTCCATGCCCTGCCAGTCGATGAAGACGTATGGCTCGTCGCCGACGACCCACGCGTCGTGCCCCGCCGGGATGATGCCGAAGTCACCCGGGCCGAACTCGTTTTCCTCGCCGCTGTCCATCACGACCTTGAGGTGGCCCGAGATGGTGTAGCCCTTGTGGGCAACCATGCAGCTGTCTGTCTGGGCGATGGGCTTGACGTGCAAGGACCACTTCCAACCCGGCAGGAACGTCGCGCGTGCCACGGCACCAGCGTCGAGATTGACGAGCTCCACCTGGCCCATGCCGTCTTTAACGGGACGGGTCTCCTCCGGACTGTCCAGGCTCTTGCGAATGGTTGAAGCCATGATGGTCTCCTTTTGTGGATGAACGTGAGACCGGATTTAAGGCTGGCACCACCGCCTGCCACGGTCAAGGGTGCAGGCGTGCCGGGTGGCAGTTGCGCGCCCCCACTAGTGTTGGATCGTGAACTTCTTCCTTGCCGCACTGGGCGTCCTCGGTGTGGCCTCGTCCGGGCCGCTCATTGCCGCCACCCTGGGGGCCACCTCCGTCAGTGCCCTGGCGATCGCCTTCTGGCGCAACGCCATCGGGTCGGTCGTCATGGCGGGGCCCGTGCTGGTCCGCAACCCCCGTCAGTTCGGCCGGGTCACCGGCAGGGAATTTCGCTGGTCCCTGGTTGCGGCCGTCGCCCTGGCGCTGCACTTCGCCTGCTTCATCACCTCGCTGCAGTTGACCTCGGTTGCGGCGGCCACCGCCCTCGTCTGCCTGCAGTCCGGCTGGATCGCCGTCTTTCAGCTCTTCCGCGGCGTCAAACACCGCTGGCCGGTCCTGGTAGGCCTGGGGATCGCGTTTGGCGGTGTCGTCGCCATTACCGGGTTCGACATGGGCACCTCTCCGGAGGCACTGCTGGGTGACCTGCTGGCGGTGGCCGGCGGAGCCCTGGCCGGTGTCTACACACTCGCCGGGGGCAAAGCGCGCCAGACCATGGGGACGGGCGTCTACACGACCCTGTGTTACGGGATGTGCGCAGCCGTCGTGGCGGTGCTGGCACTGTTCACGCAGCAGCCACTGGCAGGGTTTGAGGCCGCCGGCTGGATCGGCATCCTGGCGATCACGGTGTGCGCCCAGCTGATCGGTCACACCGCATTCAACCATCTGCTCGCCACCATGAGTCCGCTGCTGGTGTCCATGATCATCCTGCTGGAGATTCCGGGGGCCGCACTGCTCGCCGCCGCCTTCCTGTCCGAGACCCTGCCGGCCGGGACCTACGCCGGCCTGGCCATGATCCTCGTGGGGCTCGCCGTCGTCGTCCTGGGGCAACGCAGTTCACGCGGAGTGCGGCGCCCTGCCGCAGGGCTTGCGGAGCTGGGGACGGACTGAAGGCGACATACGGCGCCTTCAGGGCCGGGCGCTACTGGCCGCCGCGGCGGGCAGGCTGGGCCGTGTTCACCGTATGGATCGCGCGCAGCAGCTTCGCCGGGAAGTACACCGAGAAAAAGACCACCATGGGGGCCTTGAGCGCCATCTTCTTGACGTTGTGGGCTTTGTAGGTGCGGTCAAAGCGCGTCACGTAGTAGCGGTAGTCGCGGGGAGAGTCTTCCAGCCGGCGTGCAGACATGCCGGAGACCATCAGCGGCCAGTACTGGATCCGGAGGTCGTGGTCGGCCAGGTGCAGGGACAAATCAATGTCCTCGTGCATCTCGTCCTTTTCATCCCGGCACGCCTCGGCCCGGATGATTTCCCACGCGGAACGGCGGAGGGCCATATTGGAGCCAAAGAGAAAGTGATACTGGTGCTTCGCGAGTTTCAGCATCAGCTGGCGCATCTTGTCATCGGCCTTGAGTCCGAAGCGACGCATGGGCATGTCGTAGTAGACCACCGGGCCCGTCGCCGCGTGGACGGATTTGTCCCGGAACGCTTTCTGCACCTGTTCAACCCAGTCGGGCTCCAGCACGGAATCGGCATCGATCCGGCCCAGAATATCCCCCGTGGCGTGATCGAGGCCGAAATTGCGGGTGGGAATCAGGCCTTGGTCTCGGTCCTGGGTGAGCAGGATGATGCGGCTCTCCGGGTATTCCAGTTGCATCTGCCGGACAATGCCGGCCGTGCGGTCCCTGGACATGTTGTCGACGACGATGATCTCGTGCGCCGGGACTGACTGGTAGACGGCGGCAATGAGGCACTGCCGTATGACGCTTTCCTCGTTGTACGCCGGGATGACGATAGACACAGCGGGAGTGTGCACAGCATCGCGTAAGGCATCCTTAGAGGATTTTTCGGGTGACATCCCCCCAAATTTAGCATCAACGCGGTATTTCCAGCCCGGCGCCGGGCAGCGACCCGGCTACGAACTGGTAAACATCGCGCGCAAAAAGGGAGGGATCCCGCCTCGGTGGCGGAATCCCTCCCTCAGCGGCTGACCGCAGGCGGCCCGCAGCTTGTCCTAGCTGCCGGTGGCCTTGTCGGTGCCGTTGTTGCGGCTCGCGGCGATGTTCCGGACGGCAGTCTTTGCATCGGTGGCAATCTTTGCGGAAGCGTCCTTGATGTCCTCGGCGGCGTCCTCGGAAGCATCCTTGACGTCCTCAACAGCGTCCTCGGCCGCGTGCTTGGCCTTGTTAGCGGCGTCGTCGGCAGACTTGGCAACGTCAGCCGAGGCGTCAGCGGCGGTGTCAGCGGCGGAAACCGTGGCTGCGCCGGCCTGGCCGGCAGCTTCCTTGACGGACTCCCTGACGTCGCTGACTGTGGTGGCCGGAACGGGCGCCGGTGTGACCGGAGCGGGCGTCTTCCAGGGATCCTCGACCGGCCTGGATGCCCGCCAGGCGGCAACACCGGCGGCAACTGCCGCGGCGATGATACCGAAGATCAACAGCCCGCGGTGCTTTGGCTTCTTCTTCTGGACCAGCTCACCGCTGACGGCCTTGCTCGCCTTGTTCGCGGCGACCTTGACGTGGCCTCCCGCGGTCTTCGCCTGCTCCTGGACGGAGTGGATGATCCCCGCTTCGCCTAGCCGCTGGGCAACCGCGTCCACATGCCCCGGAGCGCTCTGGAGCGTGCGGTGCACGGCGTCGGAGGCGAGGCCGATCTGGTCCGAAAGCTTCGGCAGGTACTCCACTACCACCCGGTCGCGCGCGTTGGCGATGGCCGGCGTCGCCTTGTCCAGCGCCTCGTGCAGGCGCGGGGTGGCGCCCTCAACGGCGTCGTTGATCTTGGGTGCGAGGTGAGCCAGTCCGTCCTGCAGACGGGGGGTTACCGTCGCAACGCCGTCGGCGAGATTGTAGGCCGCCGACTTCAGCCCCTCCTGGATCTTGGGGGAAGCGGTATCCAGTCCCTGCTGCAGGCGCGGAACGGCCCAGTTAACTGCTGCTTCAACCCGCGGGGTTGCCCAGTCCTTGGCGTTCTCTACTCCGGTGCTGACTGAATGCTCCAGCTCACGGGCAATACGGTCCGTTTTCTTCACAACTACCTCCCGATTAATGTGACGGTTCTGCAGTTAGCCTACGTGGCCCAGACCTCACCGGCTATTCTTCAGGCGGATTTTGGGCGGATTTCACCGAGCGCGGAACTGGCGGACCGGCCCTGTGTGCAGGGGCCTCTCGTGGAAGAATAGGGCTCATGACTGCCATCGCAACCGCAAAAGCAACCATCCACACGAGCATGGGCGACATTGTCGTCAATCTCTTCGGCAACCACGCCCCCAAGACTGTCGAGAATTTCGTCGGACTGGCCACGGGCGAGAAGGCCTGGACCCACCCGGAGTCAGGCGAGGACAAGACCGGGACGCCGCTCTATGACGGCACCATCTTTCACCGCATCATCAAGGACTTCATGATCCAGGCGGGCGATCCCCTGGGCCGGGGCGTGGGCGGCCCGGGCTACAAGTTCGACGATGAAATCCACCCGGAGCTGACATTCAACGAGCCCTACAAGCTGGCCATGGCGAACGCCGGCATCCAGATGGGCCGCGGCACCAACGGCTCGCAGTTCTTCATCACGACCATCCCCACCGGCTGGCTGCAGGGCAAGCACAGCATCTTCGGCGAGGTGGCAGACGACGAGTCCAGGAAGGTTGTGGACGCCATCGAGGGTGTCCGCACCGGAACGGGCGACCGCCCGGTCGAGGACGTCACCATCAACAGCATTGACGTAGAAAAGCTCTAAGCCCAGCGCATGAGCTACGGAATTCCGGCGGCAGAGCCGTCCGCGCAGATCCCGGTGTGCCCCCGGCACCCGGACCGGCCCTCCTATGTGCGCTGCCAGCGTTGCGGGCGCCCAGCGTGCCCCGAATGCCAGCGGGCGGCCGCCGTCGGATTCCAATGCGTTGACTGTGTCAACGAAACAAAACGTACGACGCCAGCGGTCAAGACCGTTTACGGCGGCGCCGTGGCCGCCGGGAAACCCGTGGTTACGCTCTCCCTCATCGGTTTGTGCGCGCTGGTCTTTGTGCTCCAGTGGCTGGTCCCCAACGACGGGATCTACCAGAACCTGGCGTTCGCCACCGTCTATGCCAGCCCGGAGTATGGGGTCTTCGAACCGTGGCGGATGGTGACCTCCGCTTTCCTGCATTCCCAGGGCTTCATCCTCCATATCGCGCTGAATATGTACATGCTGTGGGTGTTTGGCCAGGTGCTTGAGCCCCTCCTGGGACGAATCCGCTTTCTGGCGGTGTATTTGCTGTCCGCATTTGGCGGATCGGTCGGCTACCTCCTGCTGACGCCGGGGTATGTCCCGGGCCAGCCGCTGAGCGGCGTTGTCGGCGCTTCGGGCGCTATCTTTGGGCTTTTCGGCGCCATGCTCGTGGTCCAACGCCGCCGCGGTGGCGACACCAGGCAACTCTGGGTGCTCATCCTTATTAACGGCGCCATCGGCTTCGTGGTCCCCTCGATCGCCTGGCAGGCCCACCTTGGCGGTGCCGTCACGGGCGCCCTGTGTGCCGCCGTCCTGGCGTACACACCCCGCGGCCCGCGACAGAGCCTGCTGCAGGCCGGTGGTCTGATCTTGGTCCTCGCCGTGCTGATCGCAGTCTCCGCCTTCCGCGTCGCCGGCGCCTGAGCCCGCGGGCGCCTTCTGGCGCGCGGCGCTTACTGCACCCTCTCCTGGCGTAGCTGCCGTACCCTTTCTTCGTGCCGTACCGCCCTTCTTGCAGCACCGACCCTCGTACAGCCCCCCCGCAGCCGCGGCTGAGCCGTCGGCTCCCCGTACAGCCAGTCCCATTTGGGTTGTCCACAGGGGTTATCCACACTGTTGGTAACTTACACGCTTGTAGTTCAAGACTCTGTCCCGGATTTGACGGCCACACCGGGCGATTCCGGAGCAGGGCGCATTCGGATCTCCACAATTGTGGATAACCCGTGTGGCTGGCCCTGTGGTTAAGTGGACAACTCGGCGCCGGAGACAGGTCGCGTGCCTCGGAGCGAGATGACGGGCGCGATCAGGCAGCGAGGTTCCACACAGAACCACCGCCCCTGCTGCCTAATCAAATCTGATTTCAACAGGGTTATTCACAGTGTTAATAACCCCCCGTTTGGACTATCCCGGACCGAATTGGCGCCAGTTGGGGCCGGAACCGCCGAAAATCCCCTGACAGTGCCCGGTTATCCCCAGTTGTGGATAAGTTGTGGGTACTGGGGTGTTATCAAGTGGATAACTTAGCGGCGCTGGACCGTTCATTCGAAGTGACGCGCACGTGCCACCCCGCGTTGCCACCAATCCTCCGGGCCACGCGGCAAACTTATCCACAGGGAATCCACACTGTTAGTAACTCACAGCATTGTCATTGCTGAGGGAACGTCCTCCGGAAATGCTTTTCGGGGGCCGCAGTGCAGGGGCAAAGGCGGTGCACAGCAGCGGCCGGCGCCAAAAGTTGTCAACAGTGTGGATAACTTTGGCCGGAGTTGTGCACACCGGCGCGGGGCTTAGCGTGGCCAGATGCCGGAGGTCCCGCGGCGGTGGCTGTCCAGCAGATGGGTATCGATCATGCCGATGGCTTCCATCAGGGCGTACATCGTGGTGGGCCCGACGAACGCGAAACCCCGCTTCCGCAGGGACTTGGACAGCGCGATCGACTCCGCCGAGGTGGTGGGAATTTCCTCGAAGGACGTCGGCTCGGGAGTGGAATCCGGCTGGAAGGACCAGACGAAATCAACCAGCCCGCCGTCGTCGCGCAGGGCAATGGTGGCCTTTGCATTGGTGATGGCGGCACGGATCTTCAGCCGGTTGCGGACGATTCCGGCGTCGAGGAGGAGACTCTCAACATCCGCTTCCGTGAACGCGGCCACCGTCTCGGGATGGAAGTCGCGGAATGCGGCCCGGAATGCCGGCCGTTTCCGGAGAATTGTGGCCCAGGACAGTCCGGCCTGGAAGGCCTCGAGGCTGATGCGCTCGTACAGGCCCTGCTCGTCGCGCACCGGAAGTCCCCACTCGGTGTCGTAGTACTCGCGCAGCATCGGATCCACGGCGGCCCAGGGCGGCCGGGCCAGGCCGTCGTCGCCGATTACCAGGCCTGTTGTTGCCAGGTCCATCTGGACTCCTTCGCTTGCAGGGCGAGCCGCTGTTCTCCCCTCCAGCATTATCGGCCCCTTCGGGGTCCGACGTTAAAAGCGGAAGGCCGGTACACCAGGGTGTACCGGCCTTCCGTGAGAGGCGGCGGGCCTCAGGAACGCCAGCGGGTGGTCATCAGGAAGCCGATGATGGCGATGCCGAAGCCGGCGATAATATTCCCGGATCCCCAGGCAGCAACCGGAAGTGTGCCTTTGCTGATGTAGAAAGTGATGATCCACAGCAGGCCAATGATCATCAGGCCG
The DNA here is from genome assembly GCF_055412825.1 of Pseudarthrobacter linnaei. NCBI lineage: Bacteria > Bacillati > Actinomycetota > Actinomycetes > Micrococcales > Micrococcaceae > Pseudarthrobacter > Pseudarthrobacter linnaei. Next base: position 223,427 of record NZ_JBVAYX010000003.1, read on the forward strand.
AACATCACCGGCTTGAACCAGACCGCATTGGGCTTGTTGGCCTGCGCGGCTGATGTCTGCGGCGTTTCGTGGGCAGTCCGTTTGCGGCGCTTTGATTCGGGCACGGGTCCTCCTAGACGGCTGGAACAGGAACGGGACCCTGGCTTGATATCCTGCAAGAAGGAATACCCCGGCGGTCAGCGCTCTTGGTCATGTTGAAGTTCTTATTCGGAGCCAATTCTAGCCGTAGTTCAGGCCACGGGAATGTCCGCCGCGAACGACCTGGATGGCACGATCCACCCGGCTCTCTGATTCAACGATTGGTTCAGCAAGGCACCCATGAGCACAGCCAAGATTCTCGTCGTCGACAACTACGACAGCTTTGTGTACACCCTGGTGGGATACCTCCAGGAACTCGGCGCGGAGACCACGGTGGTCCGCAACGACGACGTCACCCTGGCCGAGGCGGTCGACCTGGCGGAGGCCCGCGACGGCGTCCTCATCTCCCCGGGCCCCGGGAACCCCGCCGGCGCGGGCGTCTGCATCGAGCTGATCAAGTGGTGCGGCAGCCACAACAAACCCATGCTGGGCGTCTGCCTGGGTCACCAGGCACTGGCCGAGGCCTACGGGGGAACGGTCACGCACGCGCCGGAGTTGATGCACGGCAAGACCTCCCTCGTGGAGCACCACGGCACCAGTGTGTTCGCCGGGCTGCCTTCGCCGTTCACGGCGACCCGCTACCACTCCCTCGCGGCCGTCCGTGAGAGTATCCCGGAGGTCCTGGAGATCACCGCGGAGACGGGAACCGGAGTCGTCATGGGGCTCCAGCACCGCACCGCCCCACTCTGCGGGGTGCAGTTCCACCCGGAATCCGTGCTCACTGAAGGCGGCTACCGGATGCTCGGGACCTGGCTCGAATCGCTCGGCATGGCCGGCGCGGCCCAGCGTGCAGCATCGCTGAGCCCGCTCATCAAGCACTAGGCCAACCAGGAGGGACTCAGTCGCCCTTGGTGGATGTCGGGGTCGGTGTGGGTGTGGGGCTCGGCGGTGGGGGCGGCGGAGCCTTGGCCACGGTGACGGAGACCGCCTTTCCCTGTTCCACGAGAGCCTCCGCGGCGTCGGACTGTCCGGTGACCTTACCCGGTTCGACCTGGGAATTTTCCACTTCTGTGGCAATCATGACCAGGCCCTGCGCCTTCAGGGCCGCTTCAGCCTCGGCCTGGGGAAGCCCGACCAGCTGGGGCACCACAACCTTGCCGGTGGAGACGATGATTTCCACGAGGCTGCCGGCGGCCACGTTCTGGCCCGGCGCCGGGTTGGTGGTGATCACGATTCCGGCCGGGACCGTGGGGCTGTTGGCCATGGTGGTGCCCGGCGCTCCGGCGAGACCCTTCTGGCGCAGCACATCGCGCGCGGCCGCCTCAGTGCGTCCGGGCAGGTCGGCAGGGATGGCGATGACGCTGGGACCTTCGGAGATGTTCAGCGTGATGTCGGAATTCGGGTCCAGCGAGCTCCCCATAGCCGGGACGGTGCCGACCGCAATGCCCTTGGCGATCGTCTCGTGCTGCATCCGGCTGAGCTGGGGTTTCAGTCCTGCATTGTAGAGTTTTTGGAGGGCCTCTGTCTCGGTCAACGACGTCACCGACGGCACGAGGACCTTGGCTACCGGGGGCGGCGCCTGGTTCATCATGTTGTAGAGCCAGAGGCCGCCGCCTGCCAGTACAAGGACGGTGACGACTACCAGGGCGGTGATCCACGTCCGACGCCGGGACTGCTGACGCGGGGTGTGCTCGCGCTCGGGCGGCAGGACCAGCGGCAGGCTGCCGCTGTCCGCGGCGCCATAGACGACACCCTGGACCATCAGCGCGTTCTCATCGTCCGGGGTTTCCAGCGCGGGCCGGAGACGCCCGGTGGGGGTCTCGTCGAGGAACTTCGCGCCGGTCACGGAGAAGGCGGCCGTCGGCGTGCCGTCCGGGGCCGGGACCGTGTCATTGGGGTCAGTGGGGGCTTCGCTCGCGGCCGGCGCGGCGACGCCAACCCCGCTCTGCGCGGCCCGGAGGGCACGGCGGAACGCGGCGGCATCCTGGAAGCGGTCCGCGCGGTTCTTCTGCAGCGCCTTCATCAGCACGCTGTCCAGCGCCTCGGACACGTCAGGATTCAAGCTGCTGGCCAGTTCGGGGATCTCACGCACATGCTGGTAAGCCACCGACACGGGGCTGTCGCCGATGAAGGGCGGGCGGCCGGCAAGCATCTCGTACAACAGGCAGCCGGCAGAGTAAAGATCGCTGCGGGCATCCACGGTCTCACCGCGGGCCTGTTCCGGTGAAAGGTACTGGGCGGTGCCCACCACGGCCTGGGTTTGGGTCATGGTCGCTGCCGAGTCCGCCATGGCGCGGGCAATCCCGAAGTCCATCACCTTGACGCTGTTGGATGCCGGGCAGAACATCACATTGGCGGGTTTGATGTCGCGGTGCACAATCCCGGCCTTGTGGCTGTAATCCAGGGCCGCGAGCACCCCCAGGGAGAAGTCAATCGCCTGGTCGATGCTGACTTCCTTGGCCCGGATCAGGTCCCGGATCGTCTTGCCCGAGACAAACTCCATCACGATGTACGGCACCCGGACGGTGTCTTCGTGGTCGCCGGGGACGGCGTGGTCCCCGGTGTCGTAGATAGCCACGATCGAGGGATGGTTCAGCGCGGCCACCGCCTGCGCCTCGCGCTTGAACCTGGCCTGGAACTGGGGGTCCCGGGCCAGGTCCGGGCGGAGCAGTTTGACCGCCACGGTGCGTCCAAGACGGGTGTCGACGCCGCGGAAGACGTCGGCCATGCCGCCGCGGCCGATCAGCTCACCCAGCTCATAGCGCCCGCTAAGGACGCGCTGGGTGTTCACGGGGCCGCGGTCCTCCCGGTGCGATGGGGTGCGGGGTGAAGTGGACATAGGGGGCTACGTTCCCGTGGGGCTGGGGGTTGATCCCGCGGCTGCGGGCTTGGCCAGGTGGTAGGTCACGAGCGCCCCGGCGGGTACCTTGCTGCCGGAAGCGGGCTCGGAACTGACGAAGGTTCCGGGCGCCTCTTTCTTGTTCGTCGGATTCACGTCGGGCCCCTTGGCCCAGCGCAGGCCGGCATTCTGGATGGCCTGCTGGACGGTGGCTTCACTGGCGCCGGACTGCAGAGGCGGGACCGGCACAGTCTCCGGAGCCTTGGTGGGCTCCGGACCCTTGGAGTAGGTCACCGTGATGGTCGTGTCAGGCTGGACCCGCCCGGCCGGGTCGATTTCCAGCACCGTTCCGGGGGCGGATTCGTCGAAGACTTCCGCTCCGGTAACGCCGAGCCCCAGGCCAATCAGTTCAGTTCGGACTCCGTTGTATGGACGGCCCAGGTAGCTTTCCGGAATCAGGTTGATGGCGGCCGGTGTGGACTGCGTCGGTGCCGCGGAGCTGCTGGTGGGGCTGGCGCTCGTGGTCGAGGGCGAGGCGCTGGTGGGGGCCGGTGACGCGCTGGTGGTGGTGGCGCTGCTGCTCGCCGGATTCTGCGGGAACAGGATCCCGGCCTGGGTCAGCATGACACCCACCAGCGCGAACAGCACCAGCAGGATCAGGGCAATCAGCGGCCAGGTCCAGGGGCTGCGCCCGCGGCGTTCCGGCTCAGTGGCCGGTTCGTCGTAATCGTCGTCCTCCTCCTGGACCCAATTGCGTTCCGCGGCGAGGGCGTCGGCACGCGCCACTGTGTTGCGGGCCCCATACGCGCTGGCGGCGGCGGCTCCGGCGGCGGCTCCGGCGGCGGCGCCCGCTCCGGCGGCGCCGATCACGGGCAGAGCCGAGGTGGCCGACGTCGTACGGTCCGCAGCGCCAATGACTCCGGTTGCTGCCGTCGGGATGTCAACCGGTGCCGTGATCGGCCCGGTTGCTGCCTCGAAGAGCAACATGCCCGGGACGGCGGCGTGTGCTGCCGGGATGTCGCCGTTGCGGATAGCCTCGGCGGCCTCGGACAGTTTGAGGGCGTCGGCCGGTCGGTTCTTCGGGTCCTTGGCCAGCATGGACATCAGCAGGGCGCGGACCGGCTTCGGCAGGGTTTCCGGCAGCGGCGGCGGCGCGTCGTTGACCTGGGCCAGCGCGATCGCGATCTGGGATTCCCCGGAAAACGGGCGGTGCCCGGTGAGGCACTCGTAGCCGATGACACCGAGGGCATAGATATCCGAGGCGCCGGTAGCCAGCTGTCCGGTTGCCTGCTCCGGAGCCAGGTACTGGGCGGTGCCCATAACCTGGCCGGTCTGGGTGAGCGGGACCTGGTCGGCCAGCCGGGCGATGCCGAAGTCCGTGACCTTGACGCGGCCGTCCGGGGTGATCAGCAGGTTGCCCGGCTTGACGTCGCGGTGGACCAGGCCCTGGGCGTGGGCCACCGAGAGGGCTCGGGCGGTCTGCGCGATCATGGACAGGGTCCGGTCCGGGGAGAGCACCTGTTCATGTTCGATGATGCTGCTCAGCGGCTGGCCCGGGACCAGCTCCATGACGAGGTAGGCGGAGCCTTCTTCCTCGCCGTAGTCAAAGACGTTGGCGATGCCCACGTGGTTCAGGAGTGCCGTGTGGCGGGCTTCGGCGCGGAAGCGCTGCAGGAAGCCGGGGTCGCCCGTGTACTCCTCCTTGAGCACCTTGATGGCGACGATGCGGCCAAGGATCAGATCTTTGGCCTTCCAGACTTCTCCCATGCCGCCGATCGCAATACGCGTGGTCAGCTGGAATCTGCCGCCGAGGGTGATTCCTGATGAAGGCCTCACTTATTCAACACCGCCTCAAAAATCTTCTTCGCGTTCGGACTGGTTAGCTTTGCGCCGGTGGTGATGTCTACGCCTTCCATGACGATGGTGACAGCCACCTGCGGGTCGTTCGCCGGGGCGAACCCGGTAAACCATGAGTTGTTCCGGCCGTCCCCGAGTTCCGCGGTACCGGTCTTGCCGGCCACCTTGACCCCGGGCACTGCCGCGCCGCGGCCGATGCCCTCGCTGACGACGCTGACCATCCACTCGTTGATCTGCCGGGCAATCTCCGGCGTGGTGGAGGTCCGGAGGGCCTGGGGTTTCGGCTCGTTGATCGGCCGCAGGTCCGGGGAGCGTACGGCCTTGATCAGGTTCGGCTGCATCTGCACACCGTTGTTGGCGATCGCGGCGGTCATCTGGTTGATCTGCAGCGGCGTGGCCCGGACGTCCCGCTGGCCGATCGACGACTGGGCCAGGCTGGCGTCATCCAGCTCTTCGGTCGGGAAGAAACTCGGCGCGGAGTCCAGTTTCAGCTCGTCGCCCCAGTCCTGCCCGAAGCCGAACTTCTCTGCCTCGTCCGCAATGGCCTGCTGCCCCAGGTCCAGGGCGATACTGGCAAACGGCGTGTTGCAGGATTGCTGCAGGGCGAAGGCAAAAGTCGCCGTGTCGCGGGCGTAGCAGTTGCCGCCGGCGTAATTGGGCAGCGTGTACTGGATGCCGGGGAAAGACATCTCCGCAGGGTTGGGCAGGATGCTGTCCTTGTTGTACTTTCCCGATTTGAGCGCCGCGGACGTGTCGATGAGCTTGAACACCGACCCCGGGGCCAGCAACTCCCCGGTGGGTCCGCTGACGTTCTGGTTCAGGTTGATCCCGGGAACCTTGTTCAGCTCTGCGAAGTTTGCGGCCTCAGCCACCGGGTCCTGGGTGGCGATCAGGTTGGGATCGTAGGACGGCTTGGACACCATGGCGATGATCGCGCCGGTCTTCGGGTTGGTCACCACGATCGATCCACGCTGGCCGGCCGGGATGAGGTCGAAGGCGAGCTTTTGGATCTTGGGATCGACGGTGAGCTCCACGGAGGCACCCTTGGGCTGGTTGCCCAGGAACAGCTGCCCAACCCGGTCCAGGAACTGTTGGTCCGAGCTGCCGGCGAGCTCCTTGTTCATCGTGCTTTCAAGCCCGGTCACGCCGAAGCTCCGGGAGAAATAGCCGGTGATCCCGGCGTAGGGTTCCGGCTGGTTGTAAGTGCGCTGGAACGCGCAGCTCTCCGCGGCGGCGACGGACTCGGCCACCGGGGCACCGCCCACGATGATGGCGCCGCGGTCGTTGCAGTAGTTCTGCAGGAGGGTGCGCTTGTTCCAGGCATTGGCCTCCAGCTCGTCCGCTCCAACCACCTGGACGTAGCTGAGGGCACCGAAGATCAAGACGAACATCGCGATTGCGGCGATCCAGGCGTTGCGAATGGCTTGGTTCACAGCTTCACCGCCTCGGTCGGGGCGTCCGGACTGTTTCGTCCGGTGCCGGGCATGGTGGCCGGCTTCGAAGGCATGGCAGGCAATACTTTCTGGGGGTCGGGTTCCTCGCCGGGGGCCAGTGGTGTTGTGTCCACCGGGCCGCGCGCCGTATGCGAGATCATCAGCAACAGTCCGACGATGATCCAGTTGGCCAGCAGCGATGAGCCGCCAGCGGCCAGGAACGGCGTGGTGAGGCCGGTGAGGGGAATGAGCCGGGTGACGCCGCCGATCACGACAAAGCACTGCAGGGCAATGGCGAAGGACAGCCCGGTGGCAAGCAGCTTGCCGAACGCGTCACGGGTGCCGAGCGCCGCGCGGAAGCCCCGGGTGAAGAGCAGCAGGTACATCAGGACGATCGCGAAGAGACCGATCAACCCGAGTTCCTCGCCGAAGGAGGCAATGATCATGTCGCTGTTGGCGAACGGAACCAGATTGGGGCGTCCCTGGCCGAGGCCGGTGCCGACCAGTCCGCCGTTGGCCATGCCGAATAGTCCTTCGACGATCTGCAGGCTACCGCCGAACGCGCGGCCGTAGACCTCGTCGGTGAAGGCGTTGATCCAGCCGTCAATCCGCAGGGCGACGTGGGAGAAGACGCGAGAGGCGACGAAACCGCCGACTGCGATGAGCCCGACGCCGATGACCACCCAGCTGATGCGGCTCGTGGCGACGTAGATCATCACCAGAAAAAGACCAAAGAAAAGGATCGACGAGCCGAGGTCCCGCTGGAAGATCAGCACTCCAATGCTCACGAGCCAGGCGGCGATCATGGGGCCCATGTCCTTGAACCGCGGGAACTGGAGGGGACCGACTTTCCGCCCGGCCAGCAGGATGAGATCGCGGTTGGAGGAAAGATACCCGGCAAAGAATATAGCGAGGGTGATTTTGGCGATTTCACCGGGCTGGAAGGTCATCGAGCCGAACTTGATCCAGACCCGCGCGCCCAGGATTTCGCCGGCCGTTATGCCGGGGACCAGAGGGAGGATCAGCAGGATTGCACTGGCGGCCAGGGAGATGTAGGTAAAGCGGCGGAGGATCCGGTGGTCCTTGAGGAACCAGATGACAGCGACAGAAACGGCCATGGCCACCAGGGTCCAGCGCAGCTGGTTGTTGCCGGTGTCCTCCCCGACCCGGTCCAACCGGTGGATCATGGCGAGGCCGAGGCCGTTGAGCGCCACTACCAGCGGAAGAATTACCGGATCGGCATATTTTGCCCGAAGACGCAGGACGACATGGAACGCGAGGGCGGCGGCGGCGAGCAGGCTCGATTGGAACCAGAAATCGGTGTCGAACGCTCTCTGCTGGTCCACTCCGACCAGGGCGTTGGCCCCAATGCCGACGGCAAGGGCCAGCACCAGCAGGACGAGCTCTACGTTCCGCCGCGGGCGAGGTGCGGGATCGATGGGTGTCATTTCACCGCCTCGCAGACAGGAGTCGTGGCCGCCGGCGAAGGTGCCGCGGTTCCGGCCGCGCCGGGACTCGCCGTGGCACCCGGATCCGCAGTCGCGCCGGGCGTGGCAGGGGTCGGAGACGGGGTGATGCACTCGTCCGCGGGGGCGGTGGTGCCGGTGCGCTCAAGGTTCTTAACGATCCGCTGGGCGTCATAGAGGTCCCGGGCCGGCACGGTCTGGCGCACCCTCTGCTGGGAAAATTCGGGGAGTTCTGACATCCGGATTTCGGTCACCGCTTCGAGGGTGGAGAGCTGGATGGGTCCCAGACGCTGGGAGACCCCGTTGAAGATGGCTACACGCTGGTCGTGCTCGCCGATGTAGTACCGCGTCTGGGTCCATGCGTAGCCCAGCCATAGACCCACCGTGAGAAAAGCCACGATGGCCGCGGCAATGGACACCGTCACCCAGCGGCGGGGCCGGCCGGCCTGCCGGTACTCTTCGGCTTCCTCCCGCGCCTGCTCCGACTTGTGGGTCAGGACCGTTGCCGCCCGGCGGGCCATGGTACGCCCCGCAATGGTGGGGATGGAGCCGGCTGCCGCGGCTGTAGCGGCAGCGCCCACGAGCTCGTGGGGGCGGCCGGCCAGTTCCTCGCGGAGCACCTCGGCGGACAGATGCTCACCCAGGTGGGGGTCGGTGGAGGTTATAGGTTCGCCCGGTCCGGGGGAGCCGCCGGCCGGCCGGTCGACGGCTGTGCCGGCGTCGGACCGGGAGTCCGCGGCCCCGGACGGAGCGGGGGTCGTCGCGATTCCTCCGGCCAGTGGGACTGTGGCGGAGGCGCCGGTCTCGCCATGGGCCTTAGGCGGCGCCTCGGCAGTCTTCGCTGCACCAAAGGTGTCTCCGGCCTGGCGGAGGCCTTCGGACACGATCGCGGCAACGGTGGCCGGCGGCGTCGACGGGACAATTTCGACGGCGGCGGTGCGGACGTCGTCGGTGGTCTGTTCGGCGATTTCCAGCATCACCACGGTGACGTTGTCCGGGGCGCCGGCCTCCAGAGTGAGATCGACCAGCAGCTCAACGCATTCCCGCAGGCTGCTGGTCTCCCGGACGGTACGCTCCACGACGTGGCCGGCGACGTAGTTCAGACCGTCGGAACAGAGCAGCCAGCGCTCACCCGGTACGACCTCGAGCGTTGCCAGGTCCAGTTCAGGGCTGGCATCGACATCGCCAAGGACGCGCATCAGGACGTTCTTGTGCGGATGGGTCTCCGCTTCTTCGGGGCGGAGCCTGCCTTCATCGATCAGGCGCTGCACGAAGGTGTGGTCCACGCTGACCTGCTCGAATTCGCCGTTCCGGAGCCGGTACGCGCGGGAGTCACCAATATGGGCGAAGTGCAGCTTGCCCTCGGCCAGCAGGAGGGCGGTGACGGTGGTCCCCATGCCGGCCAGCTTGGGATCGATGTGGACGAGTTCGGACAGCAGGGAGTTGGCGGTCTGGATCTCGTCGGCCAGGACAGTGCCGGCGTCGCCGTCGTAATCGTCGCTGTCGAGATGGATCATGTCCAGCACCGTGGCGGCAGAGGCGACATCGCCGCCGGCGTGTCCACCCATTCCGTCGGCGACGACGGCGAGGTGCCGGCCGACGTAGGCGGAGTCGTCGTTCTTCGCGCGCACGCTGCCGACGTCGGAACGCGCGGCGTAGCGCATGATGAGCGGCCGCTTGGGGGCAGTTGTTTTGCCTTCGGCCCTGTCTGTGGGGCGATCAGGGGCAGCCACGGCTACGGCCTCAATTCAATGACCGTCTTGCCGATTCTCACGGGGACACCCAGCTCTACGGGCAGTGCCCTGGTGAGCTGCTGGTCGGCCAGATAGGTGCCGTTGGTCGAGCCAAGATCCTCGATAAACCAGCGGCTGCCCTGCGGGAACAGGCGGGCATGGCGGCCCGAGGCATAGTCATCCTCCAGCACAAGGGTGGCTTCCTGGGCGCGGCCCAGCAGGATGGGGCTGGCGGCCAGCTGGATCGTGGTGCCCTTGAGCGGGCCCTCGGTCACGACCAGTTGGCGGGGCTGTTGCCTGACGGGGGCCGCCGGCTCGGCCAGGGCCGGGTTCTTGCGGACCTGCCGCGCCGTGGGGGCGCCCGCTGCTGCCTTGCGTCCGATCATGAGGTCGCGTCGCATGGCGGCAACAATGCTGAGAATGAGCACCCACAGGAGCAGGAGGAATCCGAAGCGCAGGGCGGTGATGGTCAGTTCGCTCATCGGCGGCCGCCCGGGCTGGCGGGCAAAAGTCGGAAGATGATCTTGGTCCGTCCCATTGTGATCGTGGAGCCGTCGGTGAGCTCCGAGGAGCCCACAATCTTGTGGCCGTTGACGTAGCTGCCGTTCGTGGAGCCCAGATCCACGGCCTGGGCGGTGCCCGGGCCCGTGCGGATTTCCAGATGGCGGCGGGAAACGCCGGTGTCGTCAATAAGAATGTCCGCTTCGGAGGAACGTCCCAGCACGATCGCCGGGGCGTTCAAGGAGTAGCGCTGCCCGTCGATGTCCAGCACGGGCTGCATCCGGGAGGGCTGGCGCGTCGGCGCGGCTGGCATTCCGGCGTGCGCGGCCGGCTGGGCCGGTGCGGAGGCGGACGGATTCTTTTCGGTCCGGGCCTTGATCTCGAAGTCGCCGGCGCGGCGGTCCCCGTCACGGCGGAAACTGATCCGGACGGGACCCGGGAGGGTGTAGCCCTGGCTACGCACGTGGTTGATGACCACGTCGCAAAGTTCTTCAGCCAGCGGAGTGCCCCATTCCTGGGCCCGTAGGAAGTCATCGTCGCTGAGGAAGACGTCGAAGACGTTGGGGGCGAGGGTCCGTCCCGCGGCGATGGTGATGGCCTTGTTGTCGACCTCGCGGCGGAGGTGGCTGGCGATCTCGACCGGCTCAACCTGGGCGCGAGAACCGGTGGAGAAGACTCCACGGACGGCCTTTTCGATGCCGCGCTCGACTTTGTCCAGCAATCCCATGGTCCTTCTCCTTTCGTGACGGCTGCAGGGCAGCATTCGTTCCGAACTCGGTTTCCCACATCTGCGGGAGCCCGCTGTCAGCGGGCACTCCTACATCAGATACTACTGGGCGAGTCTGGGAATGGCCTTAATGCGCGTCGCCACCCCGCGCCGGAAAATCGCGCCGGACCGGCCCTGACGTGCACGGACATCGGGTCGCTGCGCCCGCCGAAGATGACGTCCAGGGGTGCGGTGAGGGTCCGGTCCGGGTGGTGCGGCCCCCGGATGTCGTGCGCTGTATGTCCTGATCTGTCCCGCTCCGGAGGCCGATTGGTGTTTTCCCACGGTTGTCCGTTATGCTTGATCTCGCTGCTTTCACGAGGTTCACGGCCCGATTCTGGACCGACAACTCCGTGGAGGAAGTTGCGCGCGAGTGGCGGAACGGCAGACGCGCTGGCTTCAGGTGCCAGTGTCCGAAAGGGCGTGGGGGTTCAAATCCCCCCTCGCGCACGCAAAATGAAAGAACCCCGGTCTTAGGACCGGGGTTCTTTTGGTTTAACCCGGGACGCCAACAAGGACTGCTATCCCGGGCCGCCGATCGCCTCCGCTGACGGCCCGTCACCCCAAAGCAACGCGGGGTCACTTCCGGCCCATCCCGGAGGGGATTATGGGCCGGAAGTGACCCCGCGTTGCTTTTCGGCGGTCAGCCGCGGAGCGTCCCGAAGCGCGCGATCATCGCCTCCAGGCCGAGGTTGAAGGCGACGTCGGCGGGTTTGTCGTAGCCTTCCAGGTCCTGCTGCTTGACGGCGGCGGTGAAGTTCGGCGTCGAGTCCGCCATGCTGCCGGAGGCAAAAATGTCCGCCGGCGCCGTGACGTCGTAGGCGGAGCCAAAGATGAAGGATTCCAGCGCCACGATCGCGGACACGATCAGCCCCTGCGGGAAACCCGCGCGGCTGAACCCGGCGCTGACGGCCTCATACATGGCCAGCGTCTTGGGGGCGTCGGTCACCGGGAGCACGGCGATCACCGGGATCAGCGGCGTGTGCTTGGAGAACACGTCGCGGTAGCTCCAGGCCCAACTGCGCACGGCCTGGTCCCACGGTTCGGCCTCGAAGAGGGACACATCAACGAATGACGTCAGGTGGTCCTGGACCAGCACGAGGACGTCGCGCTTGGACGAGACATGGTTGTACAGGGCCGACGGCGCCACGTTCAGCGTCCGGGCCAGAGCAGCCATCGTGAATCCGTCATAGCCGCTCTTCCCGATGAGCTGCAGCGCCGCCGCCGTGATGCCGTCCTGGTCGAGGACGGCCGCCGCTGGCCTGCCCACCCGGCGGCGCGGTTTCGCGTCGTGGCGGTGCGGATCGGCAGGGGCGCTGGTTGATGCCGGCATTGCTGGCCTTCCTGCGGTCGGTGTCCTGGATGCTCCCATTGTTCCCACTTTACGGGCACTTTCCCTGGGAAATGTCCTGCGCGGGAGCTCTTCCCTGAGGCCTTCAAAGGGTCTATAGTCATCCTAAATGAACGGCATTCATTTAGTGGTCCGCATCACTACAGCGGCCACAGAGAGGACATCATGCTGGAACTTGACCGCGACGTCGTCATCGTCGGAGCCGGCCCCGCCGGGCTGACCGCAGCCCGGGAGCTGAAGAAGGCCGGCCTGAGCGTGGCCGTCCTGGAGGCGCGCGACCGTGTCGGCGGCCGCACCTGGACCGACACCATCGACGGTGCCATGCTGGAGATCGGCGGCCAGTGGGTCTCCCCGGACCAGACCGAACTGCTGGCGCTCCTTGACGAGCTTGGCCTGCAGACCTACTCGCGTTACCGCGACGGCAAGTCCGTCTACATCGGCTCCGACGGCAAGCGCACCCTCTATACGGGCGAAACCTTTCCGGTCAGCGAAACCACCGCCGCCGAAATGGACAAGCTCACCGCCCTGCTGGATTCCCTCGCCGCCGAGGTCGGCCCCACCGAGCCGTGGGCGCACCCCAAGGCCAGGGAGCTGGACACCATCTCTTTCCACCACTGGCTGCGGGAGAACTCCTCGGATGAGGAAGCCTGCAACAACATCGGGCTCTTCATTGCCGGCGGCATGCTGACCAAGCCCGCCCACGCCTTCTCCGCGCTGCAGGCCGTGCTGATGGCAGCCTCCGCCGGATCCTTCAGCCACCTCACCGACGAAGACTTCATCCTGGACAAGCGCGTCATCGGCGGAATGCAGCAGCTCTCCGAGCTGCTCGCGGCCGAACTGGGTGACGACGTCGTGCTGGACAGCCCGGTGCGCACCATCAACTGGGTGCCATCCTCCGCAGGGGGAACTGAAGTAAACACTGCAGGGCACCGGGTGACGGCTGTTTCCGAGCGCGCCACCGTGAAGGCGCGCTTCGTCATCATGGCCGTGCCGCCGAACCTCTACTCCCGGGTCTCCTTCAACCCGCCGCTGCCGCGCCGCCAGCACCAGATGCACCAGCACCAGTCCCTCGGCCTGGTCATCAAGGTTCACGCCGTCTACAGCTCCCCGTTCTGGCGCGAGGACGGCCTCTCCGGAACCTGCTTCGGCGCCTCCGCCCTGGTCCAGGAGGTCTACGACAACACCAACCACGAGGACGCCCGCGGCACCCTGGTCGGCTTCGTCTCGGATGAGAAGGCCGATGCCATGTTCGAGCTCAGCGCCGAGGAACGCCGCCGTGCCATCCTCGAATCAATGGCCGGATTCCTGGGGGACACGGCCCTCGAACCGGAGGTCTACTACGAATCGGACTGGGGCTCCGAGGAGTGGACCCGCGGCGCCTATGCCTCCAGCTACGACCTCGGCGGACTGCACCGCTATGGCAAGGACCAGCACGCCCCGGTCGGCCCGATCTTCTGGTCCTCCTCTGACCTCGCTGCCGAGGGCTACCAGCACGTCGACGGTGCGGTCAGGATGGGACGCCAGACGGCGGCCCGGATTGTCGCAGCCGCAGACCGCAGCTCCGTGGCCTCCCATTAGCCCGAACCTCCCACCCAACCCAACAGCTCAGAAAGGATCGGCCAGATGCGTTACGTAGTGGGGTATTCAGCCAATGCCAGAGGCCACGATGCCGTCAATCTGGCCGTATCGCTGGCACGCGGCCGCGGTGCCAGCCTGGATCTCGTCCTGGTGGTGCCAGAAGTCCAGCAGTTCGGTGCGGCCCATGCGCCCAAGGCAGGCTTCGAGAACCTTCTGAACGAGCAGGCCCGCCAATGGCTCGACGAGGCCCTCGCCCTCGTCCCGTCCGACGTTCCGGCGCAGGCGCACATCCGCAGCGGCGACTCCGATGCCCAGACGCTGATCGACGCGGCCGAGGAACTCGGCGCGGATGTCCTGGTCATCGGGGCCACGCGCACCGGCCTGTTCAAGCGCTTCAGCATCGGTTCGGTGGCCAGCGCGCTCCTTCACGCGTCCACGGTCCCGGTGGCCCTGGCACCTCACGGCTACTACCGCCAGGAGGCCCTGACCCGGATCAGCTGCGGACTCGGCACCCGGGCGGGAGCAGAGAAGCTGCTCGATTTCGCCATCGGCATGGCGGCGAACCGGGCCGTCCCGTTGCGCGTGGTATCGCTGCTCGCGCTCGACGGCGGCGACTCAACCGCCGCTGCGGCCGCCCGCGAGTACGCGGAGAAGACCGTCGCGGCAGCCGCGCCGGTCAGCCCGTCGGGCGTCCAGCTGGCGGCCAAGACGGACGTCGTCGTCGCGCAGGGCCGGAGCATCGAAGAGGCCGTGGACGGCCTCGACTGGGAAGACGGCGAGGTCCTGGTCATCGGATCGAGCCGCCTGGCCCAGGGCCGCGCCATCTTCCTGGGCAGCACCGCCAACCGGATCCTCCGGGCCCTGCCCGTACCGATGCTCGTGGTGCCCAGCGGCTACGAACTCAAGCACCAGAACCACCCAACGTCGAATGACACGTCCGGAGAGGCACCTCAATGAGCACCGAACACGCCGCGGCCAAGACCTCGCACGACACCCACGCAGGACTGAGCGCCAAGGGCCTCAAAGCCGGATCGGTAGGCCTGATCGGCGCCGTCGTCATCGGTGTGTCCTGTATTGCCCCGGCGTACACACTGACCGCGGCCCTGGGCCCGACGGTCGCCGAAGTCGGCGTCCAGCTGCCCGCCATCTTCCTGGTTGGCTTCATCCCGATGCTGCTCGTCGCGTTCGGCTACCGGGAACTGAACAACGCCATGCCCGACGCCGGAACCTCCTTCACTTGGGCCTCGCGCGCTTTCGGGCCCTGGATCGGCTGGATGGGCGGCTGGGGACTGATCGCCGCGACGATCATTGTGTTGTCCAACCTGGCCGCCGTGGCCGTGGACTTCTTCTACCTCATGCTGGCCCAGCTGTTCGGCAATCCTGACCTGGCCGATCTGACCCTGAACCTGCCGCTGAACATCGCCACCACCCTGGTGTTCATTGCGCTGGCCTGCTGGATCTCCTACCGCGGCATGGAAACCACCAAGAGCGTGCAGTACGTGCTGGTCGCGTTCCAGCTCCTGGTTCTCGGCTGGTTCGCCGTCGCCGCTTTCAGCCACGTCGCCAACGGCACAGCTTTCGATGCCACCGCGATCACCCCCGAGTGGTTCAACCCGTTCGCCGTCGAATCCTTCTCGGCCTTCGCCGCCGGGGTCTCCCTCTCGATCTTCATCTACTGGGGCTGGGACGTCACCCTGACCATGAACGAGGAAACGCGCAACCCGGAGAAGACCCCGGGCCGCGCCGCCACCGTTACCGTGCTCGTCATCGTGATCATCTACATGACCGTCGCCCTGGCCACGCTGACGTACGCCGGCATCGGTGAGGAAGGCCTGGGGGCCGGAAACCCGGAAAACCAGGGCAGCATCTTCGCCGTCCTCGCCGGACCGGTCATGGGCCCGTTCGCCATCCTGATGTCCCTGTCCATTCTGAGCAGCTCGGCCGCGTCCCTGCAGTCGACGTTCGTCTCACCGGCCCGGACGCTGCTGGCGATGGGCCACTACAAGGCGCTGCCGACCAAGTTCGGCCGGATCAGCCCTACCTTCAAGTCGCCCAGCTACGCCACGATCGCGGCGGCCATCGCCGCGGCGGGGTTCTATGTGATCACCCGGACCACCTCCGAGAACGCGTTGTGGGACACCATCACCGCACTCGGCATGATGATCTGCTTCTACTACGGCATCACCGCCCTGGCCTGCGTCTGGTTCTTCCGGAGCGAGGCCTTCAGCGGGGCACAGGCATTCTTCTTCAAGTTCCTCGCCCCGCTCCTGGGCGGCGTCATCCTGCTGGTGATGTTCGTCAAGACCGCCTATGACTCCATGGATCCGGCATACGGTTCCGGATCATCCGTCGGCGGCATCGGCCTCGTGTTCGTCCTGGGCATGGGTGTGATCCTGCTGGGTGTGGTGCTCATGCTGGTCATGGCCAAGATCCGCCCGGAGTTCTTCAAGGGCAAGGTCCTGCCCACGCGGTCGTAGGCCTGCGCCGCACCACGCCGGGAAGGTCCTCCGTCCGGCAGCCACTGGAAAGTAAGCAAACTTACCAATAGGCTGGCGGGAGGGGGACCTTCCCCCGTGGAACGAGGGGACAGCATGCCGGACGCAGAAAACATCAGCAAAGTTACGGACATCATCAACGGTTCGCGGATCGGGATGTTCACCACCGTCAACGCGGAAGGCGCACTGGTCAGCCGGCCGCTCGCCGTCCAGGAGGTGAAGGACGACGGCGACATGTGGTTCTTTACCTCCGCCGCCACCTCCCAGGTGGCCCAGGTCCGGGCGCACCCGGGTGTCAATGTCTCCTTCGGCAAAGGCACGGAATGGGTGTCGGTGGCCGGAACGGCCGAAGTCGTCACCGACCGCCAGAAGATCCACGAGCTCTGGAACCAGATGGTCGAGGCCTGGTTCCCGGACGGCCCGGACACCCCGGAGGTGGTCCTGCTGCACGTCGATTCCGACTCCGCCGAATACTGGACCAGCCCGGGCGGAACCGCCGCGACGGTCCTGCAGTGGGTCAAGTCCAAGGTCACGCACAGCCGGATGAGCGTGGGCGAAAGCGGCACGGTCGACCTGTAGGCCCCGGTTTAACTCTGCGCCGTGAAAGACGCGACCTTGTTGGCCGCCTCCTCGGAGTCCGAGGCGATCAGCTGTTGCGGTGCACAGTGTCAGCCGTGGGCCGGATCCACCCTGGTCAATCCGGCGGGCCGGGGCGGGGTGCCCGAGCCGACACCGGCGGCCCGTTCGGCGTCGGCGAGGGCCTGTTCCAGCCGGTCCACCGCCGGGCCATAAGCGGCCTCCGTCCCGCCACGGAGCTGTTCCGCGGCCTTCATCGCCCGGATCAGGGCGGCCGTCTCCGGCTGCCGCGGGTCGCTCATCGCGGGGTAGTCGATGCCGTGCGCGGGGTCCAGTTCGTAGCGCTGCCACCGGGCCAGGGCGAGGCGGTGCCGGGCCGCAGCCGCCTCGTTGCTGGCCGCAATATCCCGGGAGGCCCGGCGGGCCCCGCGCCGGCTGAGGACCCTGGGAGTCCAGAAGTAGGAGCAGGCGGCAGCGGCCACGGCGAGAATCCCGAGCAGCAGTCCGGCCCACGGTGCCGCCAGAGCGGGGAGGACCACGGCCGGCGCCACGATGGCGAGTCCGGCAAAGACGTCCCAGAACACGGCATCGGGCAGGCCATCGCTGGCATCGGCCACATGCTTGCGGATGAGATAGACCGAGGCTCCGGACGCGCACACAACGATGACTGCCAGGGCCAACAAGTGCCAGAGCGCGAAGGGGGCGGACTCGAACAGGGACGGCATTCCAACACCTCCAGGGATCCGGCCCGGACGGGCGCGGTTCCGCTGATTCCATTGGAATCCATTGGAGGCGGGCCGTCAATGGCCGCGGAGCTGTGCGGGAGCCCGGCGCCTTGCGTCCGGTTCACAGCGAGGCCCGTCCCGGCGTAGCCTAGGGCCCATGCGACTGAAAATGTGCAGTATCCACGTCAAGGACCCCGCCGCCGCTTTCGAGTTCTACACCGGAATCCTGGGCTTTGAGAGCCTCCTGGCCATGCCCGAGCACAACCTGTACATCGTGAAGGACCCGGCCGGGACCGGCGGTGGAACAGTCGGGCTCCTGCTGGAGCCCAGCGACAACCCGATCGGGGCCACCTACATGAACGGATGCCACGACGCCGGGCTGCCCGCGGTCGTCTTCGGAGTGACCGATGTCCAGGCCGAGTACAAGCGGCTCACGGCCAAGGGCGTGATATTCCAGGCCGAACCTTCCGTTGGTCCCGGCGGCACCACAGCGGTGTTCGACGACGGGTGCGGCAACTTCGTCCAGCTCCACCAGGACTGAGCGGGACCGACCCCGCCGGGATCAGGGGCGTGTCCTGGAAGGCGGCCAGGCTACTCGGCCGCGGTGCGTGCCTGCTTGGCGTCCTTCTTCGCAGCCTCGTCCTTGACCCGCTGGGCCTCGGCGCGGACGGCAGCGTGGGTGGAACGTTCGGCGACCAGCCACGCCGGGGGAGCCTGCAGCAGCGCGGTGATTTCCGCCGTCGTCAGCGCTTCCTCAACGCCGCCGCGGGACAGGCCGCTGATGGAGACGTTGAGCTTCTGCGCGACCACCGGGCGGGGGTGCGGGCCGTTGCGGCGCAGTTCGGCGAGCCACTCCGGCGGGTTGGCCTGGAGCTCGGCGAAATCGGCGCGGGTGATGACCGAATCCTGGAACTCCTGGGGTGTTGCGGGCAGGTAGATGCCAAGCTTCTTGGCAACGGTGGCCGGCTTCATGGACTGGGAGTTTGCAGAGGTCATGCTTCAAGGGTATCCGGCCAGAGGCTGGCTGGGCACCGGCACTGACCACCGCGCCAGCCCGGACGGTACTGTGAACATGTGTCCGCAGCAGAAGAAACACCCCAGACCCCCGACGAAACCGCCGCCGTCCCGGCCGAAGATGCAGTGCGGGAGCTGCGGTTTGCCTACGTCGCCGGCGTGACGCCGGGCAAGTGGACCCGGCGCTGGGAAGAGCGGATGCCCGATGTGCCGCTGCGCTCCTTTATGTCCGCGGAGGGCGCCCAGCTCACCGTGCTGCGCGACGGTTCCGCGGACCTGAGCTTTGTCCGGCTGCCGGTGGACCGCGAAGGCCTCAGCGTCATCCCCCTGTATGAGGAACAACCCGTGGTGGTGGCACCCAAGGGGCACGAGATCTCCGTGTTCGAGGAGGTGGCCTTCGCAGACCTGTCCAACGAGACGTTCCTGGACGTCGCCGAACTCGGCGGGCCGGAGATGGCCCTGCAGGTGGTGGCCTCCGGTGCCGGCCTGGCGATCCTGCCGATGTCCGTGGCCCGCCACTTCAACGTTAAAGGCACCGTGGCGCGCCAGCTCACCGGGGCCCCAATGACGGAGATCGCCGTGGCATGGCCCAGCGACAGCACGGACGAGGTGATAGAGGAGTTCATCGGGATTGTCCGCGGCCGGACTGCCGCGAGCTCCCGCCAGCCCTCCGCCCAGCAGGACAAGCCCAAAAAGGAACCGAAACCGGACCGGCGCGGTCCCGCCGTCAAGAAGCCCAAGGTGGCGCAGCGCTACGCGCCCAACCCCGACAAGGGCCGCGGCAAGGGATCGCGGAAAAAGGGCAAGCGCTAGGACGCTGCCTGACCCGGAAGAGCTACCTAATGCAGGCGTCCTGCAGGGCCTTGACGGAATCGGCCGGGACCTGATCGCCTGAGTCGGCGATCTGGCGCACCGGGGTGGTGATCTCGGCGGGAACACCTGCGGCCTCGGCACCGGCGACCAGGCCGCCCAGCAGTTCCTTGTCCTGGACACTGACCAGGCCGTCCTCGACGAGCGTGCAGGCCTGCTTCTTCACTTCACTGCCGGTTGCCGTAGCAACCTGGGAGGCGCCGTCGCTGACGGCCTTGTTTGCGGCGTCCTGCACCTGGCCGCAGCCCGTCAGGGCGATCATGAGGGTGGCGGCGGACAGGGCTGCGAGGCGGAGTTTCATGCCTCCACCCTAACAAGCGCTCCTGAGCGGACGCCTGGCCGCCTCACGCCGGTGGATCTAGCCAGCCGGCCGGAAGCGGAGTGCGGGTTCTGCCCTCACGACGCGGGAAATTCTCCAGGACGCGCCGAATTCCTGTCGACACCGCAGTTCCGGTATCGACAGGAATTCCCCGCCGCGCAGGACTCAATGCGCGTCGCCGGCGTCAGCCGGCGTTGTCACCGCCGAAGCTGGCGAGGTAGCTGGGTACCCCGACGGCGTCCGTCGAGACCGGTGCTCCGGTGTCGTTGATGACGTGGTCCAGGGTCCCCGCGCCGAGGTTCACGCTCAGCAGGCTGTGGAGCTTGACTCCGGGCGTGACCGGCACTTCGAAGCCCCGGGTGGCATGAATCGTGGGGTCGACGTTGTTGTAGACGTAGCTTCCCCCGCCCCAGAGTTCGTGGGTCTTGACCGAATCGGCGATCTTGAAGCCGGCCCAGCCCAGGACCCCGTCATGCTGCCAGGCAGCCTGGTTGGGCGCGTCGTAGGGCAGTTCGTTCTGGAAGAACACCGTCTTGCCGTGTTCGCCGTTCCAGATGACGTTGTACTGCTGGTAGTGCTCCACGAACAAGCCGGTGGCCGTCACGTGGTCGCCGTTGATGATAACGCCGTTGTCCCCCGTGTTGGTGGTCCAGCCGACGCCGTTGCCGTGGTCCGCCCGCCAGGCCCAGATGTGGTCCAGGAGCACGTTGTCGCTGTTGACTTCCAGGCTCACGGAGGCCTTGCCCACGTGCGGGCCGCCGATGCGGAAGAACACGTCGTGGAGGGTGGTGGGATTGGCCGGGTCGCTGCGGTTCAATGAGTTCGAAGCTCCATCGGCCTCAGGTTTCGTAGCCTTGCCAATTCGCATCAGCGCGGGCGAGTTCACTGCGCCGGCGTCCACCGTGACGGCAGCGATATCGACGCCTGGGACATCCGCGACGGTCAGCGGAACGGCGCCATTGACAGCGGTCAGGGTGGCCATGCCGAGCCCGAGCACGACCGTGTTGGCGCGCTTAACCTCAATGCTCTGGTCGATGTCGTACACCCCGGGGGTCAGCAGCAGGTTTTTGCCGCGAGCCAGCTGGGAGTTGATCATCTTGACTGAATCGCCGGGCCTGGCCACGTAGAAGTCGGACAGCGGAATGCTGCGGCCGGCCGTTGGGCCGTTTTCCCAGGTGGTGCCGGCGGCGTCCGTGCGGACCGCGGGAACGAAGACGCCGTACTGGCCTGCGGCGTCGAGGGTGAGGTAGGGCTTCTCCCGGCTCGCCGGGGTGCTGGCCAGGGTGGTGTACGGCGGATTCGGGAAGGACTGCGCCGGGGCGCCGTCGACGCCGGAGAAGACCTGGTTCCAGACCCCGTTGGACCAGTCGCCGATGCTGCTGTCACGCACGAAATACTGCTGCTGGGAACCGTTGATCACAGTGCCGGTCTTGGAGTCGGCAATGAACCCCCCGCTGGCATACTGCGGCCCGGCGGTGCAGTAGTCCATCAGGGACAGGTTGCCGCCGGTGACGTTGACCCGCCGCATGGGGGAGGCCTGCGAGGCAGCCCAGAAGTTGGCCGAACTCCGGCAGCCCTCGAGGCCGGTGACGTTGATGGTGAGGTTGGACAACGAGCGCCAAAAGTTGTTCAGGGCAATGCAGTTGTCCGCGGTCAGGCACCGGTTGTAGACGTCAACGTGCCCATTGATAGTGACGTCCGTGGGTGAGGCGCCCAGGCCCGCAACCTCCGTCGAATAGCCGACCTGGACGATGAGGGGCTCCTCGGCGCTGCCATAGGTGCCGGGTTTGAACAGCAGGGAGTACCGCTTGGACCCCATTTCGTCGTCCACCTGTTCGGCGGCAATGGAGTCGACCGTGGCCTGGATCTCGGCCACCGGCATGCTGGGGTCAAAAACCCGGACGTTAGGACCGAAATCCGGGACTCCCGCCTGTGGGACAGCCGGGGAAGCTGGCGCGGCGGCTTGGGGCGGAGCAGGGGCGGGGGTCTGGGGTGCGGCAGCCACCGAGGCGGCCGCCACTCCGCCCCCGGTACCGATAAGGCCGATGAGGAGGGCCGCAATGCCGGCGATGGACCGGACGCTGAGGCGCCGCGGCTGCGGAATCCCAGCCGGGACAGCCGCTGGTCCGGCGGGGAAGTGGGCTAGCGGCATTGCGAGTCCTGTTCTTTGGGGGGCGGGTTCGAGGCGTGCAGCGGGAAACGGCGGTCGATCTAACCTGGGTGACCGCAACTGTGGGAGCGCTCCCGCACTGGAGCGTAACACCGCACACGTCCATGAACAAGGGTCCGAGCCAGGGCTGGCACCCGTTCTTGACAACCGGATGTGAGGTAGGACACTATGGCTGTGAGAGCGCTCCCACACGGACCGCCCAGCCCGCCGCCCGATGGTGCGGCTGCCCCATCCGGCCACCGCGACTTCCCGGCGCTGTGGCACGAATGGAATTTTGACGAAGGAGTCTTCCCTGTGAAAAACCCCAGCAAGTTCTCTGCGCTGTCGGCCGCGGCCGCGTGCCTGGCCCTGTCGCTCACGGCCTGCGGATCCTCCGCCCCCGAGAAGCCCGGCGCCGAGGAAGCCACCGGTTCGAAGCCGGTGACACTGACCGTTGGCACGTTCAACGAGTTCGGCTACGAAAAACTCTTTGAAGAATATGAAATGTTGAACCCCAACGTCACGATCGAGCACAAGAAGGCGGCCACCACCAACGAAGCCCGCGACAACCTCACCACCCGGCTGGCAGCCGGGTCCGGATTGTCCGATATCGAAGGCGTTGAGGTCGACTGGCTGCCCGAGCTGCTGCAGTACCCCGACCGCTTCACCGACCTGAGCGACCCGGCTTTCGAAGGACGTTGGCTGGACTGGAAGACCGATGCCGCGAAGACGGCTGACGGCAAACTGCTGGGCTACGGCACGGATTCCGGGCCCGAGGCTGTCTGCTACAACGCCGAGCTACTCAAGAAGGCGGGCATGCCCACCGAGCGCGAGGCAGTTGCGAAGATGCTGGGCGGGACCTGGGACAGCTACTTCGAGGCCGGCAAGACATTCAAGGCCGCCAACCCGGGCGCGGCGTGGTTCGACTCCGCAGGAGCCATCTACCAGGGAATGAGCAACCAGCTCGAAAAGGCCTATGAGGAGGAAGGCGGAACCGTCATCGCGACGGACAACGAGAAGGTAAAAGACACATACAACCAGGTGCTGAAGGCCTCCACGGATGATGGACTCTCGGCCCACCTGGGCCAGTGGAGCGATGACTGGGCCGCCGGTTTCCAGACAGGCGCCTTCGCCACGACCCTCTGCCCGGGCTGGATGCTCGGGGTTATCGAGGGCAACGCAGCCGGAGTCACGGGCTGGGACGTAGCCAACGTTTTCCCCGGCGGCGGCGGAAACTGGGGCGGCTCCTACCTGACGGTCCCGACCCAGAGCGAAAACCAGGCCGAGGCCAGGAAGCTGGCCGGCTGGCTGACCGCCCCCGAGCAGCAGGTCAAGGCTTTCACCGCAAAGGGCACCTTCCCGAGCCAGAAGGCGGCACTGGAAAGCAGCGAGCTGCTGGGGAAGACCAACGCGTTCTTCAACGGAGCCCCCACCGGCAAGATCTTTGCCGAGCGGGCCAAGGCCGTTGAAGTGACGCCGTTCAAGGGCACCAAGTTCTTTGCCATCAACGACGCCATGCAGCAGGCCCTCACCCGTGTGGACGTCGACAAGACGGACGATGCGGCCTCCTCGTGGGAGAAGTTCGTCACTGCCGTGAAGTCCCTGTAAGCCATGACGGTTACGGACCAGGTCAAGCCCGGGAGCGCCGGTGCTGAGGCACCTCCGCCGGACGGCGGCGGCAGCGGTGTCCGGCGTCTGGCCTTCTCCCAGCAGGTCTCCAAATGGGACGTGAAACTCTCCCCCTACCTCTACATTTCCCCGTTCTTCCTGCTGTTTGGCGTCACGGGCCTCTTCCCGCTGCTGTACACGGGCTGGGTTTCGCTGCACAACTGGAACCTCATCGGCGGGCAGGGGAAGTTCACGGGCCTGGAGAATTATGCGTTCGTCCTGGCGCAGCCCTACTTCTGGAACGCCGTCGGCAACACCCTCAGCATCTTCCTCCTCTCCTCCGTGCCCCAGGTCATCATTGCCCTGGTGATCGCGGCGGTGCTGGACGCGAACCTGAGGGCCCGGACGTTCTGGCGGATGGGTGTCCTGGTTCCGTTCGTCGTCGCACCGGTGGCGGTGGGCCTGATTTTCAACAACCTCTTCGCGGACCAGTTCGGCCTCGTCAACGAGATGCTGAAAGCTATTGGCCTGGATCCGGTCCGATGGCATTCGGAGTCGCTCGCCAGCCACACGGCGATCGCCACCATGGTGAACTTCCGCTGGATCGGCTACAACGCCCTCATTTTCCTCGCAGCCATGCAGGCGATCCCGCGGGATGTGTTTGAAGCTGCCACGATCGACGGCGCCGGACGGCTGCGGCAGTTCTTCTCCGTCACCGTCCCCATGCTGCGGCCGACCGTGATCTTTGTGGTCATCACGTCCACGATCGGCGGACTGCAGATTTTCGACGAGGCGCGGGTCTTCGACCAGTCCGGGCTGGGCGGGGCGGACAGGCAGTGGCAGACGCTGACCATGTACATCTGGGAACTCGGCTGGGGCCAGCGGAACTTCGGCAGGGCCTCCGCCGTGGCGTGGCTGCTCTTTGTGATGATCGTTCTGATTGCCCTGCTCAACTTCGTCATCACCAAGCGCATCGCAAGCCAGGGAGGCCGCAAATGAGCTCTATCCCCATGATCGAACAGAGCGCCGGCAAGGGCGCCGCCCGGGCCGCGGCACGGCGGGGGCCCGGCGGAGGGCGCAAAAAGGGCTCCTCCAGCGTCCGCCGGCCCGGCTTCCTGACATACGGTTTCCTCGGCGCCGTCCTGCTCGCATCCCTTTTCCCCCTGTACTGGTCCTTCCTCGTCGGCAGCCACGACAACACGGTCCTGAGCCGCGGCATCCCGCTGCTGCCGGGCGGGAACTTCCTCGCCAACGCGGAGAAGGTCTTCGACAGCATCCCGTTCTGGAAGGCCATGGGCAACAGCCTCATCGTCTCCAGTGTGACGGCGGCATCCGTCGTGGTGTTCTCCACCCTCGCCGGGTTCGCCTTCGCGAAGCTCCGCTTCCGGGGGAGTAAGGGGCTGCTGGTTTTCGTTGTCGCAACCATGGCGGTCCCGACGCAGTTGGGCGTGGTCCCGCTGTTCATCGTGATGTCCAAACTGGGCTGGACCGGCTCCCTGTGGGCCGTCATCATTCCCGGGGTCGTCACGGCTTTCGGGGTGTTCTGGATGACCCAGTATCTCCGGGACGCCCTTCCGGACGAACTCATCGAGGCGGTGCGGATGGACGGCGCCTCGATGATCCAGGCCTTCTGGTACATCGGATTTCCGGCCGCCCGGCCCGCTGCCGCGATGCTGGCGCTGTTCACCTTCGTAGCCACCTGGACGAACTTCTTCTGGCCGTTCATCGTCCTCGACCCCTCCAACCCCACGCTGCCGGTGGCGCTGCAACTGCTGCAGGCCGCACACTTTGTGGACTACTCGGTGGTGCTGGCTGGTGCGGTCCTGGCCACCGTTCCACTGCTGCTGCTGTTTGTCGCTGCAGGCCGCCAGCTCGTTTCCGGAATTATGCAAGGAGCAGTAAAAGGATGACCACCACCCCGCTTTCATTTCCCGAAGGTTTTCTGTGGGGGGCCGCGACTGCTGCCTACCAGATTGAAGGGGCCGCCCACCTCGGCGGCAGGAAGGACTCAATCTGGGACACGTTCTGCCGGGTTCCAGGTGCGGTCGCCGACGGCCACAACGGCGACATCGCCTGCGACCACTACCATCGGAGCGCCCAGGATGTGGCCCTGATGAAGTCGCTGCACCTGAAGGCGTACCGGTTTTCGGTGTCATGGGCCCGCTGCATGCCGGACGGAAGGACGCCGAACCCTGAGGGGATCGCGTTCTACTCCCGTCTCGTGGATGAACTGCTGGCCGCAGGCATCACCCCCTGGCTGACGCTCTACCACTGGGACCTGCCGCAGGCACTGGAGGACGAAGGAGGCTGGACCAACCGGGAGACCGCCCGGCTTTTCGCCGAGTACGCCGCCGTGATGCACGAGGCGATCGGCGACCGCGTGCGGATTTGGACGACCCTCAATGAACCCTGGTGTTCGGCGTTCCTTGGCTACGCCGCCGGTGTCCACGCCCCGGGCCGGCAGGAACCGGCGGCCGCCCTTGCCGCAGCCCACCATCTGCTGCTCGGGCACGGGCTTGCCGTTGCCGAACTGCGCCGGCGAGACCCGGACGTACGCCTTGGAATCACCCTGAATCTCACGGTTGCGGATCCGGCTGACCCCGGCTCCGCGGACGACCGGGATGCGGCCCGCCGCATCGACGGCCTGCACAACCGGATCTTCCTGGATCCGCTCTTCCGCGGCGAGTACCCGGCCGACGTGCTGGACGATGTTGCCGGACTCGGTTTCGACGCGGTCGTGCAGGACGGTGACCTGGCCGTCATCTCGGCGGCCGTGGACCTGCTGGGTGTCAACTACTACCAGGGAGAGGCCCTCACCAGGGCGGCGTCCCCTGCCGTGCAGCCGGACCTCCCGGAAATCGTGACGACGACGGCGCAGGCGGCGCCGGAGTCCGCTGGCCGGCCCGCGGCGTCACCGTTCGTCGCCGCTGATGGTGTGCACTCGGTGCCGCGCGGGCTACCGGTGACCGGCATGGGCTGGGAGGTCCAGCCCGAAGGTCTCTTCCGGCTGCTGGTGCGGCTCCAGAGCGAATACACGGGCCCGGCTGGCATCCCGATCTACATGACGGAGAACGGCGCCGCCTATCCGGACGTTCCCGATGCCGACGGCTATGTTGACGACCAGGACCGGCTGGCCTATTTTGATGCCCACCTGCGCGCGGTGCGGGAGGCGATCGACGCCGGCGCGGACGTCCGCGGCTACTTGGCCTGGTCGCTGCTGGACAACTTCGAGTGGGCCTACGGCTACCACCAGCGGTTCGGGCTGGTCCGGGTGGACTACGAGACCCTGGAGCGGATCCCCAAGGCCAGTGGCCTTTGGTATGCGAAGGTGGCGGCATCGAACGCCATACCGGCCAGCAAGGTGGCCTCGCACGTGGGATGACCGGGGATGTCGTAGTCTCAAGGTGATGAGCGAACAGATCCACGGGGGTGTCCGGCCCGAACCGGCGAGGTCCAGCCCCACCCTTGAAGACCTCGCGAAGGCGGCGGGTGTGTCCCGCTCGACCGCCTCGCGGGCCATCAACGGCGGCTCCCGGGTCAGCCCCGAGGCCCAGGCAGCCGTCGCCGCCGCCGTCGTAGCCCTCGGCTATACGCCGAACCCTGCGGCGCGAAGCCTCGTCACCCGCCGAACCTCATCAATTGCCCTGGTCATCAACGAACCCGATGCCCGCGTCATGATGGACCCTTTCTTCGCTGCAGTGATCACCGGTGTGACGGAGGCGTTGCGCGAGACGGAAATGCAGTTGGTCCTGCTGATGTCCCGGGCCGGCGGCGACCCGTCGCGCACGGTCCGCTACCTGCGCGGCGGCCACGTCGACGGAGCCATTGTGGTCTCGCATCACAAAGCGGATGGCTGGACCGAGGAGCTCGCCGCGTCCGGTCTGCCCACCGTATTCATTGGACGGCCCTGGGATGCGGATCTCGGAATCCACTACGTTGACGTGGACAGCTTCCAGGGCGCCCGGCTGGCGGCGCTTCACCTTGCGGCAACCGGGCGCACCCGGCTCGGAACCGTCACCGGCCCGCTGGATATGACGGCCCCAGCGGACCGGCTCGCCGGCTGGAACGCGGGCCTCCGGGAAGCAGGGCTCCCGCCGGGACCGGCCGCCCACGGAGACTTCACAGCGGCCGGAGGCGCCAAGGCCACCGAAGAGCTGCTGGCCCAGGACGGCAGTCTGGACGGCATTTTTGCCGCGTCAGACCTGATGGCCCGTGGCGCGGTCACGGCCATCCGGGCCTCGGGGCGGGCGGTCCCCGGGGACGTCGCCGTCGTCGGGTTTGACGACCACGTGTCGGCTCCGGGTGAGCTGCCCCTGACCACGATCCATCAGCCGATGGTGGAAATGGCTACCGAGGCGGGCCGTCTCCTCCTCGCTGACATCTCGAACCCCGGGGCCGACCGGGATCCGGTGATCTACCCGGCGCGGCTGGTCGTCCGGGCCAGCAGCGGGCCGAAGGCCGGGTAAGCCCCGAAATCCCGGCGGCGAGGCGATCCGGGTTCCGGGGAGCGTCACGGACGCTGCGGAAATTTTTCCACGATGCGCCGAATTCCTTGCGCGCCGGTATGCCGGTATCGGCCGGAAATTACCGCAACACAGAACGGCAGGCGTGTCACAGGCGTCCCAGCACACCCTCTGTGCCGCCGGCGGCGCACCGGCGCGGGGAGGGCACGCTTCTTCGGTAGATTGGATCCATGCCGATGAATGCCGCCCTTGAAGGGATCTCCGCCGAGATCCAGGCCACTCACGCCCACACCGGATCGTGGGTGGCTGCTGTGCTGCGTTCGCGTATCTCGGCGGGCCAGATCGCCCCTGGAACGAAACTTTCCGAGCAGAAACTCTCCGAGGTCCTGGGCGTCTCACGGAATACGCTGCGGGAGGCTTTCACCGTCCTCGCCGGCGAGTCCGTGGTGCAGCGCATTCCCAACCGCGGCGTGTTCGTGTCCGCGCCGCAGGCCGAGGATGTCCGCGAAATCTACCGGGTCCGCCGGCTGATCGAGCCGGCGGCCGTGCTGTGGGGGGAGTACGGCGCAGAGACCCTGGATGCCCTTGATGCCATCATCGACGTGGCCCGCGCCGCCCTGGCTGCGGGGTCCGTGACGGAGATGGCCGATGCCAACCAGGACCTGCACAAGGCGCTGGTGGCGCTATCCGGGAGTGCGTCAGTGGCCGAACTTATGGACAAGGTCCTCGCCCAGATGCGGCTGGTCTTCCACGCCATGGCAACCACGGCGGACTTCCACAGCCACTACGTGGAACGCAACGCCGCCCTCGTGGCGCTGCTGCGCGCTGGCCGCAGGGAAGAGGCCGCGGCAGAGTTGCGCAGGTACCTGGACGTCGCCGAGCACGAACTCCTGGCGCACATCGGAGCCCAGTAGCCTAAGGCACCTGGTAGAAGATGTCGCGTGCGTCCGTGATGAGCATGTGGCCCGGGGAGTGGCCAATGGCCAGTGCCGGCCGTGACTCCATGACGGCCGCCTGCGGTGTCACCCCGCACGCCCAGAAGACAGGGACGTGCCCGTCCGGGATCCGGACCGGGTCCCCGAAGTCCGGCCGGCCCAGATCAGCGATGCCCAGTTCGGCGGGGTTGCCCACATGGACCGGGGCGCCGTGCACGGCCGGATAGCGGGAGGTGATGCGGACGGCGTCGGCCACCTGCGACGCCGGAACGGGACGCATGGAGACCACCAGCGGACCGGCCATTTGTCCGGCCGGTTCGCAGCGGACGGACGTGCGGTACATGGGCACGTTCACTCCCTGGTCGATATGGGCCACCCGGATGCCGTTGGCCTGGAGGGCGGATTCGAAGGTGAAGCTGCAGCCCACAATGAACGTCACGAGATCATCGCGCCAGTGGTCCGTGATGTCGGCTGGTTCGTCGACCTTCCGGCCCTCCCGGTACACCACGTACTTGGGCACATCGGTGCGGATATCCCCTCCGGCCAGCAGCGCACCGGAGGTCGCACCCGCGTCCAGCACGCCCAGGACAGGGCAGGGCTTGGGGTTGCGCTGCGCGAACAGCAGAACGTCGAAGGCCTGCGCCTTGGGGACAATGATCAGGTTGGCCTGTGCGTAGCCGCTGCTCCAGCCGGAGGTCGGCGTCACAAGACCGGAGCGGAACAGGGCCCGGGCCTCTGCCGGGAGCAGCCCTGCCGGGTTTCCGGGAGGGCCGACGGCGGACGGCACGGTCACCTCAGGAACAGTCACTGGTTCTAGGCCCACAGTTTGGCCAGGCTGGTCAGCGAGCTGTAGCCGAGGAACAGGGTCAGCAGCCAGGCCACAACGCCAATGACCAGCAGGCCCTTGGGGTAGACGTAGCCGTGCAGGAGGTCCCGGCGGCGCCAGGCCACCCAGAGCAGGACGCCGAAGCCGACCGGGAGGATGAGGCCGTTGAAGGCACCGGCGAAGATGAGGAGCTGCTGCGGGGCCTGGCCGATCAGCAGGTAGGCCACGGTGCAGAAACCGATGAAGCCGACGGTGATCAGGTTGCGGGTGCGATCTCTGGTGCTGGACTTCGTCACGAAGGAGACCGAGGTGTAAGCCGCACCGATCACGGAAGTGATGGAGGCAGCCCACAGGATGACACCGAAGACGCGCATGCCGATATCGCCTGCTGCGGCCTGGAACGCGGAGGCGGCCAGATTGCTGCCGGTCAGGGCCACGCCGCCGGCGACCACACCGAAGATGGCCAGGAAGAGCAGGATGCGCATGACGCAGGTGACCAGGATCCCGGCGATCGAGCTCTGCGTGATTTGTTTGACGTTTTCAACGCCGGTGACGCCGGTGTCCAACATGCGGTGGGCACCCGCGTACGTGATGTAGCCGCCGATCGTTCCGCCGATGAGGGTGGTGATGACCAGGAAGTCGACTTTCTCGGGCATGACGGTGTTCTTGAGGGCCTCACCCAGCGGCGGGGCGGAAACCACTGCCACGTACAGCGTCATCAGGATCATCAAGGCACCGAGAATCACCACGATCCGGTCGAGGGCCACCCCCGCCCGTTTGCTGAGGAAGATCAGGATCGCCAGCACAGCGGACACAGCCCCGCCGATTTTGGGATCCAGCCCCATCATGGCGTTGGTGCCGAGCCCGGTTCCGGCGATATTGCCAATGTTGAAGACGATCCCACCCATGAAGACGAGCGCGGCGAGGAACCATCCGACGCCGGGGAGGACCTTGTTGCCGAGCTCTTGGGCCCGCAGACCGGAGACGCCAATGATCCGCCAGACGTTGGCCTGCACGGCAATGTCGACCAGGATCGAGACCAGGATCGCGAAGGCGAAGGCGGCGCCGAGCTGGACGGTAAAGGCTGTGGTCTGGGTGATGAACCCCGGGCCGATGGCACTGGTAGCCATGAGGAACATGGCGCCCAGCAGGGCGGAACGCCGGGCGGCCGGTTTGAGGGCGGCCTTAACGGTGGTGGTTTCCATGGGGGTCCCAACAGTTGGGTGACTGGCGTCACAACGATTGTCTCCCGCAACTGTACAGACTGTTGAACAATCTGCGCAAGGAATTGTTCAACAATTCCTAGATCGCCGTACCGGGCCCCGGCGAACCGACAGGGGCCCCGGCGCGTCAATAATTGGTTAGTCGCCGTGGACCGCGCGCTGCTTCTCCTCCGAGTTATTCAGGTATGCCAGCAGCAGGTCCCCGGCACGGTCCAGCTGCCCCGCCTCCAGGGCCTTGCAGATTTCCTCGTTGTCGTCGAGGTAGCTGCGGTAAAAATGCGCATCCACGGTGGCCTTGTGAAAGAACAGCCGCATCTCGGCCAGCACCTGAGCCATGATCGTATTGAGGCGCCGACTCTCGGCCAGCGCCACGACGGCCCCATGGAAATGCTGGTTCGCGCTGCCGAGCGCTTCCTCGTCGTCCGCTGCCGCCGCGGCCCGGCCCTCCTCCACTGCCGCGCGGACCGCGGCCACCCGCTCCGGGCTTCCTCCGCCGCGGATCGCGCCGACTTCGATGAACCGGCGCACGGTGTAAACGTCATGGATCTCGCCCGGCCCCAGGGTTGCGACAAACATGCCCCGGTTGGGATGCCGGACGACCAGCCGCTCGGCCGCGAGCTCGGCAAAGGCCTCGCGGATCGTGTTGCGGGAAACGCCCAGCTCCTCGGAGATGGTTGATTCGGTCAGCCGTGCGCCCGGCAACAGCAGTCCTTCCGCCAGCTGCAGCCGCAGCTCGGCCGCGACCCGGTCCGCCACAGAGGGGGTGGCCACTCGCAGCCGGGCCGCCGGCCCCAGGGCCGCGCCCGCCGTGCCGGAGGCCTTGCTGCGTCCGGCGGGGGTGGAGCCGGGAATGCCGGGGAATCCTGATTCGGCGCTCGTCATAGATGCGAATCTACACGATCGTCACATCGTGGAATCGGAGAATTGTTGAACAATTCAGGGATTTGGTGCATCCTAGATGGAGGAACCCCATGAGACGAGGATCACAAATGGCAACCATCGACCTGAACAGCGACGTCGGCGAATCCTACGGACGCTGGAGCCTGGGAGATGACACTGCGATGTTCCGTTCGGTTTCCAGCGCGAACGTGGCCTGCGGATTCCATGCCGGCGACCCCAGCGTGATCCGGAAGACCTGCCGCGAGGCGGTGGCCGCCGGCGTCGTGATCGGCGCCCACGTCGGGTACCGCGACCTCGCAGGGTTCGGCCGCCGCTTCCTGGACATCGACCCGATCGAGCTCGCGGACGACGTCGTTTACCAGATCGGCGCGCTGCAGGCCCTGGCCGCCGCGGAAGGCGGCAAGGTCACCTACGTCAAGCCTCACGGCGGGCTCTACAACGCGATCGTGGCGCACACCGCGCAGGCGAGGGCCGTCGTCGACGCCGTTAAGTCCGTGGACCCGAACCTGCCCATCCTGGGCCTGCCGGGCTCCGAAGTGCTCCGCCTGGCCGAGGCCGCCGGCCTCCGTGCCGTGACCGAAGCCTTCGCGGACCGGGCTTACAACCCGGACGGCACCCTCGTCTCCCGCACCCTGCCCGGAGCCGTCCTGCACGACCATGTGGAGGTCACGGAGCATGTCCTCCGGATGGCGTCCGATTCTGCCGTCCGCACCGTTGACGGCTCCATCCTGAAGATCCGCGCAGAGAGCATCTGCGTGCACGGCGACTCCCCGGGAGCCGTCGCCATGGCCGCCGCAGTCCGCGCGGCTCTGACCGCCGCCGGCATCAGCACCGCAGCATTCGTCCACGCCTAAGCGGCGCGGACCACCTCGAGGCATCGCCAACGATGAAGGCAGCTCATGATTGAGACAGCAGGGCAAACCCTGGCTATACAGAAGGTCCGCTCCGTGCGGGCGGTGGGAACCCGCGCGGTACTGGCCGAGCTCTCCGGAACCCAGGACGTGCTGGCACTGCAGGCGCTGCTCTTTGAGTGCCCGTTGCCGGGCCAGCTGGACGTCCTCGCCGCGGCCGAGACGGTGCTGGTCACCGCGGATTCGCCGGTGTCGGCCCGGCGGATCGCCGCGCGCCTGCTCCAGTTCGACCTCACCGCCCCCGCGCAGCGGGAGGGCGAGCTGGTGGTCATCGACACCGTGTACGACGGCGAGGACCTCGCCGAGGTGGGGGAGCTGACCGGCCTCGGAACCGACGGCGTGATCGCGGCCCACACCGGGCAGATCTGGACCGTGGCCTTCGCCGGCTTCGCCCCGGGCTTCGGCTACATGGTGGGCGAAAACCAGGTGCTTGAGGTGCCGCGGCGCAGTTCGCCGCGCACCGCCGTCCCCGCCGGTTCGGTGGCGCTGGCCGGGAACTATTCGGCCGTGTACCCGCGCCGGTCGCCCGGCGGCTGGCAGCTGATCGGCCGCACCGGCGCCGCCATGTGGGACCTGGGCCGGGAACAGCCCGCGCTGGCCGCCCCCGGCCACCAGGTCCGGTTCCGCGCGGTCCGCGACATCGTCACGCTGGCGCCGGAACACCCGGCCCAGGTTCCTGCCCCGGAGCTGGCGACCGGACTCCGGGTTGTCGCGCCGGGGCTGCAGAGCCTGATCCAGGACCTTGGCCGCCACGGCCACTCGGGCCTGGGCGTCTCCGCGGCCGGCGCGCTGGACCGGGCCTCGCTGCGCCGGGCCAACCGCCTGGTCGGGAACGCGCCGTCGGCGGCAGCGGTGGAGACCGTCGCCGGCGGGCTTACGGTGCAGGCCGTCGGGGATCAGGTCCTTGCCGTTGCCGGGGCGCCGTCGGAGCTGACCATCGAGTCGCCCTGCGACGCCGTCTCCGGCGATGTTGTTTCGGACGACGCCGACGGCTCCGACGGGGCCAGGTCCGGTCCGTCCCGGCGGACCGTCCCGATGGCCACCCCCTTCGCCCTGCTCGTCGGCGAAACCCTGAGCATCGGTCCCCCGGAGAGCGGCTTCCGCAGCTACCTCGCCGTCCGCGGCGGCGTCGACACCGCCCCGGTGCTCGGCAGCCGCTCCACCGACACGATGTCCGGGATCGGCCCGGCCCCGCTGGCCGCCGGCCAGCTCCTCGCCGCCGGCGGGGAGGCCGAATCCGGCGTCGTCGGCCACCCCGAACTGCAGCCGGAGTACCCGGGAACCGGCGTCACCGTGCTCGACGTCGTCCCCGGCCCCCGCGCCGACTGGTTCGATCAGGCGGCGCTGGACTCGTTCACGGCCCAGGACTGGGAAGTGAAACCGCAGTCCAACCGGGTGGGCATGCGCCTGCAGGGAACCCCGCTGCAGCGCACCCGCCGGGGCGAACTCGCCAGCGAGGGCACCGTCGCCGGCGCCCTGCAGGTCCCGCCGGAAGGACTCCCCGTGCTCTTCCTGGCCGACCACCCGATCACCGGAGGCTACCCGGTGATCGCCGTGGTGGTCGACTCCCAGCTGGACCGCGCCGGCCAGATCCCGATCGGCGGGAAGATCCGTTTCCGCTGGGCCGAATCCACCCTCGGCGGCACCGCCACCTCCGACCCCGTCACCCCCGAAGAAGAAGCGAGCTACTGATGCGCAAGGTCCTGATCGCCAACCGCGGTGAAATCGCCGTCCGGATCGCCCGGGCCTGCGACGACGCGCAGCTGGCCTCCGTCGCCGTCTACGCGGACATTGACGCCGACGCCTTGCACGTCTCCGCCGC
Source organism: Pseudarthrobacter linnaei (assembly GCF_055412825.1). Lineage (NCBI taxonomy): Bacteria > Bacillati > Actinomycetota > Actinomycetes > Micrococcales > Micrococcaceae > Pseudarthrobacter > Pseudarthrobacter linnaei. The sequence goes on from NZ_JBVAYX010000003.1 coordinate 257,865, forward strand.
GGATGAGGCCTACGCCCTGGGCGGCAACTCGCCCGCGGACACCTACCTCAACATCCCCAAGCTGCTCGCCGCCGCGGCCGACTCCGGCGCCGACGCCCTCCACCCCGGCTATGGCTTCCTGTCCGAGAACGCCGAATTCGCCCAGGCCGTCCTCGACGCCGGCCTCACCTGGATCGGGCCCACCCCGGACGCCATCCGGCTGCTCGGCAACAAAATCACCGCCCGCGAAACCGCCGTCCGCGCCGGCGCCCCGCTGGTCGCCGGCAGCGACGGCCCGGTGGACTCCGCCGCCGAGGCCCGCGCCTTCGCCGAAATGCACGGCCTGCCCATCGCCATCAAGGCGGCCTTCGGCGGCGGCGGCCGCGGCATGAAGGTGGTCCGCGCCCTCGACGAGGTCGAGGAAGCCTTCGACTCCGCCGTCCGCGAGGCCATCGCCGCCTTCGGCCGCGGCGAATGCTTCGTGGAGCGCTACCTCGACCGGCCGCGCCACGTCGAGGCGCAGGTCCTCGCGGACGCCCACGGCAACGTCGTCGTCGTCGGAACCCGCGACTGCTCCCTCCAGCGCCGGCACCAGAAGCTCGTGGAGGAGGCCCCCGCGCCGTTCCTCAGCGACGAACAGACCCGCCAGATCTACGACGCCGCCAAGGCGGTCTGCCGCGCGGCCGGCTACTCCGGCGCCGGCACGGTGGAATTCCTGGTCGCCGCGGACGGCACCGTGGCGTTCCTCGAGGTCAACACCCGGCTCCAGGTGGAGCACCCCATCACCGAGGAAACCACCGGGATCGATCTCGTGCAGGAGCAGTTCCGCATCGCCGCGGGGGAACCGCTGCGCATCACCGCGGACCCGGCGCCGCGCGGCCACTCCTTCGAATTCCGGCTCAACGCCGAGGACGTGGGGCGCGGTTTCCTGCCCTCGCCCGGCACCGTCGGGGAGTTCCACGGCCCCACCGGCCCCGGCATCCGGCTCGACACCGGCGTCCGCTCCGGCTCGTTCGTCCCGCCGCAGTTCGACTCGCTGCTGGCGAAACTGATCGTCACCGGCGCCGACCGGCAGCAGGCGCTGCGCCGCGCCCGCCGCGCCCTCGCCGAAATCAGCATCACCAGGGTGGCCACCGTGCTCCCGTTCCACCGCGCCGTGGTCGAATCCCCGGACTTCACCTCCGAAACCGGCCTCGGCATCCACACCCGCTGGATCGAGACCGACTTCGCGGACACCATCGCCGCCGACCCAGGCTTCAGCACCACCGCGCCCGACGGCGAACGCCGCACCGTCACCGTCGAGGTGGACGGCCGCCGGATGGCCGTCGGGCTGCCGGCGGATCTGCTGGACGGCTGGGCGCTGTCTACTCGGACTCTGTCCGGGGGCCCCCTGCTGCCCGCCGGGGTGTCCGTGGAAGGGGCGTCCGACGGCGGAGCTGCCGCCCCCCACCCCGGGGAACTGCGCGCCGGGATGGCCGGGACCGTGGTGAAGTGGCTCGTGGAACCGGGCGCCGAGGTCTCGGCGGGGGATCCCGTCGTCGTGCTGGAGGCGATGAAGATGGAAACCCAGGTCCCGGCCCACCGCGACGGCACCGTGTCCGGCCTCCGCGCGGAGGCCGGCGGCGTCGTTACTGCCGGCGCGGTGCTGGCACTGATCGGGTAGCCGCTGATTGCTGCGTGCCGGCCGGGTGCAGCTTCGCATATTGTTCGTCGATGAGCGGGGTCCGGAGGGGGTCGTGAAGAAAATATAGTAGGAAGTCCTAGTAATAAGCGGGCCGGCGTACTACATTGAGTCAAAATCTACGCTTCGGAGGACTGGGTATGTTTGAACTCAACGAGGACCAGCAGTCGCTGGTTGCGATGGTGCGGGACTTCGCCAACGGGGCTCTGGCACCGAACGCCGCGAAATGGGACGAGACCAAACACTTCCCGGTGGACGTCCTGCGCGAAGCCGGCGCCCTGGGTATGGGCGGCATCTATGTGCAGGAGCAGTTCGGCGGCTCCGGGCTAACGCGCAGCGATGCGGTGCTGATCTTCGAGGAACTGGCCAAGGCTGATCCGACGATTGCCGCCTACATCTCCATCCACAACATGGTGGTCTGGATGATCGACTCCTTCGGCAACGATGAGCAGCGCGCCCAGTGGGTGCCGCAGCTTGCCTCCATGGAAGCCCTGGGCAGCTACTGCCTTACCGAGCCCGGCGCCGGCTCCGACGCTGCCGCGTTGAGCACCAGGGCGGCGCGCGACGGCGAAGAGTACGTGCTGAACGGCGTCAAACAATTCATCTCCGGGGCCGGGTCGTCGAGCTACTACATCGTGATGGCCCGCACCGCCGACAACGGAAACCGCGGCATCACGGCCATAGTTGTCCCGGCGGGGACCCCGGGCCTGTCGTTCGGTCCGAACGAGAAAAAGATGGGGTGGAACGCCCAGCCGACCCGCCAGGTTATTTTCGACAATGTCCGGGTTCCGATTGCCAACCGCCTCGGAGACGAAGGCAGCGGTTTTGGGATCGCGATGAAGGGGCTCAACGGAGGTCGCGTCAACATCGGCGCCTGCTCCCTGGGCGGCGGCCAGACTGCCCTGGATAAGTCGGTGGCCTACCTCAAGGAACGCGAGGCGTTCGGCGGACCGCTGATCAACCAGCAATCCTTGCTGTTCCAGCTGGCCGACATGGAAACAGAGCTAGTGACCGCCCGGACGCTGCTCTGGCGGGCAGCGGACGCGCTGGACCGCGGGGCGCCCGACGCCGTCAAGCTCTGCGCCATGGCCAAGAGGGTCGCCACGGATGCCGGGTTCAACGTCGCCAACAGCGCCATCCAGCTCCACGGGGGCTACGGCTACCTTTCCGAGTACGGACTGGAGAAGATCGCCCGGGACCTGCGGGTCCACCAGATCCTCGAAGGCAGCAACGAGATCATGCGCCTGATCATCGGCCGCACCGTGTCCGGTACCTAGCCAAGGTTGCGGCCAACGTCGTCCGCTGCACGTCCCCCGACAGTTGGCTGCCCCTTAGCCCTGCTTCAGCGGTTCCTGAGCTGCCCGCTGGCTCGCGGCCCAGCTGGCCAGCAGCCGCAGCGCGTCCCCGGTGGGGGAGCCGGGCTCGGTCCGCAGGATCGCCACCGTGTCATTCGCGGCGCGCTCCCAGTCCGGGTAGAACCCGTGGGCACGGCTGTCGAGGAAAATGAGGCGGGCTGGGTGGCGGGGCGCCGGCGCTGCGGCCTGCGGCTGGTGCTGGCAGCCCGGGCCAGGTCGAACAGGCGGGCCTGCTCCGCCTCATCCAGCTGCAGCGCCCGCGCCAGGGCTTCCAGGCCGCCCTCGGAGACTCCGGAGAGGTCCCCGCGCTCCAGTCGGGTGTAATTCTCGACACTGACCCCGGCCAGCAGGGCATCCTCTCCGGCGCAGCCCCGGGACGCGGCGCTTGCCGCCGTAGACGGGCAGACCCGCCTGTTCCGGGGTGATTTTCGCCCGCCGGGTGGCGAGGAAGTCCCGGGTCTCGCTCTGGTTGTCCATCCAATCAACGGTAGAGGGTGCGGTGCCGTAAGGGAGTCCCTGCCAGCACCCCTCACAGCAGGGCCTCCCTCTCCGGCAGCCGAATGGTGTTTGATGGATAGTGCCCCCGATGATGACCGGGCCGAAAGGCCGCACCTGACCGGTGCCGGACGCCGGGGCACCCCCCACACCATCCACAAGCAGGAGATCCATGCTTACCGTTAACGCTTACGCCGCCCCCTCCGCGACGGAACCCCTCGTTCCGACCACCATCGAGCGCCGGGACGTTGGCCCGCACGACGTCCTGATCGACATCAAGTTCGCCGGCATCTGCCACTCCGACATCCACACCGTCCGCGGTGACTGGGGGCCCCAGCAGTTCCCCCTGGTGCCGGGCCACGAGATCGCCGGCATCGTTTCCGAGGTCGGCTCTGCCGTCACCATGCACACCGTCGGTGACCGGGTCGGCGTCGGCTGCATGGTGAATTCCTGCCGCGAGTGCGTCAACTGCCAGAAGGGTGAGGAGCAGTACTGCCTCGCCGGGAACACGGGCACGTACGGTGCCGTGGACCGCGACGGCACGATCACACAGGGCGGCTACTCCACCCACGTGGTGGTGACCGAGGACTTCGTCGTGCGGATCCCCGACGGCATCGAACTCGACGTCGCCGCGCCGCTGCTCTGCGCCGGCGTCACCACCTACTCGCCGCTGCGCCACTGGGGTGCCGGACCCGGCAAGAAGGTGGCCATCGTGGGACTCGGCGGCCTCGGACACATGGCCGTGAAGCTCGCCCACGCCATGGGCGCCGAGGTGACCGTGCTGTCACAGTCGCTGAAGAAGCTGGAGGACGGGCTGAAACTGGGCGCGGACCACTACTACGCCACCAGCGACGAAAACACCTTCACGGATCTGGCAGGCTCATTTGACCTGATCATCAACACCGTCAGCGCTTCGATCGACATCAGCTCCTACCTGCAGTTGCTGAGCCTCGACGGCGCCCTGGTGAACGTGGGCGCCCCGGCTGAACCGCTGCCCGTGAACGCCTTCGCCCTGATCATGGGGCGCCGGTCCTTCGCCGGATCCATGATCGGTGGCATCCGGGAGACCCAGGAAATGCTGGACTTCTGCGCCGAGCACAAGCTTGGCGCCGAGATCGAGGTCATCCCGGCCGGGAAGATCAACGACGCCTACGAGCGTGTGCTGGCCTCCGACGTGAGGTACCGCTTCGTGATCGACACCTCCACGCTGGTCTAGTCCCTGCGGCCGCGGCAAGCAGTAAGACGGGGGGCCCGGCCGGCGTCAACCGGCCGGGCCCTTCCAGGTTCCGCTGGGCGGAAGGCGGTCCTTGCCCGCGGCCGGTCCGGCAGGCACGCTGGCAGGATGACCAAACTGCTGCCGGACGCCAACTATTCCGGCCTCGATATTTCCGCCGGGATCGAGGCGGAGCCCGAGGGCGTTATCGCGCTGGACCTGGAACTCGCCGCCATCTGGCATCTTGCGGCGCCGTTCCTGTTGGTCCGCGACAACGACGCCCACACGCTCTACGCCTTCGGGCTGGCCCGCGCAATGCTCGAGGCGCACCCGGAGGCGGATGCCGCCGTCGTCCTGCCCGCGATCCTGCTGCATGACATCGGCTGGTCGCAGGTGCCGCCCGCGGAAGTCCTGCAGGCGATTGCGCCCGGCGGCGGCAGGCCGGATCTGGTGCTGCTGCACGAGAAGGAAGGCGCCCGGCTCGCCGCCGGGATCCTTGCCGAGGCAGGATACGACGCCGGGAAGGTGCCGGCCATCCTGGGCATCATCGACGGCCACGACTCCCGCCGCGAGGCGCTCTCTATCGAGGACGCGATCGTCAAGGACGCGGACAAGACCTGGCGGCTCAGTCCGCACGGCATCGACACGGTGATGGACTGGTTCGGCCTGGACCGCGGCCAGGCGCTGCGGCTATGCAGCCAGCGCGTCCACGGGAACCTGTTCACGGCGGAGGCCCGGGCCGTGGCCCGGGCCCTGTCCGCGCTGGAGTCGGTGACGCTGTGGCCGCAGCGGCAGTCGCTGCTGGGCGGGCCATAGGAACGTCTGCCGGGGCGCACCGGGACCGCGCTGCAGAGTATCGTGCCAGCTCAGGCCTAGAATAAACCCAATGATCCCTGACCCAGCTGTCGTCCCCGAAGGGAAGAATTCCCTGAGCGTGCGCGCGGGGATCATTGAATCCGTCTGGCGCCCCGGTTCGTTTGTGGACGTCGACGACGCCAGGGACGCCATGCTGGCCGTGGAACGGATCAGCGGCGGCACTCCGATGCCGATGCTCTCCGAAATGACCGACGTGGAGATCAGCGCCGCGGCCCGGTACGAGTTCGCGCAGACCACGGGGGTGCTGGCCATTGCGGTTCTCGGATCCAGCGCCGTGGACCGCGTGGTCGCCGCCGCCATGAGCCGCTATACCCTGTACCCCCACGAGTTCTTTACCTCCAGGATCGCCGCCATGACCTGGCTGGCGGACGTCGTCAGGGGCCGGGCCTAGCGGTCCAGCGTCGCTGTCGCGCCGTGGCGGGAGAAAGTTGTTCCCGCCTCATGTTCTGCCTCTGGCAGAGGTTCTCCCAGCCCGGTCGTGGCGGGTGGGCTTCCGACGCCGGGCGACCCGGCCCGGGGGCTACGCGGCCTAGAGTCCGCTCAGGGTTTCGATGTAATCCAGAGTTTTGGGGCTGACATGCCGCACACCTGCAAGGGCTTCCCGGAGGGCGGTCCGCCTGGCCGGGTCACTGAGTGCGCCTCGGAGCTCCATGACCGTCTCGACGCCCCGGCCCTCGAACACGCGGGTGATGTCCTCGACCTGGGCCAGACGGCCCGGCGAGGGCCAGTCGATAACCTCGGAGAGCTTGCCCGTCTCAAGGTGCCGCCGGAATCCGCTGATCGTGGCGGCATCCGGCCAGGCCGCAATCAGTGCGTCAACGCGCGGCTTGACGGTCTCGTGGTAGTTCTGACGTCGCTGCAACGTGGCATCGACGATGATCGCCCCGATGTGGTCCCACCCGCGGAAGGCGTCGCCCGCGGCGTCCGTGCCGGGGGAGTCCGTTGGCATCGGAGGAAGGTTGGCAGCATCATTTTCGCTAGTCATAAATGAATTCTTCCATGGGCCGGTGGTGGGCGCGTGGGCGGCGGCGCACCGGCCGTCACCCTGGCCAGCCCAACCCGACAACCCTCAGAGGGTAATTCTGCGGTTGATGACCTTGTCCGCTGTCTCGTAGATCGTCTGGTTGTGGGCGCGGGCGTAGCCGCGCAGCAGCGCGAATGCTGCGCTCATGTCGACATTGGAGGTGTGGGCGACCACGCCCTTGGCCTGTTCGATCAGGATGCGGCTGTTCAAGGCGCGCTGCAGCTGTTCGTTGATCAGGGCGCTTTCCCTCGCAGCGCGTTCCTGCAGCAGGGTAATGGTTGCCACGTCAGCAAAGGCCTGGGCAATCGCGGCGTCGTCGGCGGTGAGGGGACCGGGCTCGCGGCCAAAGAGATTCAAGGCACCGATGGTGCGGCTGCGCAGGCGCATGGGGACGGCGTGCAGGGACCGGAATCCCTGGGATAGCGCAGACGACTGGAAGAGGGGCCATCGGGAACCCTGCGCCGCGATGTCGTCGATCGTCACGACGGCTCCGGTCCGGTAGCAGTCCACGCACGGTCCCGCGCCAGCCTCGAGCTGGAGGACTTCCACGAGCTGGCTCTCCTCGCTCGTTGAGGCCATTACCTGGAGGTCTCCGGCCGGATCGACCAGCACGAGTCCCGCGGCGGCGGCGTCAAGAATGCCAACTGATTCATCCACCAGTGTGTGGAGGAGGTCGAAGACGTCGTAGTCCGCCACTAACGTGTCCGCTATCTTGACGAAAGCGGCACTCACGCGTCCTGCGCGGCTTATCATCGCCATAACCGGATTCTACTGCACGCGCGCATCTCAGCCGCCACCGGGGGTGAAGTCAAGGCTTCTGCCGACGACGTCGCGGGCGACCTCCCGGACGGTACGACCATGGGAAAACGCGTGAGCCCGGATCAGCAGAAGTGCGTCCCGCGCAGACGTCCCGGCCTGTGCCAGGACCATTCCGGTGGCCTGGTGTACCTCGCGACGTGACAGGGGAGAGCCATCCGGCGGGGCGTCGGTGCCGTCTCCGGGGGTAAGGGTCAGGAGCTGGCGCAGCAGGAGCCAGCTTGCGGCGTCGGCGAGCTGCAGGGCTGTGGACTGCTTTGCCGGGCTCAGTGGGCCGGATTCAGAACTGTAGAGCTCCACGACGCCGATATCCAGGGCGCCGAGCGCGAGCGGGAAAACGAAGATGGCCGCAACTTCCAGGTCCAACAGGGATTTTGCAAAGACCGGCCAGGCGCCGTGCGGCCCCCTGCGCACATCCGGCAGGAGCACGGGACTGCGGGTTCGCAGGGCCTCCCAGCGCGGGCCTTCCCCCAGATCGAACTGCAGCTCATCGATCCTTGCCGCCACTGTGTCGCTGGCACATACCATTGTCTCCGGGGCCAGGCCGGAGAACACTGAGATCGCAGCCCCGGAAATCGGCAGCGACTCGACGAACCCGCTGCAGAGGCCGGCATCGAATTCCTGTGCCACCGAGTCTGTGCTATCACCCATGCCGGACAGCCCAGCCGGTTTTATCCATGACGCCGAAACTTCCCGCCGGGGGAGACAGGTGCCACTGGATCGTTCGGTACAAAATACTGGCCATGGGGTCGCGCCTCCTCGGCCTTGTCGGAGTGCTCAATCGCTGGGGAAACCACCCAAGTGTTTGTTCATTCTATGCCTGCTTACTTTCGAGCCTGCTGGCGGCACCAGTTTGCCGTTTCCGCCTTGGTTCTCCCAGCGGCATGGATCTGTCCCGGCGCCTACCGAATTAGTTCAAGATCGGATAAAATGGCAACTGTTGCCCTGGACCCCGGTAGCGCCATTTCTCGGCGAACTATCCAGGAGGATCCCACCGATGCGAGGCAACCCCATCCCTAGACCGGCGTCCGTTCACCCGTTTCACCGTTCCGGGGCCATCATTGATGATCCTCGGCCCGAACGCGGGGAACAGAACGAACAGCTGCTCGGACAAATGGACGATGGCGAGCAAGCACCAGCGCCGCTGGCTCAGGCCCGCCAGCAGGGGCTGGCGGCAGGACTGGCCGACTTCCTATGGAAGCGGCAGGAACCGGGACCTGACCAGGCGCCGTCGTCCACCACAGGGCGTAGTGGCGAGCAAGATTCCGGAATTTGGCAGGACCAGCTGTTGGCGGAGATCGAAGGCCTTGCTGCGACGCTGAAGGAGAAGGTGGCCCGGTACTCGTTGACACAGGCAGACCAAACCTCCGAACAAGCCGCGGAACCAGCCAACAAGACTGCCGTGTTGTGGATTCAGGACGCCCTTGAGGATATTGCCGCGACAGCCTTGGGCATTGAAATGGCGTCACGCGCACTGTTCATCCAGGCAGCTTCGGGCGGGGAACTGGATTCGAAGCGCGAAACAGCCCACGAACAAACAGCAGGATCCGCCGAATGACCGGCCCCATCGGTGCCGAATGGACCTATCTCGTTGAGTTTCTCGAAGCGCGCATCGCGGAGCAGGAATCAGCCATCCGGGAGGGAACCTTCGCCCGGGGGGCCGCCGATGCTCCTGAAAGCGACGACAAAGTCTCCCTAGGCCAGCTCATGCTGGACGAGTGCGCCCAGAAGCGGGCAATCATTGCCAGCTGGAAGGAAGCCGCCGACGCCGAAGGGATCACCGATCTCAGCAAAGCCGAAGGGACAATAGCCATCGCCCGCAGGTCAATGCTCACCATTCTCGCGGGCTCCCATCGGGAGCATCCGGACTACGACCGGGCCTGGTCACCCGCGCTGCCAACCGGTACGCCCGGAGAACCTGCGAAGGCCTGAAACGCCGGACCCAGGAGGGGAGGGCAGGCCAGGCAGCGGAAGGAACTCGTGCCCGCCGCCCGCCGCCCGGTGCCGGCGAAGCCTAGCGGCTGCTCACCTGACCGAACAGCTTCGCAATTGGCGCGAGCAGGATCGGACGGGCGGCGTACCACGCGGCCACCGTAACGCCGATGGCGGCCGCGAAGAGCCAGAACCCGACCCAGTTCACCACGTCGGTGCCGCCAAACATGTGGTTCAGGTTGCGCAGCGCACCGGTCGAGAACACCAGGAACACGTGGATGAGGATGAAAAGCACGAAAAACAGCATCGTCGGGAAGTGGACCGCGCGCGCAACCTCCACCGGGTAGATCTTGTTCAGCGTCTTCGCGTTCTTCGGCCAGAACTCGCTCATGCGCACACCCGTGATCGCCGCGAGCGGGGCCGCAATGAACACCACGAGGAAGTACATCAACTGCTGCAGGCTGTTGTAGTTCACCCAGCCGTTCTCTATGGGCCAGTCGAGAGTCATGTACTGCAGCAGCGCGGAGAGCGCATTCGGGAACACCTCCCAGCTGGTCGGTACGATTCGCATCCAGTGGCCGGAGGCAAACAGCAGCACCACAAAGATGAGACCGTTCACCAACCATAAAATGTCGAGCGACTGGTGCAGCCACAGGTTGATGCTGATTTTCTTGCCACCGCGCTTCGGCGTCCAGAACGCCGGCGGCTTCTGCTGAGTGCGCACCTGATAGCCGGAGCGAATGATGAGCACCATCAGGAAGAGGTTCAGGAAGTGCGTCCACTGCGCCCACCAAGGGAATCCCGGCTCGGCGGTCGCGGGCAGGTGATATTCGCCGGGGTACCTCTCGAGGAACGCCGGCACGCCCGGCAGTGTCGTCACACCGCGCGCGGCGAGCACAAGAATCGCTGCGGCGGCCACGGCGCCGACCGCGAGGAGCACGACGCGCCTGATCCACTGGCCCAGGGTGCGAGAACCATAGAGCCTTGCCTCAGCCTGTGGCCGCACGGGCATCTCAGCGGCGACGGACTGCGCCGGCGATGCCGGGACGGCGGTGGCAGCGGGTGCACTCGCGGCGGCCGTCGGCTCCGCCTCGGAACGGGTCTCCACCACGCTGGCAGCCGGTGCATGGGCCGGAGCGATGCGTTCGGGAGCTGGCTCCACCGCGGGGGCGGCGGCGACCGCCGGAGCAAGCCCAGCCAGCGGCCAGGGTTCACCGTCGGGGACGCGCGGAAGCCCGCGGCGAAGCAGCGTGGTTCCCGTCATCAGGGTGGCGGGTGCGGTGGTGGGAGCAGCTGCAGGCGACGCCGCTGCCGGCCCTGCTTGCGCAGCAGGATCTGCAGCAGCATCGGCGGCCGGCGGGAGCGTGGCGCCTCCGGCGGGAGCCCCGGACAGAGCCCCGAGAAGTACCATCCTTGATGCCGAAACCTCGCCCGCGGGCGGCCAAGGTTCGCCGCCCGGCACCCGCGGCAGGCCACGGCGAAGCTGCCGCGCCACCGCCGTACCGGCGTTCACGGCAGGGACGTTGACGGCAGGGACCGGGGCGGACATTGTGGCACCCGGTGCCGTTTCCTGGACGGCAGCGGCAGCGGCAGCGGCAGAAGAGGCGGAGGGGGCGGAGGGGGCAGCGGCCGCTGGCCCGGCGGCGCCCGGTCCCTCCCTGGAATCAGACGCCGACCGGGCTGGGGCTCCGGCCGTGACAACGCGTGCGGGCGCCCGTCCTGCCGGAGGCCAGAGGTCCCCGCCTTCGACGCGCGGCAGGCCCCGCCGGATCGAGCCAGACAGAGGGGCCATCACTGATTCTTCCGAGCCTCAAGGGCGCTGATGAGCTGGGGGACAACCTTGAAGAGATCTCCGACCACACCAAAGTCGGCGATCTCGAAGATCGGCGCGTCTCCATCTTTGTTGATGGCGACGATGGTCTTGGCGGTCTGCATCCCGGCCCGGTGCTGAATCGCGCCGGAAATGCCCAGCGCGATATACAACTGCGATGACACGGAAACCCCGGTCTGGCCGACCTGGTGTGACTGCGGGATGTAGCCTGCATCCACCGCGGCACGCGAAGCACCGATGGCAGCACCGAGTGTATCGGCGAGCTGTCCAACGAGGGCAAACTGTTCCTCCGACCCGAGGCCGCGACCACCCGCGACCACCTTCGAGGCACCACGCAGCTCCGGCCGCGAGGTGGCAACAACGGCCTCGTCGAACGAGTCAATCCGCGCGGCCGGCTTCTCGGAGCGCGTCACTGCCAAGGTCTCCGACGCTTGCGGCTGAGCCGTGGCGCGGGCTTCGATGGAGCCCTGACGAACCGTAATTACCGGCGGCCCAAACGTGGACGTTGACGTCACATCGTAGGCACCGCCGTAGACGGAGTGGTGTGCCACGATGCCCTCGTCATCACGTGAGACACCGATCGCATCGACGGAAACCGCTGCACGCGACCGGGCGGCGTAACGGCCGGCAAGATCGCGTCCATTCAAAGAATGCGAAATCAGGATCGCCCCCGGCTGCACCTGCTCCACCGCGGCGGCAAGGGCGTCAACGCCCGGCACGCCGAGCGCGGAAGGATCCGGAGTCTCTGCGATCAGGACGCGCGCGGCACCCAGGAGCGCGGCCTCCGCGGCGGCGGCGCTCCCGGTGCCGGGTGAAGCGAGTACCAATGCAATGGGCGTGCCAACTTCAGCGGCAGCACCGAAGAGTCCGGCCGCAGCCTTCTCAAGCTCACCGGAAGCCCGGGTTTCCACGACGACGAGGATTGCGTCACGAGGGAATTCAGTCATGTCGTTACTCCTAAGCCAGTCGGTTTTCGATGAGGAAGTCAGCGAGCTGCTCGCCGGCATTACCGTCATCAATGATCTTTACGCCCGCCTCACGCGGGGGCTTCTCTGCAACGGTCAGCATGATCGAACGCGCCGCGTCCGGGTTGTCGGCCGTGATCCCAAGGTCTGCGAGGGTGAGGACCTCAAGGGGCTTCTTCTTCGCCGCCATAATTCCTTTGAAGTTCGGGAAGCGCGGACCGGGAAGCGCCTCGGTAATGGAGATCACCGCGGGCAGGTTCGCTGACACCTTCTGCACGCCGGATTCAACGCCCCTGGTGCCGGACACCGCGCCGTCGCTGATCTCTACGGTGCTGAGCCCGGTGGCAAGCGGCACGTCAAGCAATTCTGCAAGCATCGCGGGAATGATGCCGCCGGAACCATCGGTGGAGACGTTGCCGGTGACCACAAGGTCAAACTCGACGCGACGGATCGCTGCGGCGAGGGTTTCAGCGGTAAGTCCAAGATCGGCACCCCGGAGCGCCTCGTCGGAGACGTGGGTGGCGCGTCCCGCGCCCATCGCAAGGCCCTTGCGTATCGTTGCCGTGGCACCTTCGGGAGCGAGGGAGAGGATTGCGACCTCAGTGCCCTCGTTCGCGTCGGCGTACGTCAATGCCAGCTCCAGGGCCCGCTCGCCGATCTCATCAATGACTGCCTCGCTGGCTTCCCGGTCGGCGAGGCCTGTTGCAAGGTTGAGTTTTCGGTCCCCGTACGTGTCGGGGACCTCCTTTACGAGGACGACTATCTTCATTGATGGCTCTTCCTGTGGCGGGCTTGTCTCGCTGGAGGAGACGTGCCGAAATGGCGAATTTTCTTGCAGTGCTATCTGTCAGTTTAGGGACGAGATCCCCCCGGTAAGGACGCCGCTGTGGCGTACGCCGACTTTGTGTCAGACGCAGGGGTCGAATTCGGTAGGCTGGGGCCGACAGTATCTCCGACACGAACATGGCCACGAACTAGAGCCTGAAGTGGCTGCTCGAAGCATTCCATCGACAAGCCGACAGGGATTATTGATGTTTGGGTGGAGCCGGTGACTCACTTGGTTCGGTGGGGTCGAGCATATTTCGCCATGCAGGCGATTGCCGGTTTCTCCTGGTGGGCCGCGGTTTTCGTGTCGCCCGTGGTGCGCGCGGTGACCCTCGGCAATCTCGACCCGGCCGCGGTGGCGGTCTTCGACATTCCACTGTTTGTCATCGCCTCGGCCGCGGCGGCTTCCGGCGTCAGGGCTGCCGCGGTAGTGGCCACCGTCTGGACCACCGTCGTCGCAGCCGCACTGACGGTATATGCCACGATCACGACCGAAGCGGGCTGGGGCGTACTCAGCATGGGGGCTGCCGCCGCAGGTTCGCTGATTGCGCTCTGCCTCGTCCTGCTGGGGCGCGTCCCGACAGAGTGGATCGTCCGCGGTCCGTTCGCATTCCGCCCCGCCAGCAGCCGCCGGACCGCCGCAGCCCATGTGGCGTCAACTTTCGGGCAAATCGTCTTCTTTTGGGGGTTCTTCCTGGTGGTGCTTCCGGTTGCCCTGGCGGTTCTCGAACAGCGGTGGGCGGTGGTGCTCCCGTTTCCGTGGTTTGCAGGTCCCGTCGGTGTCGTGGTTCTCGTGCTCGCCAGCGTTCTTGGCGTCTGGTCGGCAGTGGTGATGTCGACGCTGGGAGATGGCACGCCGTTGCCCCGGCGATGCCCAACCGTCTGGTTATCGCAGGTCCGTATCGCTGGATTCGTAATCCGATGGCGGTCGCGGGCATTGTCCAGGGCGCCGCGATCGGCCTCATGCTGCAGTCATGGCTCGTTGTCGCCTACGCGGTCGTGGGCTCACTGGTGTGGAACTACGCCGTCAGGCCGCTCGAGGAATCTGACCTTAAGGAACGATTCGGCGAAGAATTCCAGCACTACCGTGACACGGTGCGCTGCTGGATACCTCAAGTAGCGGAGAACCAACGCTCCCAGAGACGGTAGCGGGCGCAGGGTGCGTTGTCGAGGAGTACGCTTCCGGCGCTGACTGCCGCCGCGCACGATGTCAGTTGATTGCCTCGATGCCACGCCGCTTAAGTTCTTCAAGGTGGTCGCGCATATTCTGAAGCATCTCGGGGGAGTGCGGCTGCCAATCCAGGATCTCGTTTACGACTCGCAGCGGCGCTCGGGTGCGGTAGGACCTCGTCGGGTTACCCGGGAACTTTTTGTCCGTCAGATTGGGGTCATCCTCAAAGGGCCCCGTGGGTTCCACAAGGTAGATTCTGCTTTGTCCCTCGCCCACGCCGAGTTCCGCTCCCCAAGTAGCCGCATCCAGCGTCGCGGTCAGGTAGATGTAGTTCGCACTCCGTCGTTCCCCGAAGTTCGAGTTGTGACCGGGCTTCAGCAGGTCCCCAGGCTTCAGATCAGCCTTCGTGCCGTGATAGAAGGGCCCGGGGTCTTTGGCCCCGGACGACTGCGTTCGGTTCTCCATGATTACCCTCCTCGAACTTGGGCTCCCACAGTAGCTCGCCGCCCATGGATGTGGACCAGCTTCCTGGTCTGCCGTGGGCTCAGGGTCTGCGCAGGAACTCCCGCACGGTATCGGTGTACTCCGCGGTCCGCGTTGCCATCACTCCGTGGCCGGCGCCCGCAAACAGGCGGACCTCCGCGCGGGATAGAGAGCCCGGAGGGCCGCACGGGCCCGGGGTGAGAACGCCTCGTCGCGCTCCGATTCGATCAGCAGCACCGGTGCCGTCAGGGCCGTGAGGGCGGGCGCCACCGGGGTTCCTGGGGCCGGCAGATGCGCGAAGTCGTCCATCTCCCGCAGGGCGGAGAGCAGGTCCGCTTTCCCCAGCCGGCTGAGGATGTCCGTGAGCAGCTTGTTCCAGAAAGTCGCGTCGGCTTGCAGGGTCGGGACAAACCAGCGGCGCCAGGTCCAGCCGGTCAATGAACGCACGGCGTTTTCCGGAAGAACGGCGAGGACGCGGCGCAGGAGCGGAAGTAGCGGCAGCGGCGCCGCGGCGGGGCCTCCGGTGTTCGCGAGCACGAGGCGCCGCACACGTTCGGGGTGCCGGCGGGCGAACGTCTGCGCCACGAAACCGCCGAAGGAGGAGCCCAGCACTTCCGCTTGCCTGACGCCCTCGGCGTCGAGGATCGCTGCCAGGCCGTCCGCAAGCCCGGCGAGGCCGGCGCCGGCGGGGTAGGCCGGCGCGAGGACACGGAAATCCCGTTCTAGCGCTTCGATCAGCAGCAGGTACATGTCCGGCAGCCGTGTGCCTCCGGAGGGCAGCAGCACCGTCTGCCCGCCAGAGCCGCCGGCAAGGTAGCGCCAGCGCACGCCGTCGACATCCAGGGTGCGGTACCGGTGGCTGGCGCGGAACCCGGCCAGCTGGGCGTCCAGGGTGGACGGCGGCCCGGCCTCCGGTTCGTCCCGGCGGCGTTCCGATGCCGGTCGGGACGGCGGGGCGGCAGGGCTTGCGGTCCGGACCGGGGGAAGGGCGCGGCCTTCGAGGAAGCGTCCGACGACGTCGGCGTACTCGCTCGGGTGGGTGGCGGCAGGCCAGTGTCCGCCCTCGCCGAACACGTACGCGCGGGCGCCGGGATAGGCAGCCAGCAAGGCTTCGCGTTCGCGCGGCGTGAAGCCGCGGTCGTCGGAAGCGGCGATCACCAGCACGTCCTCCGGACGCTCGAAGGCCGCCGCGGCGTTACGGTCCCGGTTTTCGGCCAGATCCAGGATCACTGCCAGTCGCGCCAGGGCCGATTCCCTGGTGTGGGCGGCGAAGAGGTCCTCTGTGTAGGCGCTGAGGAAGGCACGGTCGTTGTCATCTGCCCCCGCGAGGAGGCGCGCGATCCTCGGGCGGTAGAACGCGGCGAGGGCGGCCTTGGGCAGCATCGAGAAAAGGCGGACAAAGGCGCCCACCCGGCGCGTGTGGCCAGGAGTGTAAAGACCAAACCCGGAAAGAATGAGCTTGTCCACCCGCTCCGGATAACGCCGTGAAAAGGCGTGCGCGACGCCGGCGCCGAGGGAATGCCCGAAGACACTCGCGGACGGGACTCCCTCGGCATCGAGGATGGCCGCGACCCCGGCCACGAGTTCAGCCATGGTCCGCACGGAGGGATAGGAGGGGGAGATGACGCGGAACCGGGGTTCGAACGCGGTGATCGTGCGGAACGCGGAGTCGCCGAAGGAGAAGCCGGAGAAGCCGCCGCCGAGGACAAGAAGCGCCGGTCTGGTGTCCTCAGGTGCGGGGGCTGCGTCCTTGGCGTGCGGCGCGGCGGGTCCCGCGAGGTACTGCCAGTCGACAGCACCGACGGTCAGTGACCGGTACGGGTGGGTGGCACGGAATGCCCTCAGCTCGGCATAGCCGTCCATGGTTCCTCCCGCCGGATGGCCCGATAAGAGGGAGACTACGCCGCAGCTTGGGGCCGCCGCAACGGGTGCCTGGACGCTTCACAGGTGCCAGCGGCGGGCTCACCAGAATTTCTGCACGCCGGAGGCGGCGTCGCGGAGCCGGGAGCCGTCCAGGAAAATGGAGCACTCCGCCAAGCCGAAGTCCTTCCACTGTGCAACCAGCTGGAGTGTCCCCGCCGGTGGCAGCGGCCAGAGCCAGAGCGAGCCGGAGCCGGAGAGTTCGTCATCACCGCCGTTCCCGCCGCCGTTTCTCATCAGGAGCACCGGCGGATCAGGCTCCTCGGTGCCCTCGAAGAATCCGTGGGGGTGCGCACCGGTGCTGGACTTTGATCCATCAGGGAAAGCCGCACCGAACAGCAGCATCGAAGCTCCCCCGGAGCCCCTGCGGGCGCCGGGTCCGGGCCGGAAAAACATCTCGTTGAGATCTGCCCATTCCTCATCCGTCTGGTTGCCCCGGCGGATGACCCAGGACACATCGAACGAACACCCCGTCGAGAAGACGTCCGCGCTCTTGACGGCCATCGCCACCGTCGGGCTCCGGTGCAGGAACTGACCGATCTGAACGACAAGCGGAAGCTCGTACGGCGGGGCGCCGGCCCAGACCGGAGGGACGTACCTCATTGCCCGCCCGCGCGGGGGAGTAGGCGGCACCGGAAAGTCCCGGAAGAACGTCATGGATGGTCCTTTCGTCGGCGGGCGGCCGCGGTTACTGCGGCTGGCCCAGGAGCTGGAGGGTGATGGGCTGTGTTGTCACGGGACCGCCGCATTCGTCCGAGCCGCCGACCCTGGTCCACTCAAGCGGGTATTGCTGCTGGGCGAGCAGGGTGCCGTCCTGGGCGAGTACACGGGTTTCCACTTCGCCGGGCAAACGGCCCCGGACGGTGAACGACCAGGAATTGACGGCAGTCCGGGTGGCGACGAAGGGGGCCATTGGCGGTGGAGAGTCGACCAGTGGGCTGGGAACCGCTGATTTCGGTGAAGCGGGATGAGGCGCGGAAACCTCGGGAACAGAGCACCCCTCCGGAGTGCAGAGTTGAACGGCGTCGACCGCGGTGAGGTCGCCTTCGAGTCGCACGGTGATGGCGCTGACCCAGCCAACTGCGGGGCAAACGACGTCGGTTACGCTGCAAGCGGTCAGCTGCAGGCCGGCAACCATCAGCACGATGGCAGAGCGAAGGATCCCCCGATTCGACCTCATTTGGCCAGTCTAGACAGGTTCGCGGCGGACTGTCCGGTGCCCTCGTCCGTCGGACGGCCGTGCCGCCGCGTCTGGTTGACTGGTCCATATGATCAGGGATGCCAGGCCAGAAGACCTGTCGAAGATGCGCGGCATCGAAGCCGCTGCGGGCGAGGTCTTCCGACTGGTCGGCATGGCAGCGGTCGCGGACGATCCGCCGCCCGCCCTGGATGCCTTGGCCGTGTACCAGCAGGATGGCAGGGCCTGGGTGGCCACCGATTCCGCGGACGAGCCGATCGCCTATATTCTGCTCGGCGTCGTCGATCGTTTTGCGCATATCGAACAGGTGACCGTCCACCCTCGATACGCCCGCCGCGGTATTGGCCGGACGCTCATCGAGGAAGCCGCGCGCTGGGCAGGAGCCCGCGGACTGCACGGACTGACGCTGACGACATTCGAAGAAGTCCCCTGGAACGCACCCTACTACCGGAGCCTCGGTTTCCAGCAGGTGCCCGAATCTCAATGGTCGGAAGGCATCCGGCAAATTGTGCAGTCCGAACGTGACCACGTTCTGGCAGCCTGGCCGCGTGTTGTCATGCAGAAGGCTGTCACCTCCAGCGGCAGCTTCCCCGCCACAGCCACAAACCGCCCAAATGAAACTCAGTACCTATTGACGTGAGACTCAGTTTCACGGTAGAACGGTGACATGGTTCCTGACAATGTCGTTGAAACTGCCACGCTCGCGGGGGCCGGCACGGCTGCCTCCGAAGGGCCCGGAAAGTCGGCCAGCGCGTACGCGAAAGCTCTCTTGGCCGCTGAACGGCAAGGGCCGCAGGGGGCGCCCGGCGCAGTCCCGCGCCCTGTCCGAAGCGTTGGAGTCATCGGAGCCGGGCTCATGGCCAGTCAGCTCGCCCTGCTCTTCGCCAAGCAGCTGGGGGTTCCGGTCCTGATCACCGATCTGTCCCAGGCGAAGGTGGACGGGGCACTGAGCGGGATCGCCGGACACCTGGACAAACTGGTGGCGCGCGGGCAGCTCACTGAAACGGCGGCGCGGGAACTTGGCAGTCTTGTCCGCGGGACGGTGGACAAGCGAGAATTCCGGAACTGTGACGTCGTCATTGAGGCCGTGTTCGAGGAGCTGAGCGTCAAGCGCGCCGCCTTCGCCGAGATCGAGCCCCTGCTGCGCGCTGACGCGCTGCTGCTGACAAACACCTCGTCCCTTTCCGTGGCAGCCATCGGTCGCGGCCTGAGCCATCCGGAACGCCTGGTGGGACTGCACTTTTTCAATCCGGTGGCTGTGCTGCCGTTGGTGGAAATCATCAGCACCGAAGGCAACGACGACGTCAGCATCGCCTCTGCCTGTTCGCTCGCCCGGCTCCTTGGCAAGACCGCGGTGCTGGTCACGGACACGCCGGGCTTTGTGGTGAACCGGATCCTGAGCCGGCTCTTCTGCGAACTTCTCCGGATCATTGATGACGGGGCGGAGGTAGAACTGGCGGACCACGCCCTGGATCCGCTGGGACTGCCAATGACCCCGCTGACACTGCTGGGTTTCATTGGACCCGCCGTCCAGCTGCATATCTGCGAGGCCATGCACGCCGCCTATCCGGACCGCTTTTACGTCAGCACCAGCCTGGCCGCCATTGCGGCGGCGCGCCTGCGCGGCTATCTCGACAAATCGGGCACCGTGCTTCCCGAGGCGGGTGCCCTGCTGCCGAATGCCGACGCCGGCCTTCCGGCACCCGGCGCGGAGTCCATCAGGGCACTGATCCTGGATGCCCTGGCGGAGGAGGTGGGCCTGATGCTGGCCGAAAACGTGGTGGCCGGACCGGCGGACGTGGATCTGTGCATGCTGCTCGGCGCCAACTTTCCCGAGCACCAGGGCGGCCTCACGCCGATGCTCGACCTCAGTGGCGCCTCCCGGCGCGTGTGGGGAAAAGAATTCCACTCCGGGCCCGGCTTTGCCGAATAGGCATCGCGCGGGCCGTCCACACAAGCGCCACCTCTCTCATCCCCTTCCTCATTCCCTCCGCTAAGGATGCAAGCCATGCCCGATTATGACGTCTCCGAACCGCTCGATACCGACTACTACTCCGTCTTTGCGAATATTCCTGCCCCCGACCGTGAAGTCTGGAACCGCGCCAGGGCCTTCACTGTGGAGGCAATGCCGCAGATGAACGACTACTGGGAGCGCGCCGAGTTCCCCGCCCACCTAGCCAAGCGGATGGGCAGCCTGAACCTGCTGGCCGACGGCCTGGACGTCCCGGGCCTGGACCTGATGTCGCCCCTGGGCGCCGGACTGGTCAACATGGAAGTCTCCCGGGGGGACGGTTCGCTGGGTACCGTGATCGCAGTCCAGGGCGGCCTGGCCATGCGCTCGATTGCACTCTTCGGCTCTGAAGCCCAGCGCGAGACCTGGCTTGGTCCGCTGGGCCGGGGCGAAAAGCTCGGCGCCTTCGCCCTGACGGAACCAGACCACGGCTCGGACTCAGTGGCACTGGAAACCACCGCCACCCTCGACGGCGGGGAGTACGTCCTCAACGGCGAGAAGAAGTGGATCGGCAACGGCTCGGTGGGCGATGTCACCGTGGTCTGGGCGCGCGATGACGCCGGGGATGTCCGCGGCTTCCTGGTGGAGCAGGACCGGGAGGGGTACGAGGCCGAGACCATCACCGGAAAGGCGTCGCTCCGCGCGATACACCAGGCCAGGATCAGGCTCAACAGCGTCCGCATCCCCAAGGCCAATCTGCTCCCCGGCGCACGCACGTTCAAGGACACCTCCAAGGTCCTCGTGGCGACGCGGCTGGGCGTGGCCTGGTCCGCCCTTGGCCACGCCACGGCCGTCTACGAAGCCGCATTGAACTACGCCACGCAGCGGACACAGTTCGGCAAGCCGCTCGCGAAGTTCCAGCTGGTCCAGGAACGGCTGACCTACATGCTCTCGGAGCTGACCAGCATGCAGCTGCATTGTGTCCACCTGGCCGGTCTTGACGCGGCCGGCCAGATGCGCCCCACGCAGGCCGCGATGGCGAAGTACCACAACACCCGCAAGGCCCGCGAACTGGCATCCATTGCCCGCGACATGCTGGGCGGCAACGGCATCCTTCTGGAAAACCACGTGATCCGGCACCTGCTGGACATCGAATCCATCCATACCTATGAAGGCACGCAAAGCATTCAGACCCTACTGATCGGCCGCGATGTCACCGGACAAAGCGCCTTCGCCTAAAGGACCCGCCATGACCACCATCGAGCGTCCCAACGAAACCCCGCTGAGCCCCCTGCGGTTCCTCCAGCGCTCCGCCGAGGTCTTCGGACACAAGACAGCGATCATCCACGGCGACCGCTCCTACACCTACTCGGACTTCGCCGCCGAAGCCCAACAGCTGGCCAAGGCGATCAAGAGCAGGATCCAGCCAGGCGACCGCGTGGCCTTCCTGTGTCCCAACGTGCCTGAACTGCTGATCGCCCACTACGCCGTTCCCCTTGCCGGGGGCGTCCTGGTGGCACTGAACACGCGGATGACCGCCCGGGAACTCCAGTACATCCTGGAACACTCCGAAGCCAGGCTGCTGTTTGCCGATTCTGAACTGCTGGGCACCGTGGCGGGACTGGACCTTGGCCTGACACAGCTGGCCGGCGTGATCGAAGTGCCCGACAGCACCATCCCCGATCCGGCGGTCCCGGCGGGTCTCAACACCACCCGCTATGCGGATTTCCTCGCGGGACCGGATAGCCGGGACGCAGATCTCCCCTGGGGGGTCCAGGACGAACGTGCGCCCATCACGCTGAACTACACCTCAGGGACAACAGGCAAGCCCAAGGGCGTGCTCTATTCACATCGCGGGGCTTACCTGAACTCGCTCGGAGAAACCATCCACAACCAGTTCACCGGCGACACCCGCTACCTGTGGACGCTTCCGATGTTCCACTGCAACGGCTGGTGCACGACGTGGGCAGTGACCGCCGTGGCGGGTGTCCATATCTGCCTGCGTGCCGTGCGCGCGGATGCAGTCTGGGACGCCATCGACAGACTCGGTGTCACCAACCTCTGCGGCGCCCCCACGGTGTGCAGCATCATCGCCGAAGCGCCCCAGGCGCATGAGCTCACGGCGCCGCTGCGGATCACGACGGCGGGCGCACCGCCCTCGCCAGCAATCATCACCTCCCTGGACTCACTCGGAATCACCGTGGTTCACGTCTACGGGCTGACCGAGGTGTACGGCCCCTACACGATCTGCGAGTACCAGTCCGAGTGGGATGAGCTGTCCCCCCAGGACCGGGCCGTGAAGATCTCACGTCAGGGCGTGGGGATGCTGCAGGCAGAGACGGCGCGCATCGTGGACCTGGACATGCTCGACGTCCCGGCGGACGGCACCACGCTGGGTGAAATCGTGCTGCGGGGCAACAACGTCATGCTCGGATATTTCAAGGACCCCGAGGCCACCGCCGAGGCCTTCGCCGGCGGGTGGTTCCACACCGGAGACCTCGGCGTTATGCATCCGGACGGCTACATCCAGCTCAAGGACCGGGCCAAGGACATCATCATCTCCGGCGGCGAGAACATCTCCACCATTGAGGTCGAGCAGGCCATCAGCAGCCACCCTGCGGTGTTGAACGTGGCCGTGATCGGCGTCCCGCACGAGAAGTGGGGCGAACGTCCGGTTGCCTTTGTCATCCGCAGCAGCTCCAGCCCGGTCACGGCCGAGGAAATCCGCGCGCACGTCCAGGGCCTGCTCTCTGGATTCAAGGTGCCGGACCGAATCCTCTTCCCGGACGAACTCCCGCACAATTCCACCGGCAAGGTCCTTAAGTCCCAGCTGCGCGCCCTGGGCGTCAGCGCCGCGGCGCTCAGCCAGGAAGCCGCCCAATGAGCGGCCAGGCCGCCGTCGCACTCTGGAGCGGCGGCGGTCAGGGCGACGCGCTGTTACTGCACCGGGGTGGCATCAGTGGCTAATTTCCGTTCCGAGGTGGCCGAGGCCGCCCTGGATCTGTTCACGGAAAACGGCTACGATCCGACCAGCGTGGACGATATTGCCCTGGCGGCCGGGATCTCGCGTAGCACCTTCTTCCGACAGTTCCGCGCCAAGGAAGACGTGATCTTTGCAGACCACGAGGCCTTGCTCAATGAGCTGGGCAGCTACCTGGCCGCGAGTCATCCCGATCCGTGGGAAGCCGTGTGCCAGGCCGCGGCGCTCGTCTTTGGAAAGTTCTCTGAGCAGCGGAAAATGGCCCAAAAGCGCTATCACGTGGTGCAGGCGGTGCCCGCGCTCCGGGACCGGGAAACGATCATGGTATCCCGCTACGAGCGGCTTTTCTCCGACTACCTCCGGCAGGCACGTCCCGGCCTGGGGGCACTTGATGCGATCCGGTTCACGGCGGCGGTCACGTCCACGCACAACTATGTGCTGCGCGAGATGATGCTGGATTCCCCCCGCGGGTCCCTCCGGAACCTGGAACACGAACTGCTGGCAGTACGGCGCATCTTCGGCGTCCTGCCACCGGGCGACCCGTCCGTTGCCCCGGCCGCAGATGACCTCGTGGTGGCTGTCTTCCCCCGATCCACTCCCACCGCTGAGGTGGCGCGCCGCATCCAGGACACGCTCGACGGTCGCTCCGCCTAGCCCTGCCTCCGACTGCGGCACCTGGGTGGGGCGCCCCAGACGGCACCCCGCTCAGTGGGAAGTTGTCCCCATGGCCCCGTGCCGGGCCGTGCTGTAGCGTGCCTCTCATTGGTTGAGCCTCCGACCAGTTCCGAACCGAAGGTCCCAGCCATGCCAGATTCCGCAGTGATACCTGCGACAACCACTTACCGGATGACCAGCCTCGCCTGGGCCTTGGCCGTGCACAGCGCCACGGAAGGGTTGCGGGGCGGAGCCGGCGCGGAGGTGCCGGGCTACCGTTCCGGGCCGGAGGTGGCCCTCCTGGCAGGGCTGGACGAACCAACCCGGGCCGGAATTGCCGGCGAGCTGACCACCGCCGGGATCACGGACACGGAAGGAAATATCCGGCCCCAGTGGCTACGGGCGGTGGGGCAGGCGGCCACCGCTCCAATCCGGGTGAGCCTGGTGTCGCGCTCGGGCGGCCACTCGACGCATTGCCGGGTGGACCTCTTTGAAGGCCGCGGCATCGCCGTCGAATTTACCCGCCCGGTCGCCACTGCCGCGGACGGAAGGACTGCCGCGGTCGGCGGCGCCGACGTCGTCACGGTCACGCTGCTCTCGGAGGCGGTCCTGTGGCACGTGTTGGCCCGGTCGATGCCTCAGTTTCCCGAGCTGACCGCCGGGGCGCCGGGCCCGGACACCGGCACTGGGGATTCGGGCCCGGTCCCCGGCCGGGACGGCGCGAAGACGACGCTCTCGGCAGCCGACGTTGCCGCCCTGGCCGGCGGAGGCGCCGCCGGAGTTCCCCCCGACGTCGCAGCCGCCGTGGCCTCGGCGAAAGCCACCGTCTACCTTGAGGTGCAGTCCCGGGCCGCCGGCCCCGGCTTGCCGTACCGCGGGGCCGGAGTCTGGGCGTTGTCCGACAGCTTGTATTCCGTCCGCACCACAGGACCGGCCACGGCGCGCCGCCTGGTAATGGTGGAAACCGCGGTCGGCGACATCGCACGCCAGCTTGTCTGGCACGTGCTCGGCGCCCACGACTTCCTGGCCCGCCGCTCCAGCGCGGAGCCGGCGTCGTGAGCCTTTACGGAATGGACCTGGCGCAAGGTGAGCACCTCGCGAAGGAACTCACGCGTGCGAGCCAGCGCTTCGCGCAGCTGAGTGGGCAATTGACGCCGATCATCACCGGCGGTCTCTGGCGGGGGCCCGACGGAGAGCAGTTCCGCGGCGATTGGAGTTCCCACAGCAGGATGCTGCTGGCCGCCTCGCAGGCGTTGCGGGATGCCTCTGAGGCTGTCCGGGAAAATGTCCGCCAACAGCAGGATGCCAGTTCCGGAGACACGGGTGCCGGCAGGCCCGCCGGAAGCCAGCCTGGCGGCAATGCGGCGGCGCTGCTGGACAGCTTCCTGGCGGGTGCCGGCGATGCGGCCGGTGACCTGTGGGACGGAACCGGTGAGGTCATCGACACCGTGGGCGGCAAGGTCGGTGACGGCCTGAGCTGGCTGGGAGGCCGGGTTTCGGAGTCCGTGTCCAACCTCGGTGACGCGGGCGGCGATGTGGTTGGGAGTCTGGGGGACATGGGCGGCCTAGGCTGGGATTTTCTCAGCACCGGGGAACCTCCTTCGGTTACCGAACTGCTCGCAGGCGGTACGGGGCTGCTGGCCGCCGGGCTGAATGCGAACGTTGCCCTGTCCACGGCCGGGCTCCTGCACCCGCACATCCTCGATGACGGCTCGCCGGTGGCGGGTGACCCGCAATCCGTGGGTGTCGGGTCGGACCCGGCGCAGAACGGCCACCGCAGCACCCCCGTTCCCAGCAGCCTGGCGCAGATCATGGGAGGGGTCACGGCGGCCTACGACGACGGCGGCAAGGCCGGGACTCCCGACGCGGCAGTCCGGATTACCGTCGTGGACAAGGGCAGCGGGCCGGCGTACATCGTGACCATCCCGGGCACCTCGGAATGGAACATTCGCTCAGGCTCTAACCCCATGGATACCGTGGGCAACCTCTCCTCCGCGGCCGGCAACATGTCGACAGCTTCGCGGGCAGTCGAGATGGCGATGCTCCAGGCCGGGATTCCAAGCGACGCGCCGGTCATGCTGGTGGGACACTCGCAGGGCGGGATGACTGCCGCCAACCTTGCGGCCGATCCAGACTTCCGTGGCCGCTTCGACGTCACCAACGTCATCACCTACGGTTCCCCGATCGACTCGACCCGCATCCCCAGTGACGTGAAGACACTCGCTCTGCAGCACCCGTTCGACGTCGTGCCCCGCCTGGATCTCGGCAACTCAAAGCCCGCGGGCCCCGTCCTGATGGGCTGGGAAAGCAGCAACGGCGCCACAGTCGTCACGCTCCCCAGCCCGGCCGGCTCCGGAATGGGCGACGTTATGGGCAACCACGACTACAACGCCTACGTCGCGTCCGTCGAGGCCAACGAATCCTCGGGTGCCCTCGCGGCCTACCGGAATGATCCGTCGACTCAAGCGTTCATCACGCCTGAGCCCGGCCAGGTCAGGTCAACTACGTCCGGCATCGGCCGGAAAGAATAGAGTCGTATCCATGCGAAAAATGTTTACCGTACTGGCCGTGGGTCTGCTGGCCATGGTCCTGGCGGGTTGCGGGGCAAAGCCGGGAACCTCGGACCCAGACTACGCCGCCAAGTACAAAGCGGCGGTCGAGCAGCTGGCTCACGTCGCCAGCGTGGACGCCAGTTACAAGTCCTCCGGCGGCATGGGACGGAGCGGGGATGTCTTTCTCCACGCCGACACCTCGGACCGGGAAGAGATGATGGGCCTCCTGCGGGATGCTTTTCCGGCGATTGTGGACGCCGCCGCTGGCGACCCGGAAGTGAATCTGGCGATCCAGGTGATTTCTGCGGATGAAGCGTCGGCTGTCTCGCCGACCGATCTGGGGTATTCCGGGACAGGGTCTTTGACCAGTTACCGGACGTTCCTCGGCAAGTGAGCGTTGGGGCCGCGACGCCGGTGTCGCGACAACGCAGCTGACCGCCTAGTTGTCTGTCAGGAGTCTCGCGTAGTTCGCCATCGAGCGCTGATACCGGGGTAAATGGGGAATGAGTGCCTCGAGCGCGGCGCGGAGGGCCTCAATCATGACGGCCGGCGTCCCGGAGAGCCAGGGCCCGTACGGCGCTTGGTGCCCCGCCCAAAGCATGCGGATCGGCGTGGGCGAGGATCTCTAAGGCTTCCGCCGTGTGCCCGAGCGCCCGCTGAGAGCTGGCCATCTGGACATAGGTTCGTGTCTGCCTGATGGGGTCGAGCCCGGAAGCGAGCCCGGACTCGTAAAAGGAGACGGCGTCGAGAGTCAGTCCGGTTGAATCGCGGATGCAGGCGCGTTCGAAATCCGCGCGTCCGTCGGTGGCCGGTGATGCGGCAGCGAGTTCGTCCAGTTCGTCGACGATGTCTTTGCCGTCGGTCGCTGATGCCGCGAAGCCCGTCCAGAACGCGGCTATGCGGCGCTCCCATTCGTCAATTGTCATTGGCCGATCCTACTTGTGCCCGGGTGCCCGGACCGGCGCATACCGTGAGCTCTCCAGCAGCCTCGCCTACGACGCCGCCTAACTCCGGCTTAGCCGCCAAATGCACGGAGCAGGGCAGGTGCCCTGTTCGTTCGTCTTCCGCCCGGCGGTCAACGACGACTCCGTATTGCTGGTGTCGCTAAGGTCCAAGGCGTGACAGACTGCGGCCATGAGTATCGAGCAATGGTGGCCGAAGCTGAAGCCCTCGACGCGGGATTGGCTGATTGAAAACAACGGCGACGTGGTGCCGGCGGAGGTGCTTCGTGAGATCGAGGAGGCTGGCGGATCGGCCGCTTCCGGCCCCTGGTGGGTGGGTGAGCACGGGCCTGCCGGATTCTATTTCTCGGACGAGGCCATCGACTGGATTGAGGCCGTAGGAAACGGCGAGACACCCGGCGGTCGCTGACGTCTGCAGGGATTTTCCACGTCACCCACAAAGTGCCCCCAGTCTGAATGGGGGCACTTTGTGGAGGCCTGCACGGCCAATGCTGACGAGGCCTTCAGGGCTGCCTAATGCGTCAGGTCCTTGCCTTTGGTCTCCGGGATCGTGAAGACGAACAGCACGCTGACCAGCAGCAGCGCCACGGCATAGACGTTGAACACGTTGGCCAGGCCGATGGTCCCGAGCCAGGTCTGCAGGTACGGGGCGGTCCCGCCGAACACGGCCACGCAGATGGAATACGGGACGCCGACGCCAATGGTCCGGATGCTCGTGGGGAACAGCTCCGCATACACGGCCGGAACGATCGCGGCGCTGGCGGCAATGAAGATCAGCATGACTGACATGGCCACGGCCAGCTGCCAAGCCGAATCCTTCAGCAGCCAGGTCATCGGAAAGTGCATGACGGCGGCTCCGGCCGCACCGGCCCAGAGCACCTTCTTGCGGCCGATCCTGTCGGACAGCATGCCCCAGAACGGCAGGGCGGCGATGAAAACGATGTTGGCGACCACACTGGCCCAGAGGGTTTCACCGCGGTCGATTTTCAGCGTAATGGCGGCGTAGCTCGGGGCCACGACCCCCCAGATGTAGTAGATCACCGTGAGGCCCACGGTCAGCCCGATGACCTGGAGTGCCTGCTTGCGGTACTGCACGACCTGCGGCCAGATCGGGGCGCGCTTCTCGGAGGCCATCTCGCCTTCGAAGGCCCCGGACTCGTGCAGTTTGGAGCGCATGATCAGCGCGTAGAGGCCCATGATGGCACCGACCAGGAATGGGATGCGCCAACCCCAGTCATTCATTGCTTCGGTACTCAGAGTCATGTTGAGGACGGCGCCCAGCAAGGTGCCGGCCAGGATTCCCACGGTGCCCGAGGTGTAGATCAGGGTGGCCCACAGGCCGCGCTTCTCTTTCGGGGCCACTTCGGAGAGGTACGTCTGCGACGACGGCAGCTCACCGCCGTGGGCCAGGCCCTGGATCAGCCGGGCGACCAGCAGCATCACCGAGGCCCAGACGCCGATGCTCGCGAAGGACGGCGCGACGCCGATCATGAGGCTGCCCAGCGAGGCGAGGCCGACGGCGAGCGTCATGGATGTTTTGCGGCCGATGCGGTCGCCGATCCAGCCGAAGAGGAAGCCGCCGACCGGACGTGCGACGAAGCCGACGGCGAAGATCGCCAGCGTCGCCAGCACCGCCGAGGCTGGATCGGCCTTGCTGAACAGCTGGCTGGCGATGAACGGCGTGAACGTGGCGTAGATCGCCCAGTCGTACCATTCGACTGCGTTCCCGATGCCCGTCCCAAGGAGGGTCTTCCGTGTGGCCGCCCGGCTGGAGAGCTGGGGGTAGGTGATGGTGGTCATGGTTTCTCCGAAAGAAGTAGGGCTAGGAAGCGGAGGACGGGGGGTTGCCGGCGGACGCCAAGGCTGCGATCCGGGCAATGGCGAGCTCGGCGTAGAGCGCCGCACCGTCGGCGAGGACGCCGTCGTCAAACGTGGCGAACGGGGAGTGGTTGAAAGCGGTTTCGGTGTGATCCGCTTCCGGGGCGACGGCGCTGAGCCCGATGAAGGTGCCCGGCACCGCTGCCATCACCCGGGAGAAGTCCTCGGAGCCGCTGAGCGGGGTGGCCCAGCGGGTCAGCCGGGACTCCCCGAACAGGTTCTGGATGGTTCTCTCCGCGGTGAGTGTCTCATTTTCGTCCGTGATGCTCAGCGGGTATTCCCCGCGGTATTCGACCTCCACCTCCAGACCGTGGGCCTGGGCGATGCCCTTCACGAGCGTGGGAACCGCGGTCATCATCCGTTCGCGGGAGGCGTGGGAGAACGTCCGGACGGTCGCCTCGATGCGCGCCGATTCGGGGATGACGTTGCGCGTGGTGCCCGCGTGCAGGACGCCGACGGTCAGGACGACGGGGTCGAACATGTTGAACTGCCGGGTGATCATGACCTGCAGCGCGGTCACCATCTCGGCGGCCGCGGTGACGGGGTCCTTGGCCGCGTGCGGGGCGGAGCCGTGGCCGCCGGCGCCCAGAACGGTGATGAACAGCCCGTCCGAGGCGCTCAACATCACGCCCGGCTTGGTGGCGAACTGGCCGTACGGCTCCAGTGAGGAGAAGACGTGCATGCCGTAGGCCGCGTCCGCGCGCCGGCCCGCGGCGTCCAGAACCCCTTCGCGGATCATGTGCCCGGCGCCGTCGTAGCCCTCCTCGCCAGGCTGGAACATCAGGACCACGTCGCCGGCCAGTTGCTCCCGGCGTTCGGCCAGCAGGGTGGCCGCCCCGGCCAGCATCGAGGTGTGGAGATCGTGCCCGCAGGCGTGCATCGCGCCGTCGACCCGGGATGAGAAGCCGACGCCGGTGCGCTCCTGGACGGGAAGCCCGTCCATGTCCGCGCGCAGCAGGACAACAGGTTTGTCGGCCGACGCGTGCGGTGCGCCGCCGCGCAGGACCGCGGTGACCGACGTCGTGGTTTCACCAAGGGTGATTTCGTACGGCAGGCCGTCGAGCGCTTTGAGGACTTTCTCCTGGGTCCGGGGGAGTGCCAGGCCGATCTCCGGCTCCTGGTGCAACTCATGGCGCAGCCGGGTGATCTGGCTGTGCAGTTCCCTGGCATCGGCGGTGACCGACATATGTTCCCTCTTCCCGAACGATTGGTAAGTACTAGCACCCATTGTGGAGTGGCTGGAGTCACATACTGGAAATTGGCTGGAAAAACGCAAAAGTATGATGGGTGGAACAGGAATCATGCATCGACGGCGGAGGGCACGTGAACATCAGTGAGGAAGACCTTCAGCTGATCAACGCGCTGCAGATTGCGCCGCGGATCAGCTGGTCGGATGCCGCCGGCATTCTGGGCGTCCACGCCACCACCCTGGCGGCCCGCTGGGACCGGCTGAAGGCTTCCGGCACCGCCTGGAGCACAGCCCATCTGATCGGCGATCCGAAACAGATGTGCCTGGCGCTTGTGGATGTGGACTGCGACATGGAGCTGCGCGCCGAGGTCACGGCCGCGCTGGCGGCCATCCCGGAGGTGGTCACGGTGGAGGAGGCGGCCAGCAACCGTGACCTCATGCTGACGGTCATCACACCCACCCTGGCCAACTTCAGCGGCCACGTGATGCCGCAGTTCAGGAAGATCCCGGGCCTCACCAAGTACCAGACGTCGCTGTGCACGCGGCTGCACTCCGGCGGGTACGCGTGGCGGCTGAACGTCCTGGACAAGTCGCAGAAAGCGGCGCTCCAGGCGCTGGCGGGGCCCGAGGCCTCCGGGCCGGCCCCGACGGGAAACCAGGGTGCGCCGCTGCCGCAGAGCCACCTGGACCTGATCCCGTTCCTGGCCAGGGACGGGCGGGCGGCGGCCGCGGACATCGCACGCGCGCTGGCGCGGAGCCCGGCCACGGTCCAGCGGCAGCTCAACCGCGTGCTGGCCAGCCAGGTCCTCTCGTTCCGGTGCGAAATCGCGCAGAAATACTCGGGATACCCGGTGGCCTGCCAGTGGTTCGCCAATGTCCCGCCCGGCCAGCATGAGGCCGCCGCGGCAGAGCTGCGCAGCTTCCGCAACATCCGGCTCAGTGCCTCCACCACGGGCCGCACCAACTTTGTGATCCTGATGTGGCTGCATTCGCTGGCGGACGTGATGAACGCCGAACAGGCCCTGCAGCTGCGGATCCCCGGAATCCAGCTCGTGGAAAGTGTGGTGGTGCTCAACGCCGCCAAGCGGGTCGGCTGGATGCTGAACCCGGATTCGACGGCGACCGGCGCCGTCGTCGTGCCCGCGGCCGAGCTGGCCCCGACGGTGTGAGGGCCTGGGGGAGCAGGGCGCTCCGCGAGGGCGTCTAGTTCTTATTCTTCCAGTGCTTGGGCCACTTCACGTTCAGCAGCAGCAAGCCCAGCAGGAGCGCGTCAATGGTCATGTGGCGGCCATGAGGTAGGCCCAGCCGATCATCATGGGTTGCCCACCGCCGACCGACAGCCCGAAGTGTGGGGGTGCATCAGAATGCCCATGACGATCTCCTGACCTGGAATCCCCCCAGTCACTCGATAGTCGTCCCAGTGTGCCACGGCGGCGCCCGGGAGGGAACGGCGGCGACGCGAAGCTGTAGACAACCGTTTCTGTCCGTGACTGGCCGGCCAGCAAGGCGGCCACGTGATGGAACGGGCGGACCCAATGGTGTTCCTGCCCGCCCTCGTGGTTGTTGAACCGGTAGACCTCGATCGCCTTGGGAGAACGGCCAGCTCGTCGCGGACGGACTGGTCGTTCTCCCGTGCCCAGCCGCGTAGCGTATTTACGGCTTCCCAATGATGCAACCGCAAACGGCACACGACAAGAACTAGAGGCCCCCTAGACAGTGCGCTGGAATCCTGAAGTCCGTGGCCGCGGCCCAACCAGTCGGCATCCTGGTTACGCGTCTCGCCCCGGGAAAGTGCAGCCGAAATCAACCGAGTCGGACCGTCACGTGCTCCCGCGGAGCACGAGCGGCGAAGGCCATTTACTCCTCCGCAGTTACGTGCAGGTCACAACGCTTCTTCGCTCCAGCAGGATCTTTGCTAGCGGCGCTGGTGAGGACCGGGAAAGGGCGGCATTTTCTTCAGTCACCCGTTCCGCCCCGTCTGGATGATGTTGACTATCTCTTCATATCCCAGCCGGTTGGCGTTCTCCAACGCCGTTCGTCCCTGACGGTCCGGGATGGTGGGGTCCGCGCCGGCGGCGAGGAGCTGCCGGACCACGTCCTGCTGCTGGGGGCCACCGTTGTTGAGGAGGATGGCCTCCTGGAGGGCGGTCCAGCCCAGGTTGTTGACGTGGTTGACGGGCACCCCTGCTTCGATGAGGATCCGCACGGTCTCCACGTGTCCGTGTTCGCTGGCGGGGATCAGCGCTGTCCCGCCGTACCGGTTGGTGCTGGAAACGTCGGCGCCGTTGGCGAGCGTCAGCCGCAGAACCTCGTTGAATCCCTCTGCCCCGGCGTAGAGGAACGCTGAATCCTGGATCGCGTCCTTGGCGTTGACGTTGCCGCCGGCCCAGTGCCGCCTGAGCCTCCCGGGGCGGGACCGGCGGGGCCGACGCTGGCGAAGAAAGCAGCGGGGCCGGTGGCGTCAGACGCGGCGCCTGTTGCCCGGGAGTGATCCCGGACGTCGGGGACTCGGGCCGGAGGGGCCGCTCTGTTCCCGGGCCGCAGGACGTCAGCCCGAGCACCGCTGCGCAGATCAGGACGAGATTCCGGATCACGGCCAAGGTGACGCCTACTTGGCTGCACCCGGCGCGGCACCCGCAATGGATTCCGCCCCGGCTGCGGCGCAGGCTTCGTCGAGCATGCCGTCGGGAGCTCCTCCGACGCCGATGCCCGCCACGGACACCCCGTTAACCTTGAGCGGAACCCCGCCGGCCAGGAAGAGCGTGCCGGGGAGGTCAGCGATGCTCGGCCCGTTCCCGTTGATCCGTTTGGACAACTCGCTGGTCGGTGTACCGAAGGCCGCGGCCGTGTAGGCCTTTTCCCGGGCCGCCTCGATTGTGTGCTCGGCGGCGTTGTCGCCGCGAAGCAGGGCCTGGACGGTACCGAAGCGGTCGACCAGCGCCACCGTCACGAACGGCAGCTTGTCTGCCTGGCATTTCGCGAGGGCGGCCTGGACGGCAGCGGCGGAAGCACCCACGCTGATGCGGTTCTGGGCGACCACGTTCTGCGGAACAGGCTGGATGTCCGCCGCCGGGGCGGGACCGGTGTTGGCGGCGGCCGTCAGCCCGCCGGTCAGGAGCAGCGCCCCGGTGGTAGCGGCGGCAGTGATGAACTTCTGGGACTTCTTCATGGCTTCTCCTTGATGTGCGGTCTCGGGGCTTGCTCCGGGCTGGTGGACCGGGCCCCGAATCCATCTTGGCCGTTCCTGTGCCGGTGGGCATCGGGCCTTCGTCTGGCGCTTCCTCCCCCGTAAGGCCAGCAGCATCAGCCAAAAGGCTGAGGCCGGCGCCACGGCGCGGGCTCTAGCATGGTGGGTAGAACTCCATCGACCGGAACCGGATCCCATGTCCTCCTTGCCAGCTGCCCCGCCGGAGCCCTCCCAGCGCGGGTATGCCTCCGTGACCGGAGCGCTGGGCCGGATCGACGCCGTCATGCATCTTGGTTTTGCCGTACTCATGACGGCGTCGGCGGTCCGCTACGTCATGCGGCACAGCCCTGCGGATAACTTAGGCGTCCTGGCCCTCGCCGCGGCGGTCTGTGCGCTCTACGCGCTGATCGCCGTGCTCTCGCAGCGGCGCCGGCCGTGGGCGGTGTGGATGTTCGTCCTGGTAGTGCTCTGGGCCGTGCTGGTGATTGTGGCGCCGAGTTTTGCCTGGTGCTCGTTCGCGCTGTTCTTCCTGTGCCGCACGGCCTTCACCGGGCCGGGCGCCTACCTCGCCGCCGGCGCGACGGCGACGGCCACTGCCGCCGGGCTGTTCCGGCTGAGCGACGGCACGGATGCCGCGATGCTCCTGGGCCCGTTGGCGGTGGGCCTCATGCTCACACTGATCCACGACCGCCTCGAACAGGACGCTGCTGAGCAGCGCCGCCTGCTCGCAGCCGTTTCGCAGGCGCAGGACCAGCTGGCGGCTACCGAGCGCCGGGCGGGAAGCATCGAAGAACGCGCGCGGGTTTCCCGGGAAATCCATGACACCGTGACCCAGGGCCTGGCCAGCAGCCTCCTCCTCCTGGAAGCGGCCAACCGGTCCTGGCCCACCCCGGCCGCCCGTGAGGACGTCCGCTCCGCCAGCCGGATGCTGCGCCAGAATCTGGCCGAAACCCGCAGCCTGGTCCACGACCTCGCCTCCCCGGGACTGGACACGGCGCCGCTCCCGGAAGCGGTCTTCAAGGCGGCAGCGCAGTACCTGCCCGGTGTGCACCTGCTGGTCACCGGCGAGCCCCGTCCCGTTCCCGCCGACACCCGGCACGCCCTGCTCCGGGTGGTCCAGAGCGCGGCCGCCAACACGGCACTGCACGCGTCCGCGGCCTCCGCCACCGTGACGCTGGGCTTCCTCCCGGGCGCCGTCACGCTGGATGTGCACGACGATGGCGCGGGCTTTGATTCGTCGTCGCTGGCACCGCCTTCGGACGCTGGAGGCTACGGACTGCGCGCCATGCGCCAGCGGGTCGAACAACTCGGCGGCGTATTCTCGGTGGAAAGCCGCCCCGGCGACGGGACGGTTGTGGCCGCGGAACTGCCCACCAGGGAGAAACAGTGAAGACCATTACCGTGCTGCTGGCCGATGACCACCTGGTGGTCCGCAGCGGGCTCAAGGCGCTGTTGGCGACCCAGCCCGGCATTAAGGTGGTGGCCGAGGCAGCCTCGGGTGAGGAGGCCCTGGCCCTGGTGGAGCAGCACGGCCCGGCCGTGGTGATGATGGATCTCGCCATGGGGGCCGGCATGGACGGCATCGAAGCCATCAAGCAGTTGCGGCAGCGCAACAGCGGGCAGGCGATCCTCGTGTTCACCACCTACGACTCCGATGCCGACATCGTCCGCGCCGTCGATGCCGGGGCGATGGGCTATCTCCTCAAGGACGCCTCCCCCGAGGAGATCTTCGCCGCCGTCCGCGGCGCAGCCCACGGCAAGAGCGTAATGAGCGCACCAGTAGCCTCGAGGCTCTTCCAGCAACTGCGCAACCCGGACGCCATCCTGACCCCGCGCGAGGCAGAGCTGCTGTCCCTCCTGGCTGAAGGACTCAGCAACCGGGAGCTCGGTCAGCGGCTGTTCATCTCCGAGGCCACGGTGAAGACGCACCTGGCACACATTTACGCCAAACTCGGGGTTGAGACCCGTTCGGCGGCGATCGCCACCGCCATCCGCCGCGAGGGCATGCGCTAGGCGACCGTTCCCTAGCGTCCCCTTGTCTCGAAAAAGAATCGCAGGGCGTTATGTCGCAGTCCGGACGGTGAAATTTCCGGGTCTCTTTTGCGTCCAGGTCGGTTCCATAATGTGCACTACATCCCGCGGACCGGCATTATAAAATTGAGTGGGTATGGTGATGGATAGATAGCGTTTACAGCGATGACACGTCGCCCATGCCGGTGCACCAGCCGCAGGTGGGCCCGTTTCCGCTGCTTTGATAAGGGCCGTGGGCAGCCGAGCCCGAGATTCCACGCCGTGCCCGGCTGCCCGCAACACCCTAGGCCGCTGCCACAGGACCCACGGGCACCGCGGGTGCCGCGGATCCCCGTATCACTGAGGGTCCGAGTCTAATTCGCTACTCAGGCCCAATTCTCACGTGGAACGGACGATGCCAAGCTCATACAATGCCCGGAACGGGCGGCGCCTAAATTCTGTTCGGGCCTCGCTTAAAAGCTTTCAGGTCGCCAACCGTTGAAACGCAGAAAGGACCCTTCATGCGCACGAAATGCATCGCCCTGATTATCCCGGCAAGCCTAAGTCAGCCCATCCGCGCCGAAAAAATCAACACGACCCTAGCCTCGCGACAGGCCTTGGTTGAAGGAAACGTCGAAGCAATCACCGGTAAGGATTGGCACGTTTATCTGAACGACGAGGCAGACTGTATTCCCTTGCCCCTGAACGCCCGTGCCGAAGTGCTGATCCGTGAAGCAGGTTTACATCTCGAGGAGACAGCCAGCGGGACGGCCGTGTTCCTTGGCCACAAAGGGCGATGAAGCGGATGCGCCGGCACACCTGCTCCAGCTGGCCGAACGCCTCTTCGGCACCGCAATGGCCGCTTAGGTACATTCATCCGCGGAAGGGGATGCGCTACTTTACGGACATTGCCAAAGGTCAGCGGAGTAACGCGGAGCCGGCCCATGCTTCGTAGCCTTGGGCTTTGTCGATCATCTTCCGCGGATTGTTGCCTTCCTGCGCAAGCCAGAGGATGTTGGAGTCTTTTGTGGCGTGGTCAACGCGGCCTGTGCGGACGGTGTCTCCTTCGCGCCGGATTTCCACTGTCGCACCGATCAGGTGGGACCAGTCGTCATGACAGATGAACAAGTTCGTTCCTTTCAGAGTGTTGCTGTTACCAGCCGCGCTCGGCGAGGCGGTGCGGGGCCGGGATCTCGTCGACGTTGATGCCGACCATGGCCTCACCCAGGCCGCGGGAGGCCTTGGCGATCTCGTCCGGGTCATCGAAGAAGGTGGTGGCCTTCACGACGGCGGCGGCACGCTGGGCCGGGTTGCCGGACTTGAAGATGCCGGAGCCGACGAAGACACCGTCGGCGCCGAGCTGCATCATCATCGCGGCGTCGGCCGGGGTGGCGATGCCGCCGGCGGTGAACAGGACCACGGGGAGCTTGCCGGTGGCGGCAACTTCCTTGACCAGTTCGTACGGGGCCTGGAGTT